>JAGWSF010000062.1 GCA_028876385.1 Acidobacteriota bacterium | reverse complement strand
GTGTCGGGTACTAGACCGGCCAGCACCTCGGCGGTGTGCTGCCCCGGGGCCGGTGCCGTGGAGCGCAGGGCCCAGCCGCCCTCGGCCAGGCGGCACCACGGCCCGGGCAGGTCCACCGAACCGAGCTCGGGGTCGTCGCTGTGCACCCAGTAGTTGCGTTGGTGGAGGTGGTCGGCGTCGAGGATCTCCCCGGCGGCGTAGACCCCGGCGAGCGGCCAGCCCGCGGCCTGGGCCAGCGCGGTGGCCTCGGCCCGGGTGCGCGACAGCAACCAGGTGTAGACGGCGACGTCGAGGACCTCCTTGGTCTCGGGCCGCTCGAAGGCGTCGGGCCGGGCGAAGGCCTCCTTGGCTGCGGGGTCGTCGAGGACCTGGAGCATCTCCTGCAGCTGCTGGGTGGTGGACATGAGGGCCACATAACCGTCGGCGCAGGGGAACACCCCGGTCGGGATGAGCGTCGGGGTGGAAGCGGCCACGTCGTCGGGCGGCGGGGTCCGCCCCCGGTACTGGTAGCCGAGGAGGAAGGCCTGGCGGAACGGGAGGGACGCCAGCACCTCGACCGCGGCACAGTCGATCAGCGCCCCGGGCTGGCCGGCTTCGACGGCCATCACCGCCGCCGTGGCCGCCAGAGCGGCCATGTGGCCCACGAAGTAGAGAGCGACGTGGCGGGGCAGTTTCAAAGGGACCGGACCGACCGAACCCTGGGTCAAGAACGCGGCGCTGGCCGCCTGGACCACGATGTCGTCCCAGAGGTAGTCGCAGTAGGGGCCGGTCCGGCCGAAGCCGCTGATGTGGACCACCGACGGCCCGGGGCGCTGGCCGACCAGGCGGTCGGCGTCGATACCCCAGGCGGCGAGAGTGGCTCCCGGGCGGGACTCGATGACCAGATCGCTACCGGCGACCATCTGCTCGAGGGCCTGGCGATCCGACAGGGAATCGCTCGACAGCTCGACGCTGCGCTTGTTGGTGTGCAGGTGCACGACCAGACCCGAGCGGGACCGTCCCGGGTCGGCCGCCGCCCGCCGCAGGGCGTCGCCGCCGGGTGGCTCGACCTTGATCACGTCGGCCCCGAGGTCACCGAGCAACTTGGCGCAGTAGGACGCCGCGATCCCGCCACCGAGCTCGACCACCGAAATCCCCGACAGGGCCCTGCGCATCCGGCTACCTCCCCCGACGCCGAACCCCGGCACCGGAGTCAAAGCTATTGGTTCGAGCCGACGTCGAGCACGACCTTGCCGACGGCCCGACCCTCGGCCACGTGGCGCAGGGCCGCCGCCGCCTCCTCCAGGGGGAAGGTCGACCCGATGTGCGGCACGATCCGGCCGCCGGCCAACAGGCCCATCAGCTCACCTTCGTTGCGGGCCACCTCGGCGGGGCAGTGGGTCGCAAAGGCGCGGAACTCGAAGCCCAGCACGTGCACCCCCTTCAGCAGGACCAGGTTGAGCGGGATGCGGGGGATCTCGCCCGAGGCGTAGCCGACGGTCACGAACCGGCCGCCCCAGCGCAGCGAGCGCAGAGCCGGCTCGGACAGGGTCCCGCCCACCGGATCCACCACCACGTCGGCCCCCCCGGGGAGCATCTCCTTGAGGGCGGCGCGCACGTCGGCGGCGCGGTGGTCGATGAGATGCCGGGCGCCCTCGGCGGCGGCCACCTCCAGCTTCTCCGGCGACGACGCGACGGCGGTCACCCGGGCGCCCATGAGGTGACCGAGGGCCACCGCCGCCAGGCCCACCCCGCCACCGGCTCCCAGCACCACCAGGTCCTCGTCGGCGCCGAGGGCGGCGACCGACCGCAGCACGTGGTAGGCCGTGCGGTGGGCCACGCCGAAGGCGGCGGCCTGCCTCGGCCCGATCCCTGGTGGCACCGCGCTGAGCGACGCCACCGGCGCGGCGATCTGCTCGGCGAAGGCCCCGGACATGGCCGTGCCGAAGACCCGCTGGCCGACCTCGAACGGCCCGTCGTCGTCGACCACCCGCGTCACCACGCCGGCGTACTCGCTGCCCGGGATGAAAGGCGGGGGCAACTTCAGCTGGTAGCGGTCGGCGATGATCAGGACATCGGGGAAGTTGACCGCGGCCGCCTCGACGCGGATGAGCACCTGTCCCCGAACCGGGTCGGGGGCCGGCAGATCATGCATCTCCACCACTTCGGGACCGCCGTAGCGGGGGCAGACGGCAGCTCTCATGGGTCCGCTCAGCGCCCGTAGTCGGTGGATTCCGCCAGGTCGGCGGCGCCTCTCATCAAATCGAGCACGATCGGGCCGAACGAGTCGAGTTTCTCGTCGTCGCCTCGCCGCTGGTAGCCCTGTTCGAGGACCACCGCGAGCTTCCACTTGGCCAGGATCAGGTAGTAGTCGAGGTCGTCGACCTGGCGGCCCGAGACCTCGGCGTAGTGGCTCACTACGGCGTCCTTGGACGGCATGGCGTACATGTCGGCGTAGCCGAGTCCGGTCAGCGCCCGGTCGGTGGTGTCGTCGGGCCACGACTGGACGACCCAGCCGAGATCGAGCTTGGGATCGCCGACGGTGCCCATCTCCCAGTCGATGATGGCGGCCAGGCGGGCCGGGGAACCGTGGCGGAACATGACGTTGGCGAACTGGTAGTCGCCGTGCATGAGACCAGGGACGAAGTCGATGGGGCGGTTACGGCGCAGCCACGCCGCGGCCTCCTCGAAGCCGGGCAGGTCCCGGCCCTTGATGCGCTCGAGGAAAGCGGTCCAACGGTCGACCTGGCGCTCGTGGAACCCGTCGGGGCGGCCGAGGTCGGCCAGCCCCGCTGCTCGCCAGTCCACGTTGCCGAGCAGGGCGATACCTTCGACGAGCTGGAAGGCCAGCCCCTGGCGGGCCTCGAGGTCGGAATCGAAAGGCTCGGGCCACCGCCGACCGGTCTCCATGGGCGACCAGCCGTCGACGAACCCCATCAGATAGAACGACCGTCCGAGCACCGACTGGTCGTCGCACATGCCGATGGCGGTGGTGTGGGGCACGTCTGTGCCCTCGAGGGCGGCGATGATGCGCCACTCCCGCAGGATGCCGGCATCGCGGCTGTCAGGGGCCGACGGTGGCGGGATCCGCAAAGCGGCGTGGAGCTCGCCGCGTTTGATCTCGTATATCTCGTTCTGCGAGCCGCCCGAGAGGTACCGGTGCTGCACCGGCTCCCCCTTGCCGGGCAGGCCGGCGTCGTCCATCCACGTCGTCAGACGCCCGACGTCGATCACAGGTTGCCCACCTCGAGCTCCATCAGCTCGCCGAACTTGGCCCGGGCGGCGTCGATCTTGCCCGGGATCCATTCCGTCGGCCACATGCCGTCGGTCGGTCGGTAGTCGCGCAGCACCTGGCGGGCGACGGTCGCCTTGTGCACCTCGGTGGGTCCGTCGGCGAGGCCCATGACCCCCGCTCCGTGGATCATCCCGAAGAACGGCATCTCGTTGGTGGTGCCCAGGGCCCCGTGGATCTGCATGGCCCGCCAGGCGATGTCGTGGAGGACGGTGGGCATCACGACCTTGGCGGTGGCGATGTCTTTGCGTACCCGCTTGTAGTCGTTGTACTTGTCGATCTCCCACGCGGTGTAGAGCACGAACAGCCGGAACTGCTTCAGCTGGGCGTATGAGTCGGCGATGTAGCCCTGCACGAACTGCTTCTCGGCGAGAAGGCCGCCCGAGACGTTGCGGCTGAGAGCCCGCTCGCACATCATGTCGATGGCCTTCTGGGCCAGACCGATGGTCCGCATGGCGTGATGTATCCGCCCTCCCCCGAGGCGGGTCTGGGCGATCACGAACGCCTGACCCTCCCCGCCGAGCAGCGCGGTGTCAGGGACCCGAACGTCTTCGTAGTGGATCAGGGCGTGGAAGCCGTCGTTTATCGGTTCGCCCCACAGGCCGACGTTCCGTTCGATCTTGACACCAGGAGTGTCGGTGGGGACGAGGAACATGGACATGCCTTTGTACGGGCTCACCTCGGGGTTGGTCACCGCCATGACGATGAGAAAAGACGCCGTCCGGGCGTTGGAGGAGAAGTACTTCCAGCCGTTGATCACCCACTCGTCGCCGTCCTTGACGGCCTGCGTCTTGAACAGCGTGGGGTCGGCCCCGGCGTGCGGCTCGGTCATCGAGTAGCACGAGAAGCACTCACCCTGGAGCAGGGGCTGCAGGTAGCGCGACTTCTGCTCGTCGGTTCCGTAGTGGGCGATGATCTCGGCGTTGCCCGTGTCGGGGGCCTGGGTGCCGAAGATGATGGGCGCCCAGTGCGAGCGACCCAGAATCTCGTTGAGCAGAGCCAGCTTCAGTTGGCCGAAGCCCTGCCCGCCCAGCTCGGGGCCGAGATGGGTGGCCCAGAGCCCCTGGCGTCGGACCTCGTCTTTGAGCGGATCGACGATCTTGCGCCGGGCGTCGTCGAGCGGGACGAACTGCAGATGAGGGAAGGCGTAGTCGAGCGGCTCCACCTCGTTCCTGACGAACTGGTCGACCCAGTCCAGCTTCTCCTGGTACTCGGGATCGGTCTCGAAGTCCCATGCCATTTGCACCCTCCCTCTGATCGGGTGCCAGAATAGAGTTCTCATGGTTCAGAACGCAATTCTGCCCACCGGGCCGGACGGGCGGGGGAGTGACGGTGACTTCGCCCATGGCGGAGGCGATGTGGCGGCGCGGATCGCCGGTCGCACCCTGGCCCGCCGCGGCGCCGACTACGCCTCGGAGGTGCGCCGCCTCCTCGACGCCGCCCTCGAGTTGATCCGCCTCCACGGGACGGCGACCCGACCGCGGGTAGCTGACATCGTCGCCGCGTCGGGGCTGTCCAACGAGGCGTTCTACCGCCATTTCCCGTCAAAGGCGGCGCTGGTCGCCGCCCTCGTCGAGGACGGTACCGATCGTCTCGCCGGTTACCTCGCCCATCAGATGGCCAAGGAGGCGACACCCGAGGGCCGGGTTCGGCGCTGGGTGGAGGGCATCTTGTCCCAGGCCGACGGCGAGATCGCCGCCGCCACTCTGGCCGTCCTGTGGAACGGAGGTGAGCATGCGGGGGGTCACCGCAACGATGCCGCGGCGATCATCGGGGCGCTCCTGGTCGGACCCCTCACCGAGCTGGGCGGCGACGATCCCGGCTCGGACGCCGTCCTGCTGGCCCACGCCATGCTGGGGCGGGTGACGACACACCTGTGGGCGGGCACCGGGCCGACGCCCGAGGAGGTCGACCACCTGGTGGCGTTCTGCCGGCGCGCCGGCGCGGCTGGACGGCCCCGCTGACAGCTCAGCGCAGAGCGGCGATGACGCCCTCGCCGAACGCGGCGAGGGTGTCCGGGACGGCGAAGTCGCAGAACCAGGCGTAGACCCGCTCCACGCCACGCTCCGCCAGCCCGCCGAAGTGGTCGACGAGCTGGGCCGCCGACCCGATGACCGGGCCGTCCCCGAAACGGCGCCGGGTGGTCTGCTCGATGTCGGCCCGCCGCTCCTCGGAGTCCACGAAGGACACGTAGGTCTGAAGCGACAGCCGAGCCTTTCCCGCCCGCGGCCGCATCCGCTCGAGCTCGTCCAGGATGCCGACATGGACGTTCCACCAATCGGCGTGGGCGGCGACCAGCTCCATGGTCTTGGGTCCGGCGCCGCCGATGACGATGGGGATGCGCCCGAGCGGGGTCGGGGTCTGTTGGGCGCCACGGAGGCAGAAATGTTCGCCCTTATAGTCGAAGGACTCGCCCGACCACAGCGCCTCGAGTATCTCCAGGGTCTCCTTGAGGCGCCCCACCCGGACCCTGGGCTCGGTGCTGCCGACGCCGAACACCCCGAGCTCATCGGGCACCGAGCCCCAGCCGATGCCCAGATCGAACCGACCGCCCGAGGCATGGTCGATGGACACGGCCTCCCGAGCCAGGACGGCGGGATGGCGGAAGGAGTCACAGAGCACCAGCGACCCGACCCTCAGGGTCTCGGTGCGGGCGGCGATCCACGTGGAGGTGACCATGGCCTCGTACATCGGCGACTGGAACGCCATCGGGGGGGCCAGATGGTCCATCCCCGTCAGCCCGGTGAAGCCGGCGGCCTCGGCCGCTCGGGAGCGCTCCACGATGGCGTCGAGGGTCATCCTCATCTGGGGGAGAAAGACGTAGAACTCCATGCGGTCGACGGCGCCGCTCAGGTCGGGCTGTCGGCGCGGGGGCGGTCCTTGACGGCCGGGGCGACCGGCGGGGGGTTGCGCCAGTCGTCGATGCCGTCGGCCGGGGTGGCCGCCGGAAAGCGGTCCTCGTGGACCCAGGCCCAGTGGGAGTGGTTCAGCTCGTGGATGGTGAAGCAGGCGTTGAGCGCGGTGTAGAAGCCCATGTTGTCCACGCTCTGGTTGACCGATTCCTTGATGAGCAACGCGGCCATGGTGGGGACGCGAGCTATCCGGCGGGCGAACTCGAGGGTCATGTCCTGCAGTTGGTCGGCCGGGAAGATCTTCGAGACCATGCCCAGCCGGTGGGCCTCCTCGACGTCGATGGAGTCACCGGTCAGCAGGAGCTCCTTGGCCTTGCGGGGCCCGAACTCCCAGGGATGGGCGAAGTACTCGAGGCCGCACATGCCGAGGCGGGTGCCGACCACGTCGGCGAAAGTGGTTCCCTCGGCGGCCATGATCAGATCGCAGGCCCAGGCCAGCATCAACCCGGCGGCGAACACCGGTCCGTGGACCTCGGCGATGGTGATCTTGCGCAGATTGCGCCACCGCAGCGTGTTCTGGAAGAAGTAGTGCCATTCCTGCAGCATCATCCGCTCCGCGCCGCCCCGCTCGCCCCCGTTGGTTCGCCACGACTCGTGCTGGTTGGGCCCGGGCAGCATCTCCTCCCGGGAGTCGGAGCTGCCGAGGTCGTGGCCCGAGGAGAACATGGAGCCGTTCCCCCCGAGTATCACCACCCGCACGGTGTCGTCGGCCTCGGCCCGGGCGAAGGCGTCACCGAGCTCGACGAGCAGACCGCGGCTCTGGGCGTTGCGCTGCTTGGGGCGGTTGAGCATGATGCGCACGATCGTCCCGTCGTCCAACGATTCGTAGGTGATGAACCGGTAATCCGGTGCCGCTTGGCTCATGACGTCCCCCTCGGACTATGACAAGGACGGCACCTTACCGCGCCGTGATATCGAGGTCGACCAAGGTTTCTGACGGAGCCGATCGTATGGGAGGTCAGGTTCCTCGACTACTTTCTAGGCGGCAGCGTCAGCCCCACCCCGGGATGGCGTGATGCACTAGGAGCCTCCGTGAGTCTTGTCCTTAAGCCGGGAACCTCGTGGTGGGAGACCTACGCCCGCTGCGTGTCGGTGGCCCCCGAGGCGTTCGATTCGGACCGCTTGCGCAACCTGACGCGGGGGGAGTGGCGTCGGGTGGGGATACCGGGCGACCACGTGAACCCGGTGGACGGCACCCCCATCCCGGGGCCTCCCCGGGTCGATCTGGACGAGGCCAACCAGGCGGTGGCCCACGCCGTCACCGAACACCGCGACTGGTGCCGCGTCGATCTCGACGAGCGTCGGGCCCGGGTCACCACGGCGGTGGATGCCATGACCGAGCACCGCGACCTGCTGGCCCTGCTGCTGGTCTGGGAGATAGGCAAGCCCTGGCGGCTGGCCTGTGCCGACGTGGACCGCTGCTTGGACGGGGTCCGTTGGTATGTGGGCGAGATCGAACGCCAACTGGGCGTCGGCACGGATGCCCCCAGGCTCCCGCTGCCGGGACCGGTGTCCAACATCGCCAGTTGGAACTACCCGATGAGCGTTCAGGTCCACGCCGAACTGGTCCAGCTCCTGGCCGGGAACGCGGTGGTGGCCAAGACCCCCAGCCAGGGCGGGTTCCACACGTTGACCCTGGCCCATGCGCTCATGAAGCGCGCCGGGCTGCCCGTCACTCTCCTGTCGGGCGTCGGCGGCCACCTCGGTGAGGTGCTGGTCCGATCCGAGGGGCTCGGCGCGCTGGCCTTCGTCGGCGGGCGGGCCAACGGGCGCAAAGCGGCGGTGTCGCTCGCCGACACCGGCCGGCGTCACATGCTCGAGCAGGAAGGGCTCAACACCTGGGGTATCTGGGACTTCAGTCAGTGGCACCTGTTGGCCCAGCATCTGCGCAAGGGCTTCGAGTACGCCAAGCAGCGCTGCACCGCCTACCCCCGCTACGTGGTCCAGCGTCGCCTGTTCCCGGCGTTCCTCGAGACCTACCTGCCGGTGGTCAAATCGGTCCGCTTCGGGCATCCCCTGGCGGTTACCGCGCCCGACGAACCGCTGCCCAATCTGGACTTCGGTCCGGTGATCCACGCCACCAAAGCCGCCGATCTGATGGAACAGTTCGAGCAGGCTCAACGCGGCGGGGGCATACCCCTGTACCGGGGGAGCCTGGCCGACGGCGAGTTCCTCGACGGTCAGGACATCTCGGCCTACGTCGCTCCCGCCTGCATCCTGCAGCCCCCCGCCAACTGGTCGCTGCACCACGCCGAGCCGTTCGGGCCCATCGACTCGGTGGTCATCGTCGACACCGAGTCGGAGCTGCTGGCGGCTATGAACGCCAGCAACGGTTCGCTGGTCGGGTCGATCGCCACCGACGACATCGACTTCGCCGAGCGCATCGCCGAGCAGCTCCAGTCCTTCAAGGTCGGGATCAACAAGCCCCGCAGTCGCGGTGACCGAGAGGAGGTCTTCGGCGGCCTCGGACACTCCTGGAAAGGGGCTTTCGTGGGCGGTGACCTCCTCGTCCAGGCCGTCACCCACGGCCCCGACGGTCCCAAGGAGCGCCTCTATGGCAACTTCCCGGACTACTCGCTCCTGCCGGACCGCTGATCCCCGCCTGGGTGCCATCCATGACGCCACCCGCCGCCTCGATGAAGCACGTCCTGGCCGGAACGGCGGCCAGCGGGTTCACCGACGACGAGGGCTGATCCCCAGGTCGTCGGGCAAGGCCCGCAACCCGTCGTCAGCCGGTGCGGGGAGGGACGCGCCCACGTGTCCGGCGGGTCACCACGAGTGCCGCGTCGCGGAGCATCTCGCCGTAGGCGATCACTTCATGGCCGCGCCGGCCTCCTTCGAAGCCCACCAGGGTGAGAGCCATCAGCACGGTGCCGTCCTCGGCGAATATGGGGGCCGAGATCATCGACACGTCGTAGCGGTGGCGCGGCGCGATGCTCGGCGGATGGTAGGAGTCGGTTTCGAGCGAGGCCAGCAGCACCACCACCGCCTCGCGGCGAGCCGGGTCGGTCGGGTGGTCGGCCAGGTCGTGCAGGGCCGCCTCGAGGCGGCGGCGGCCCGGACCGTCGAGGGCCACCGCGTAGCCCCGCTCGCGCACGCCCTGTAGCACCTTGGCCAGGGCCGCCGGCCGATTGGAGCGCCGCAACCAATCCGCGGCGTCCCCCCATGCCAGGAAGACGGCGCCGAGCGGCGGCACGAGGGGGATCCTCTGGCCGACGAGGGCTGAGGCCCCGTGCGGGGTGGGCTCCCCCGAGCGGGCCAGGTGGACGATCTGATCACCGGCGACGGCGGTGACGGCCGTTTCCAGACCGGTGCGCTCGGCCAGAGCGCGCCCCGCGTCACGGGCCCGGTCGATGGCCGGGTGACACTCGAGGGCGGCGGTTCCGAGGGCTACCACTGACGGACCGAGGGTGTAGGTCCGCAGGCGGCCGTGGCGCAGCACGTAGCCGGACTCCACCAGCACGGCCAGCAACGAGTGCATCGAGGCCAGGTTCACGTCCAGCCGCCCGGCCAGATCGGACAGGGTGAACGAATCGGTGGGGTGGCTGGCGAGGAAGTCCAGCACCGAGACGGCCCGGGCGGCGGCGAGGGCGGGGCGGGACAAAGGAGGGAGGATCCTTTCGGGGGGCCCGAGCAGGGGCGGTGACTATGCTCATGCTTCCGAAAGATCTTTCGATATTGCAAATCAACGGTGGGGGTAACGGCATGATCAGCTTCGGCCTCGAGGGTAAGGGGGCGCTGGTGGCGGGGGCCGGCTCGGTGCCCGGTCGGGCCGGTCACGGGCCGGCCACCTGCCTGCGTCTGGCTGCGGCCGGGGCGACGGTGGCGTGCGTGGACATCGACGAGGGACGGGCCGCGGAAGTGGTTGCCGCAGTCGAACGCTCGGGGGGCCGGGCCTTCCCGGTGGTCGCCGACCTCACCGACCGGGCCCAGGCGGAAGGAGCGGTTGTCCAAGCGGCGTCACAGCTACCTTCGCTCGACGCCTGCGTGGACATCGTCGGCGGCGCCCGCTGGGACCGGGTGGGGGACTTCTCGACCGAGGACTGGGAGTGGACCCTGCGCAACAACCTGACGCAGGTCTTCTACGTGTTCCAGGCCGTGGGCCGGCACATGATGGAGCAGGGCACGGGCGGGTCCCTGGTGGCCCTGGCCTCGGTGGACGGCATCGCCGCGGCCGCCCTGCACGCGCCCTACGGTGCGGCCAAGGCCGGGGTCATCAGCCTGGTCAAGACCTTCGCCCAGGAGCTCGGCCGCTACGGCATACGGGCCAATGCGGTGGCGCCCGGCAATGTCGGGACCGGAAACGAGGACTGGCCCGAGGGTACCTGGGCGGCCGACGCCATCAATCCCCTCGCCCCGCCGCGTACCCGGGACATCGCCAACGCGGCCCTGTTCCTGTGCTCCGGCCTGGCCGAGCGCATCAGCGGACAGACGCTCGTCGTCGACGGGGGCGCGAGCACCCGGGAGCTGTGGGGGATGACCGAGGACCTGCTGCCGCAGTGGCGCACCGGACTCTACGACCGCTCCAAGGTGGCCGACTAGTACGGCGACCCCCGGACCGGTACCGGCCGCCACGAACGCGGGCCTGACCCACTGCCGGTCGGGTTCGCCGCCGGGCCGGTCAGGGCCGGTCGAGGAGGGACGACCGCAGAGCCGCCTTGACTATCTTGCCCATGGCGTTGCGGGGTATGGCGTCCACCACCTCGAGCTGCTCGGGGATCTTCTGGCGGGTCGCACCCTGAGCCACCAAATGCCGCCCTATGGCCTCCAGGGTCACCTCCCGCCCCTCCGCGGCCACCACCACCGCGCACACCCGCTCACCGGTGCGGGCGTCGGGTAGGCCGATGACCGCGGCGTCGGCAATATCGGGATGGCGCAGGAGGAGGTCCTCGACTTCCAGAGCCGAGATGTTCTCGGCGTTGCGGATGATCACATCCTTGAGGCGGCCCGTCACCGTCACGTAGCCGGCTTGGTCGACGGCACCCAGGTCGCCGGTACGCAACCAGCCGTCCTCGTCGAAAGCCTCCCGGTCCAGCGCCGGGTCGGTGTAGCCGGCGAAGCATTGCGGGCCCTTCACCCGCAGCTCGCCGTCGACCACCCGGACCTCCACCCCCGTCACGGGCCGACCGACGGTGGTCGCCAGCTTCTCGGGCGGATCGTCGAGCTCGGGATAGGTCGCGATCGGGAACTCCGTCAAACCCCACGAGTTGACGATGCCCCGAGTGCCGAACGCCTCGTCGAGCTCCCTGATGATCTCGGCCGGGGTCGGGGCGCCGCCGGCGACGAAGGCCCGCAGCCGGGGGAAGAGCGGCCCGGGCCCGTGCCGTCGTTGGGCGTCCAGGTAGGCCCGGAAGAACGGCACGGCGCTGCCCAGGAGCGTGGGCTCCACCCGGGCCATCCGCTCACCGATATCGGCGGGGTCGAACGTCTCGAACATCACCAGCCGGCCACCGCCGCGCAGGGCGGCGTTGATCATGGCGATCCCGCCTATGTGGGCGATGGGCCACGCTATGGGGTAGACATCGCCATCGGTCATGCGCAGGCCGTCCGTCACGCCGTTCGACGAGGCGATGACCGATCGATCCGTGTGGCGCACCCCCTTCGGCCGGGCGGTGGTCCCCGAAGAGAAGTAGACCCAGCGGCACACGTCGTCGTCGGTGGGTGGCGGTGCCAGACCCGACGGGTCGCCCCCCGGCAGGCGTAACCCGCCGCCCGGGTCGGCTTCGAGATCCACCGTCACCACCGAGAAGCCCCGTTCGTCGCCGAGACGCCGGGCCATGGCCCCATGGTCGAAGCCCCGCCAGCGGACCGGCACCACCATGAGGTCGGTGCCGGCGTCCTCGCAGATGACCTTCACGTCGCCATCGCGCAGTATGGGAATGATGGGGTTCTGCACCGCTCCGGCCCGGGCCAGGGCAACGAGCAGTACCACCGCTTCGAGGCACGTCGGCAGTTGCCATGACACTACCTGACCGGCCGCGACGCCGAGGCCGGCGGCCACCTCCTCGGCCCGGTCGCGCAGGTCCGTGGTGGTGAGGGTGCGCCCCCGCTCGTCGGAGAAGAGGACACGATCCGGGTGGTTGGCGGCGGCCTTCACGACCAGGTCCCAAACGGTAGGCACGGCGGCCACCGTAATCGGACGGCTCCCTCCCCGCCTCGGCGGCGGGTGGATCAGACGCGGGCGTTGGCTCCGACGTGGTGGCCCCGCTGCTCGAGCTGTGGGATCACCTCCGTGGCCAGAAGCTCGAGGGTGCGCATCACCTTCTCGTGGGGCAGGTCCCCGAACTGCACGTAGCAGAGCAGCTCGTCGACGCCGACGGACGCGTAGCGGAGGATCTTGTCCAGGCACTCGTCGGGGGTGCCGACGATGATCATGTCCTCCTTCTGGTAGTGCTCGACCGGTACTTCCCCGCGGATGACCGGTTGCAGCAGTGGGAACACCTGATCCTTCTCGTCCTCGGACAGGTGCGGAAGCTCCCACTCCAAGGTGAACTCGGCGAGGTGGCGGTACCACCAGTTGACCGAATCCCACAGCCCGTAGGCCGTCGCCTCGTCGGCGTCGTCGTAGCAGTGGACCAGGGTGTACACCCCCACCCGGTCGTTCCTCACCCGGGTGAGCATGTCGCCCGGCCGGGCCGTCGCCTGGGCCCGGCGGTAGGCCCGGATGTGCTCGGCCATCTTCTCCACCGGCTGGAGCAGCGCGAACGACAGCAGGCCGAGCCCCAGCTCTCCCGCGCTCACCGCGCTGGTCAGCGACGCCGCCGCCTGCCACACGGGGGGGTGGGGGTCCTGGTAGGGCTTGGGTGTCTGCACCCTTTCGGGGAACACGAGGTTCTCGCTGTTCCAGGAGAACCGCTCCTGCTCCCACATTGACACCACGATCTCTATGGCCTCGCGCCACTGGGCGCGCGACCGGTCGTCGGGGGGAACGCCGAAGGCCGTCTGCTCCATGGGGGTGGACCGGCCCGTACCCCACTCGACGCGCCCGTGGGAGAGGACGTCGACAGTCGCCACCTTCTCGGCCAGGCGGGCCGGATGGATGAACCCGAAGGGAGTGAGCGTCACCCCGAAACCGAGCTTGATCCGCTCGGTGGACAGCGCCAGGCCGCCGAGGATGGCCTCCGAGCAGGGCGACGCCGACCGGCCGTCGCGAAAGTGGTGCTCGACGACCCAGACGGTGTTGAAACCGAGGCGGTCGGCGAACTGGATCTCCTCGATGGCCTCGTCGTAGCAGCGCTGCTCGGCCTCGCGCTGGCCGTAGGGATGGGGCTTGGCCCATGGCCTGGGCCGGGGCTGGAACTCATACAGCAGGTCGAGCTTCAACGTCCCCCCTCGATTCGCGGAGCCTGGAGGCCACCGTGCGAATCTAGCTCCGAGGTGTCATCAGGGGAAAAAGGTCCTTTGCAATGTGGAAACGGCCTCGCCGGACGGCCTGCGCCCGGGGGCCCGACCGCTATATTGACCCCGGTTAGGGGAGGCCGAGCGCGTGAGTGACGTCTGGAGGGACCGAGCCGAGATCACCGAGGTCCTGGTCCACTACGCGACCGGTATCGATCGGCGGGACTGGGAGCTGTTCCGCGGCATCTGGACCGACGATGTGGATGCCAACTACGGGCGGGGCATCGGCCACTTCCATTCCGCCGACGAGATCACCGACTACATGACCCGCTCCCATGCCCCCATGGGCTCGACCTGGCACCGGCTCTCCAACTTCAGCATCGACGTCCAGGGTGACGGGGCGACGTCACGGACCTACGTCCACGCCGTCCTCAACGTGGACAGGGACGATCCCGACCGCTGGCTCGAGGTCATCGGGCACTACGACGACTCGTTGGTGCGCACCGCCGGCGGCTGGCGTATCGCCCGGCGCCGGGTCGGCCGGGCGAGGGTGCAGGGCTCGCGCCCCGACCACATGGACATCTGACGAAAGCAGGCTGCTGGATGGCGACAGACGTGGAGGACTGGGCTGCGGCCGGCCTCGTCTACGAAGTGATCGAGTCCGTGGCGTGGCTGCGCCTCAACCGCCCCGACAGACGCAACGCCATGGACCACTACCCCGGCGGAGCCGGTCCGGGGGGGATGGGGCTGCGCGATGCCCTGCTGTTGGCCATCCGGGACGCCAGTGAGGACAAGGCGGTGAAGGCCGCCGTCATCACCGGCACCGGGGGAGTGTTCTCGGCCGGGGCCGACCTTCGGCAACCGGGTGGGGCCATCGAGATTCCAGAGGAACGGCGGCGTTCGACCACCGTGGCCCGCGACGACGGGGTGCTCTACGGCTGGTACCGGCTGTTCGAGGCCATATGGCGGAGCGAGACCCCGTTCATAGCCGCCGTGAACGGACCGGCCGTGGGAGGTGGGTGCCAGTTGGCGCTGGCGTGCGACCTCATCTATGCCTCCGAAGACGCCACGTTCTGGGAGATCTTCGGACGGATCGGTCTACCCCTCGAGGGTGGCGCGGCGTGGCTGCTCACCCGGTCGCTCAGCCTGCCCCTGGCCAAGGAGATGGCCCTCCTCGCCGAGCCGCTCAGTGCCAGCAAGGCCGAATCGTGGAGACTCATCAATGGTTGCGTTCCCGCCGATCGCCTCGAGGACACGGTCCGAGACGTGGCCCGGCGCCTGGCCACGCTCGGGCCGCCCAGCGTCGGGCCGATGGCCGCAGTCCCCCGACGCGATCTGAGCGCCCGGGTCGGTCACATCAAGGCCCAGTTGAACGGGGCCTGGGAGCAGAGCATGTGGCAGACCTTCCGCGAGGAGGCCGCGCTGCTCAGCATGCCACCCGGCGACGCCCCCGACGACCAAGCGCGCCACCCCTAGTCAACTTGTCCGAGCCCTTGCCCCCCCACCCGGAGGAACCCAGATGAGCCCAGACCACGGCGGCCGTCCCGTGCCGCCCCTGCCACTGGTCGATGACGACACCCGCCCCTTTTGGGAGTCGGGGCGCAACGGAACCCTCTCGTTCGCCGCCTGCAACGGGTGCGGGGCCCTGCTGCATCCACCCCAGCCGGTCTGCCGGTACTGCCGCTCGAGGGACATCGGCCGACGGGAAGTCGAGGCCAACGGCGTCGTGGTGGGCGTCACCGTCAACCACCACCTGTGGGACCCTAGGTTCCCTCCTCCCTACATCCTGGCCAATGTGGCCGTCGATGCCGACCCCCGGGTCCGGGTACTGACCAACCTGGTCGGCGTGGACGCCGGCGAGGTCCGGGTCGGGATGCGGGTCAAGGCCCGTTTCGAGCACGTCGAAGACGTCTGGATCCCCTACTTCACCCCGACCGGCGAGCCGGACGCATCACTGCCCGAAGACGAGACGCCTCCCGCCGACCACCGCCGCTGGGTGCGGCCCGTCGCCGGGGCGCGCAAGTTCGAAGACGACGTGGCGCTGACCGGCGTCGGTATGTCGGCCATAGGTCGACGCTTGATGCGTGACCCCCTGTCGTTGACCGTCGACGCGGTGGAGCAGGCCGTCGCCGACGCCGGCCTGCGCCTCGAGGACATAGACGGACTGTCCACCTATCCGGGGTCGGCTCCCATCGGCGGCTTCAGCGAGGGCGGCGTCTCGGCCCTCGAGGACGCGCTGGGCATCAGGCCGGCCTGGTACAACGGGGGCGCCGAGACCTTCGGCCCGGCCGGCTCGGTGATCGCCGCCATGTTGGCCGTCTCGGCCGGGCTGGCCCGCCATGTGGTGTGCTTCCGAACGGTCTGGCAGTCGACCTTCGCCGAGCAGATGCGGGCCCGGGCGAGCGGCGGCGCCAGCCCCTACTCCATGGGCTCGAAGGAGTCCCGGATCCCGGGCTACCACGGCCCGTTCGGCTTCGGCTCGGCGGCCAACAATCTGGCCCTGTGCGCCTCCCACCACTTCGCCAGGTACGGGACCGACCGCCAGACCCTCGGTTGGATCGCCCTCAACCAGCGGGCCAACGCCGCCCGCAACCCGCTGGCCATCTACCGTGACCCGCTCTCCATGGACGACTACATGGAGGCCCGCATGATCACCACCCCCTTCGGTCTCTACGACTGCGACGTCCCCGCCGACGCCTCCATCGCCGTGGTGGTCTCCCATGTGGACACCCTTAAGGACCTGCAGTCGAGACCCGTGATGGTAGAGGCCGTCGGCACGCAGATGACCGAACGCATCGCGTGGGAAGAATCGACGATCACCCACGAGCCCCACGTCCTCGGACCCTCGGCCCACCTGTGGTCGCGGACCACGATGACGGCGGCCGACGTGGACGTGGCCCTCCTCTACGACGGCTTCACGTTCAACTGCCTGTCATGGCTGGAGGGGTTGGGCTTCTGCGGCATAGGGGAGGCCAAGGACTTCCTGGCCGGAGGCCGCAACATCGCCCTCGAGGGAGGGGTGGTGGCCCTCAACCCGCACGGCGGCCAGCTGTCCGCAGGGCGGACCCACGGTATGGGGTTCGTGCACGAGGCCGTGGTCCAACTGCGGGGAGAGGCCGGGGACCGCCAGCGGCGCGACGCCTCGGTGGCGGTCGTCAGCAGCGGGGGGCTCACACCGGCGGGCGCCATCCTGTTGCGCCGGGCCTGACCCGCCGTCGGCGGCCGCACCATTTCGACGCCGGAGTCCCGCTAAAGCAATAATGGTTACAAAGAAAGACCGTATACGACGGGGGAGACGGTGCGGCAGTTGCTGAGCGATGTGTCGGTCCTGGAACTGGCGGGAGGTGTGACCGCGGGATACTGCGGGAAGGTGTTCGCCGGTCTGGGTGCCGATGTCGTGAAGGTCGAGCCTCCCGGCGGCGACCCCCTCCGGACCCGGCCCGGTGCCTTCGCCCATCTCGGTCTGAACAAGCGCAGCCTGGTCGTCGATCCCGGCCGCGAGGAAGGTCGGGCCAGGGTCCGCCGGCTCACCCGCGGGGTCGACCTGGTGGTGACGGCCGAGGGGGAGGGCACCCTGGAGGACTGGGGGCTCGACTGGGACGACCTGCACCGCTCGGATCCGGGCCTCGTCGTGGTCCACATCAGCGGGTTCGGCCGCCGCGGTCCCTACGCCGGCTACGCCTGGACCGATCTGGTGGCTCAGACCTTCGCCGGGACCCTGGTCAACGCCGGCCCGACCCATGCGCCGGTGAAGCTACCCGCCGACGCCCAACTGTGCGCCGTCGGACACACCGCGGCGCTGGGAGCGCTCGGTGCGATCCTGCGGGCCCGGGCCTGCGGCGAGGGCGCGCTGGTCGAGTGCGCCGCCTACGAGGCCATAGGAGGAGCCCCCCACGGGGCGCTGAAACACCTCGGCTTCGAGTACCGCGGCCGGACCATGCCACCGCGCGCCGCCAGCGTGGCGGCCGGCACCGGGACCCTCCTGCCTCTCGGCATCTTCCCCTGTGCCGACGGCTACGTGTCGATGATGACCATCCCGCCCCAGGTTCCCCGCCTCCTCGACGTGATCGACGACGAGGCGCTGCGCGCCGCTTTCGACCGGCCCGACGCCTACGTCCACCCCGAGACCAAAGAGGTCCTCGACGCCGCCATGTACCCGTGGCTGCTGAGCCGCACCCGCGCCGAGGTCATGGCCGCGGCGCAGGCCGCGGGCTGGCCGGTGACCAGCGTCAACCGACCCGAGGAGGTCCTCGAGGCCGACCACCTCCACCAGCGCGGTTTCTGGTGCGCGGTGCAGGACCCGGTGGTGGGCCCGGTCCTGGTGCCCGGCCCACTCAGCCGCCACTCCGAGGGGGGATGGCAGCTCCAACGGGCCGCTCCCACCCTCGGGGCCGACGACCCGGCGGGGGAGCCGCCGCCGGTCCGGCGCCGCCCGAGGGGCGGGTGTGTGGCGCGAGGCGAGGCCGGGGGCACGGACCACCCACCGCTGCGCGGGGTGCGGGTGCTGGACCTGACCACGGTGTGGTCGGGGCCGTTCGTCACCCTCCTGCTGGCCGACCTCGGCGCCGAGGTGATCCGGCTGGAGAGCCCGTGGGTGTTCCCCCCGAGCGCCAAGGGATTCGAGCCCCGACCCCGGACCAAGATGATCCTGGGCGGGATCATGGACACCTACGGTCCCCCGGTGGAAGGCCACCCCGACCGGCCCTACAACCGTCACGCCATGAACAATTCGGTGGCGCGGGGCAAGCTCTCGTGCAGCCTCGACCCGCGCACCCCCCGGGCCCGGGAGCTGTTCCTCCGGCTGGTGGAGAAATCCGACGTGGTCATCGAGAACCTGAAGCTGCCCACCATCCACCAGATGGGGATATTCGAGTCCGAGCTGATGCACCGCAACCCGGGCCTGCTCATGGTGCGCCTACCTCCGGCCGGGCTGGCGGGCGACTGGGCCGGCTGCACGGGATTCGGCGCCCAGTTCGACGCGCTGAGCGGGCTGTCGGCGCTGGTCGGCCCCTACGGGAGCGAGATCGCCGAGACCCCGTCCACGTTCCACATGGACACCGTCACCGGCCCGGCGGGCGCCTTCGCCGTGCTCGCCGCCCTCCACTACCGGGCGGTGAGCGGCCGCGGGCAGCTGGTCGAGGTGTCTCAGACCGAGAATCTGCTGCACCAGCTCGGCGACGTCTTCGTCGACTCGCAGCTCGGCATCCCCGCCGAACGACTCGGCAACCGCGACCGGAGGTACGCCCCGCAGGGCCTCTATCCCTGCCCCGACCAGCGTTGGGTGGCCCTATCGGTACGCGACGATCGGGAGTGGGCCGAGCTGGCCCGCCTGGTCGGCGGCCCACCCCTCGCCGCTGACGGGCGCTTCGCCACGGCCGCCTCGCGCCACGCCCACCACGACGAGCTGGACCGTCTGATCGCCGCGTGGACCTCCGAGCGGGACTGCTACGACGTGTTCCACACCCTGCAATCGGCCGGCGTCCCGGCGGCGCCGTGGTTGGACGAGTCGATGCTGGTCGACGACCCGCACGTGAAGGCCAGGGGCTGGCTGCGCCCCCTGGCTAGTCGAGACGTGGGGACCCACGACCATCTCGGGCCCGTGTTCCACGGCTACCCCCTGGCCTGGGACCGGGGCGCGCCGGTCCTCGGCGAGCACAACGAGTACGTGTTCAAAGAGATCCTCGGCCTCGGTGACGACGAGTACCGCCAGTTGGTGGCCGACCGGGTCGCCGTGGAGGACTACCTGGACCCCGGCGGGAACCCGCTGTGACCGTCCGAGCCGGTCCGTCGGGGAGGGAGATCAGCCGGCGGGCGCAGCGTGCTCGAAGCATCCCCAGTCGACGTCGCGGGCCCGCTGCAGGTACTCGGCCATCGTGTAGGGCCACTGGGTGACCACCCGACCGGCGGGTGTCCGGTAGTAGCCGTTGCAGCCGGCGTTCCACACGGTCACCCCGGCGATGGCCTGCTGAATCTCCTGGTTGTAGGCCTCCATGGCCTCCGGCCGGACATCGACCCACGCCGCCCCGGCTGCCACCAGCCTGGACACGTGGTTCATGAAGTGGTCCACCTGAGCCTCGATCATGGTGAGGATGGACCCGTTGTTGGTGTTGGGCCCGTACATCATGAACAGGTTCGGGAAGCCGGCGGTGGTGACACCGAGGTAGGCGCAGGCCCCGTCGCGCCACGCATCTTCGATCCTCATCCCCTGGCGGCCGGTGATCTCGATGGTCGAGGCGTACCTGGTGGCCCGGAAGCCGGTGGCCAGGATCAGGGTGTCGACCGGACGGGATCGCCCGTCGGCGGTGACGACCGCGCCGCGGTCGATGTGGTCTATGGGGTCGGTCACGAGTTCCAGGTTGGGCCGGTTGAAGGCCGGATAGAAATCGTTGGACAGAAGCGGCCGTTTGCATCCCCACGGATGGTCGGGGATCAGCTTGGCCCGGGTCACCGGGTCCTCCACTACATCGATGGCCGCTCGGGCGACGGCCTGGCTGGCAGCCACGGCGCGCGGGTCGGCGAAGGTCAGAGTCCCCTCCACCCGGTCGTAGACCTCCTGGCGGAGGGCGGCCAGGATCGACGGGTCGGAGCGGAAGGCCTCGATCTCGGCGTCGGTGTAGGGGTTGTCGGGCTTGGGCAGCACCCAGTTGGCGGTCCTCTGGAAGAGGTGGACCTGGGCCGCCGACCGCACGATCTCGGGTACGAACTGCACGGCGCTGGCGGCACTTCCGATCACCGCCACGCGGTCGCCGGCCAGGTCGTGGTCCCAGTTCCACTCGGCCGAATGAAAGCAGGTGCCCTCGAAGTCCGACAGCCCGGGGAGGTCCGGGTAGGAGAGCTCGTTGAACATGCCGACGGCGCTCACGAGGAGATCCGAGTCGAAGGACTCCCCGGTGTCGGTCGTGGTGGTCCAGGCGCATCGGGACTCGTCCCAGGAGGCGCTCACGACGGTGGTTTCGAACCGGCAGTAGGGGAGTAGACCGAACCGCTCGGCTACGTCCTCCATGTAGGCCAGTATCTCGGGCTGGGTACCGTAGGGCCGGGTCCAGTCGGTCTTGGGAGCGAAGGAGAATGAATACAGTGCCGACTGGATGTCGCACGCCGCACCGGGATAGGTGTTGTGGCGCCAAGTTCCCCCCACCCCGGGGGCCTTCTCCACGATGACGAAATCGTCGAGGCCGGCCTGGAGCAGACGGACGCCGGCGCAGATACCGCTCGGCCCGGCACCCACGATCACCGTTCGCATCGCTCGCTCACTTCCGGTTGGGCGACGTGTTCTTGCGTATCTGGCTGAAGGGAAGTTCCCGGTCGGGGGACGGCTCCCGGGGGAGGCCGAGCAGGCGCTCGGCGATGGCGTTGCGCTGCATTTCGGTGGTGCCGCCGCCGATGCCGTGGCTCGACAGCCGACCGATTCCCCAGCGGTTGCGCTCCGCAGGTGGCCAGGCGACGGCACCGGGGCCGGCCACGTCGAGCCCTATCTCGCCCTGCCGGCGCCCGGTCGCCCCGCTCATGGACTTGAGCAGAGCGGCGGCGTGTCCCGGCATGTGACCGTTGCTCATGGCGTCGCTGACCCTCCGGACGGTCTGGTCCTGTACCACGGTCAGGACCCAGCTCTCGCCGATGAGGGAGCGGATGTAGGAGTCCCCGGACCGCCCGTTGCGCCGGGCCACGTCCAGCAGGGCGGTATCGAGGGCTATGCCCCGATCCTCGCTCTGCCCCTTGCTTCCGCCCAGCGACCAGCCTCGGCCGACCGCGGTCCGCTCGTTCACCATCAGGGTGGTGGCCACCCGCCACCCGTCGTTGACGTCACCGATCACGTGATCGAGGGGGATGATCACGTCGTCGATGTACTCCTGGCAGAAATCCCGGCTGCCGTCGGTTAGTTCGAGAGGCACGACGGTGATTCCCGGGTCGGACATGGGCACGATGAACATGGTCAATCCGGCGTGCTTGGGCACGTCGGGGTTGGTCCGGGCCAGGCATATCGCGTAGTCGGAGTAGTTCCCCCCGGTGGTCCAGATCTTGGCCCCGTTGAGCCGCCAGGTCTCGCCGTCGCGTTCGGCCCGGGTGAGCAGACCGGCCAGATCCGAGCCACCACTGGGCTCGGACAGGAATTGGCACCAGATGTGGTCCCCGTTCAGGATGCGCGGGATGAAGTGCTTCTTCAGTTCCTCGCTTCCATGGGCCAGCAGCGTGGGCAGAACGACGTTGAAGGCGTTGCCGTACTCCTCGGGCATCCGGTAGTCGGCGGCTTCCTCCCGGAACGCCCGGTCGTAGTCGGGGCCGAGCCCGAGCCCGCCGTAGGCGACCGGTACGGTGACCCCGGCGATACCCCCTTCCCACAGGGATCGCTGGATGCGCCTGGAGCGGGCCACGCCCTCGTCATCCCACTGCAGGAACGGCTCGCCGGGGGTCTTGAGTGGGATGTGGGCGGACAGCCAGGACCGGACCTTGGCCCGGAACTCCTCGATGGTCGGCTGGTCGGTCAACGTCCGTTCCCCTCGACCAGATCCACCAGTTGGCGCATGTGGTCGTAAGGGGCCCCGTAGAGCATCTCGTTGCTGATGGCCCGGCGGAAATAGAGGTGGAGGTCGTACTCCCAGGTCATTCCGATGCCTCCGTGGATCTGTATGCAGTCGTGCAATGTATGGGTGCTCCAGCGCCCGACATGGGACTTGGCGATCCGGGCCGCCACCGCGGCGTCGGGGCGCGCCTGTTGGACGCTCGTCGCGGCGTAGGCGGTGGTCGCGAACGATCCTTCGAGCCACATCCGATGGTCGGCCAGGCGATGCTTGAGGGCCTGGTAGGAGCCGATGGGTCGCCCGAAGGCCACCCGTTCCTTGGCGTAGCCGACCGTCATGTCCAAGGCCGTCTGGGTGACGCCGTTGGTCTCGGCGCACTGCAGGACGAGAGCCACCTGCAGTTGGCGTTCGATGGCCCGAGTCGCCGCCTCCCCTTCGCCGACCACGTCGGGGCGGCTCACCGGGGTCCCCGAGAAATGCACCTCGGCCAGGCGCCGGCCCAGATCCAGGCTGTCGAGCGGGGTGATCGTGATCCCGGGGGCGTGGGCCGCGACGACCACTTGTATCGGGCCCTCGGGAGTGCGGGCGTTCACGAGGAACAGGTCCGCCGAGGCGGCGTCGTGGACATAGGACTTGGTCCCCTCGAGACGGAATCCGTCGCCGTCGGGATGCGCGACGAGACCGACCGAAGACGCCGACCAGTCCCCGTCTCGGTCCGCCACGGCCCAGGTGCCTACGAGTGATCCGTCGGCCAGTCCGGGCAGGAACCGCTCCTGTAGGTCGGCGCCGGCCGCTTCGGCCAGGGCGAAGGCCACCACATTGGTCGCCAGGAACGGACCCGTGTGCAGACGCGACCCCATGGCCTCCGACACCATGGCCGCATCCGGTACCGCCGCCCCAGAGACGCTGCCTCCCCCGTACTTCTCCGGCACGAACATGGCGTACCACCCGAGTCGACCGCCCTGCTCCCAGGTCGGGCGATCGAAGCCGAGAGGGTCATTGACAAGCTCTCGAAGTCGGGCCGGCCCACTTCGCTCGTCGAGCAGTTTGCAGGTCGCGTCCAGGAACATCTCCTGGGTGTCAGACAGGCCGAGTTCCAAGGTCTCCCTCCGGGAGCGAACGGGCGATCCATCCGCTGGTCCCGGCCCGACACTACTGCAGGTCGGCGGGTGCAGCCCGGGTGACGGTACCGGTTAGGCCGGCACCATCCCTGTCAATTCCATGATTCGCGACGGGGGGAGGTACTGCTCGCTTATGGTCACACCGAGCGGCACCAGCGCGTCCTCGATGGCGTTGGTCAAAGCGGCGGGGGCGACGAGGGCCCCGCCTTCGCCGACCCCCCGGATGTCCAGCCCCTCGACGGGAACCGACTCCAGATGGTCGATCTCGATGCGGGGAATCTCTGTCGCGGTAGGCAGGAGATAATCCATGAACGTCCCGGCCAGGAACTGCCCTTCGCTGTCGTAGGCGGCCTTCTCGTAGAGGACCCCGGCGATGCCCTGGGCCACCCCGCCACGGATCTGCCCTTCGACGATGGCCGGGTTGATGATCTGGCCGCAGTCTTCGACCACGAGGTAGCGGACAATCTCCACCCGCCCGGTTTCCCGGTCGATCTCGACCACGCACAGGTGGGTCCCGCCCGACCATCCGCTCCCGCCGACGCCGTCACCGGTGAAGGTCTCCTGGGCCTCGAGCTGATGGTTGGTGCCGGGCGGCAGCGTCTCGGGGGCGAGGTAGGCCGTCATGGCGATGGCCGACAGGGGCAGGGCCTTGGATGGGGCTCCCGCCGGGACGACCATACCGTCGACTATGTCGAGGTCGCCGGCATCGATCTCCATCATGGCGGCCGCCACCCCGAGCGCCTTCTCGCGGACTTTCCGGGTGGTGACCATGACCGACCCCGAAGCCCACGTCGAAGCCCGGCTGCCGCCGGTGCCGATCAGGTTCATGGGGGTCTGACGGGTGTCGCCGTGCACCACCCGGACATGGTCGAGGGGCAATCCCATGGCATCCGCGGCGACCTGGGCCAGGGTGGTCTCGTGGCCCTGACCGTGCGGCCCCTGGGGGGTCATCACGAGGAGATGGCCGTTGGACTCCAGCCGCACGCGGGCGTCTTCGGGGATGACCCGGTTCTCCTTGGGCCCGGGGGCGGCCTCCAAGAAGGTGGCGAAGCCGACCCCGCGCAGCCGGCCCTCCCTCCGGGCCGACTCCTGGTCGGCTCGGAGGGCGCTGTAGCCCGCCAGGTCCAGCGCCCGCTCGAGCGACTGGCGGCTGGTGATACCGGCAAGGTGCTGGCCGGTGATGCTGCGGTCCTGCTCGTCCCCGTCGAACATGTTGGCCCGCCGGAGGTCGGCCGGGTCCATGCCCAGGCGGTGGGCGATCACGTCCATGAGCCGCTCCCGTACCCAGGTCTCGATCTCCCAGGGACCGCGGTAGGGCGGATTCCAGCACTTGTTGGTGGCCAGCACCACGCCCTCGAACGACAGCGCCCCGAAACGGTAGGGGCCGGGGAGCAGATCGCGGATCATGTTCGGGAACAGGACCGAGGCGTAAGGCAGGCAGGGGAAGGCGCCCTGGTCTATGAGGAGGCGGGCCTTCAGGCCGAGAAGGCGGCCGTCGGATGTGACCGCCGCCTCCACCTCGATCTGTTCGTCGCGGGCGTGACCGGATGCCTGCAGGTGCTCGTTGCGATCCTCGATCCACTTGACCGGTCGGCCCACGATGCGGCTGGCCGCGGCCAGCGAGATGTCCTCCCGGTGTACCGGTCCCTTCAATCCGAAACCGCCGCCCACGTCACCCGACAGGACCCGCACCCGGTCGATGGGGTGGTTGAGATAGGTGGCCAGTTGGAACCGGCAGCCCTGAGGGGACTGGGTGGCGGCGTAGTAGGTGAGGTCGCCCGAGCCCGGATCGAAATCGGCCACCGCGCCGCGGGTCTCCATGGGGACGTTGGCCTGGCGGGCCTGGCGGAAGGTCTCGTGGATGACGGTGTCGGCGGCCGCGAAGGCCGCCTCCACGTCGCCGTAAACGGTGTTCGAGCGGTAGAGGACGTTCCCCTCGAGGTCGTCGAATATGCGGGGTGAGTCCGGGTCCTGGGCGTCCTCGAAGCTCACCACCGGCCGCATCGGGTCGTACTCGACGTTGATCAGCTCGAGGGCATCCTCGGCCACGTATCTCGACTGGGCCACGACGATGGCTACGGGGTCGCCGACGAAGCGCACCCGGTCGGTGGCCATGGCCTGGTAGACCGGGCTGTTGAAGTCCGGAAACTGGGGCATGACCTGGATGGGAACCGTCACCGCTTCGATGTCGGCGCCGGTCAGCACGGCGACCACCCCGGGCAGGTTCCGGGCCTCGGTCGTGTCCATCCTGGTGATCCGGGCGTGGGCGAAGGGACTGCGCAGGAACGCCGCGTGCAGCATCCCCGGCAGCCGCACGTCGTCGACGTAGTGGCCTCGGCCGGTGAGTATCCGCCGGTCTTCGACGCGCGTGACGCTCTCGCCTACAAACCTCATCGACCGCCGTCCCCGGTGGCGTCGGCGACCCGCTCGAACGCGTCCATGACACCGGCGACGATGGACTGGTACCCGGTGCAGCGGCACAGGTTTCCCGACAGCTCGTGGCGCAGCTGCTCCTCGGTCAGTGGACCCTCCTCGAGCAGGGACGCCGCAGTCATCATGAAACCGGGGGTGCAGAAACCGCACTGGAAGCTGTGATTGTCCATGAAGGCGGCCTGAAGGGGGTGCAGTTCGCCGTCGGCGCCGGCCATGCCCTCGATGGTGCGGATCTCGCAGCCTTCGGCCTGCACCGCGAACATGAGGCACGATCGCACCGCCTGGCCGTCGACCAGGACGGTGCAAGCTCCGCACACGCCGTGCTCGCAGCCGACGTGGGTACCCGTCAGCTCGAGGTCTTCACGTATGAAATCGACGAGGGTCTTGCGAGCCTCGACGTAGCCCTCGCGATCGACGCCGTTGATCTTCACATGGACGGGGTGGCGGTTCACGCGGCGGCTCCAATTCGCGATGCGGCCTCCGCCAGGGAGCGGCGGACGAGGGTGCTGGTCAGCTTCTTGCGGTAGGCGGAGCTCCCGTGGAGGTCCGACGGCGGCTCGAGGTCGGCGACGGCCGCCTCGGAGGCCGAGGACCACAGATCCTCGGTGGGGGACTGCCCCACGAGTGCCTGCTCGGCGGTCGTGGCTCGGACCGCGGTCGGTGCCACGCCGATCAAGGCGATGCGGGCCTCGTCGATCAGACCGTCGGCACCGACCGACAGCACCGTCAACGCACCCGAGATGGCGAAATCGCCGCTCCGGCGGGCGAACTCCTGCACCGACCATCCTGCGCCGGGCTTCCACAAGGGCAGGGAGAGGCCGGTCAGGAGCTCGTCGGGCTCCAGGCTCGTGCTGAGGAAGCCGGTGAACAGATCGCCGGCGGTGATGGTCCGGGTGCCCCGAGCGCTGCGCACCTCCACCTCGCCGTCGAGGGCGAGCAGGGTGGCCGGCAGTTCGGCGGCGGGGTCGGCGTGGGCCAGGCTGCCCCCCAGGGTCCCCCGGTTGCGGATAGCGGAATGTCCGATGTAGGACAGCGCATCGGCCAGCAGCGGTGAGTGCTGGCGTACCAGGGTCGACCGCTCGGCCGCCCGGTGGCGGGTGATCGCCCCGATGCGCAGGCGGCCGTTGGCCGCTATCCCGTCGAGGTCGCTCAAGCGGTTGACGTCCACGAGGTGCTCCACACGGGCCAGTCGCAGCGCCAGTAGGGGGACCAGGCTCTGCCCCCCGGCGATCACCTTGGCGTCTCCCTCGTGCTCGGCGAGCAGATCGACGGCTTCGTCGGTGGACGCCGCCAGGTGGTACTCGAAAGCGGACGGTTTCACTTCACCCCCAGGTCTGACCGGAGTGGTCTCGGGAGTCAATCCTATACAGGATCGCCCGACCCCTCACGGGGTCGGGCCCGAGTCGATGGAGGCGTGCCGCTTCCCTTTACCATTAAAACATTGCTAGCCGGGCGTCCACCCAGGGCGAGCCGGCCGATGAGGGAAGGATAGTCAGTGCCACCTGATAAATCCGCCGTAGAGCGGCTGCTCGCCTACAGCACGCCATCGGTTCTGAACGGTTTGAAGCGCCTCGGTGTCCATCCCTCGGACTTGGCCAGTTTCGATCGGCGGGTGATCGGCTGCACCTCCCCGGCCCTGGGCCGCAGAGTCGGGTTCGCGGCCACCCGCAAGGTCGCCACCCGTCGCAACGGGCCGCCCTCCTCCGGGCCGGCGGGTCGCGCCGGCCACCTCGACGGGCACATACTCGACGTCAGCGAACCGCGCTTCCTGGTGGCCGAGAACGTGGGTGACTGGGGCGGCCCGGTTTGCATCTGGGGCGAAGTGGCCGCCAGTCTGCTCACCGCCCTCGGTTGCACGGCGGGTGTTACCAACGGTCCGGTACGCGACATCGACGAGATGGAGGCCATCGGCTTCCAGACCTTCGCCAACGGCCCCGGCGTGGGCGGTGGATTCGTGGACGTGCTCGAAGTCGGCGACCCGGTCGTGGTCGGGGGGGTGACGGTGGCCAGCGGAGACCTCCTCCACGGGGACCGTCACGGACTGGTGAAGGTCCCACTGCACCTGGTGGATCAGCTCCCCGACGCCATCGCCGCCCACGAGGAGACGGAGCGCCGGGTCATCGACGTGTGCCGGTCGGACGACTTCAGCCTCGATGCCTACCGGGCGGCGTGGAGCGCAGACGGCCACTGAGCCAGAACCCAGCGGCCCGGTCCGACCGCTTTTCTACTATATACTTTAGATGAAACCCGAATCCGTGGAGCGCAGGAGACCGAGTAGTGGCCCAAACGGCTGATGGGCAGCCCCGATCCGCCATCAGCCCGGCGATGCAGCAGGCGGTGGGGTCGGAGCTGTCCCGCATGGTCTCCTATCCCGTGTCCGAGTCGGACATCCGCAAATGGGCTCTGGCCGTCTACTACCCCGAGGAGCCCCCGGCCCGGTTCTGGGACGGGGAGGTGGCCGCCTCGTCGCGATACGGGGGAATCGTGGCGCCCGAGGACTTCAACCCGTTCGCCTGGTTGCGGGCCCAGCCGAGGGGGGTGAGCCGGTCATCGGCGGCGACCGATGCCGACAGCACGGAGCGATCGCTCGGCATTGACGGCCCCCATCTGGTGAACCAGCTCAACGGAGGTGTTTCGGTCGAGTACGGCGAGCCCATTCGACCGGGAGACGTGATCACCTCGGTGACCCGACTCGGTCAGTACCGTGAGCGGGAGGGATCACTGGGGTTGATGCTCTTCACTCCCATGGAAACGACCTGGACCAACCAGCGCGACGAGATGGTCAAGCGCAGCACCCTGGTCCTCATCCGGTACTGACGGGAGAACGTTCCAAATCATGATTGATGTCGCATCCTTGACCGTTGGTCACGAACTGGAGCCGTTCAGCCGCCTCACCGATCTGGCCGTGTGGAACCGCTACGCCGCTGTCAACGACGAGTACGTGCCCATCCACATGGACGACGAGGCGGGCCGCGCCGCTGGTCTACCCGGTGCCATCGGCATGGGCAATCTCCAGTGGGCCTACCTGCACAACGTGGTCCGTCAGTGGATCGGGGAGCAGGGGCGTGTCGTCAAGATGGCATGCCAGTTCCGCAACTTGAACCTCCGAGGCCAGACCGTCACCGCCCGGGGGCGTGTGACCGGCATCGACCGCGGGCCGGACGGGACCGATGTGGACCTCGAAGTCTGGACCGAGGACCAGGACGGTAACAAGCTGGCGCCGGGCACCTGCACCGTCCGCCTCGACGGCTGATCCGCGAAGGAGATCGAGATGGCATTTCCCCAACGCCAGGCGGCGATCGTCGGCGTTTACACCACCAAGCAGGGCAAGCTCCCGGATCGCTCGTCGTTCTCGTTGCAGATGGAAGCCATCAAGGGCGCAGTGGACGACGCCGGGCTCACTCTGGACGACGTCGACGGTCTGCTGCCCATGAGCCTCACCGACCATCTGGCCGGTACACCAGCCCACCAGTTCTGGGCCGAGCAACTGGGTGAGCGGCCACTCAGCCTGGTGGAGCTCGGTGGCGCATCGGGCCAGTTGGCCAAGGCGGCGGCGGCCATCGCCGCCGGTCTCACCGAGGTCGCGGTGCTCTTCTACGGGAAAGCCGGCCAGTTGGTGGGCCCTCGGGGTACGGTCGCACCCAAGGACAAGGCCCCGCGGGTCCCCGAGTGGAGCTTCATGCAGCACGGGGCCTACATGACCACCTGGTACGCCCTGTGGGCCCGCCGCTACATGCACGAGTTCGGGGTGACCAGCGCCGATCTGGCCGAGGTGGCGGTGTTCACCCGCCACCACGCCGTCCTCAACCCCGATTCGGTCATGGGGCGCAAGGGGGAGATCACCGTGGACGACGTGCTGTCGTCTCGCTACATCTGCGAGCCGCTGCACCTGCTCGACTGTTCCATAGACAATGACGGGGGTTATGCCGTCGTCATCGCCTCGGCCGAGGTCGCCCGCAACTGCCGCCACGAGCCGGTCTGGGTGCTCGGCGGGGCCGAGGCCTACTACACCGACTTCTACGGAACCATCAACGACCCGTGGTTCCCCGAAGGCGGCAAGTCCGTGCGCAAGGCCACCGACCGGGCCTTCGGGCTCGCCGGCATCACACGCGACGACATCGATGTGGCCGGCCTGTATGACTGCTTCACCATCACCACGATCCGCAACCTGGAGGAGATGGGGTTCTGCAAGCTGGGCGAGGGAGCTGACTTCGTCAGGGAGGGGCACTGCCGTCTGGGGGGCAGGATGCCCACCAACACCGATGGCGGCCTCCTGTCGAACAGTCACTCCGGTGACCCGTCGGGGATGCACACCATCGAGGTGGTGCGCCAGCTGAGGGGAACATGTGGTGACCGTCAGGTACCCGATGCCCGCATCGGGGTCTCCCTCCAGCAGGGCTGGGCTGTCCACGGAATGGGCAGCGTGCTGGTCATGGCCCGAGACTAGAAGGACGCGAGATGACCTATCTGAAGCCCCTGCCTGACACAAGCGAGCTGAACCGCCCCTTCTGGGAGGGGCTGCGCCGACACGAGTTCCGTGTGCCGCGCTGCGCCGATTGCGGCGACTGGAACTGGATCCCCTATCCGGCCTGCCGCAGCTGTCAGTCGGAGCACCAGGTGTGGACCGCGGTGTCGGGCGCGGCCGTCGTGTGGAGTTGGAGCGTCGTCCACCGAGGGCCGGGCGCCTTCAACGACGAGGTGCCCTACACGGTGGTCCTGGCCAAGCTGGCCGAGGAGCCGCGCTCGCTGATCGTCACCGGCAACCTCGTGGGTATCGACCCCGCCGAGGTGACCATGGGGATGCCTCTGACCGTCGTGTACGAAGAGGTCCCCGACGAGGACATCACTCTCTACCGGTTCGCTCCGGTCCGCTGAGCCCCTGCGGCTCACCGGATCCTCTCGGCCCACCGGACTTCAGTCGAACCAGCTCCACTGCCAGGGGATGATGGCCTCGAGTGGGCTGGAAAAGCGCACCGTCCCGCAGGCGCCGTAGGCCGGACCGAGGTCGTCGATGGCAGCTGCTGCAAGAAGCGGGTCGCCGTCGACGAAGGTCACCGTGACCCGGGTGCACGAAGCCACGTTCGAGCCCCGGCGGGTGGTGAGGCCGATACCGGCCTCGTCGACGAGGGTCCAGGCCCCAGCCACGCCGGGAATGGCGAGAAGCTCGGGCACGTGGGTCTGCTCGTACTCTTCGAAGTGAGCTCCCACCTCGAGCAGCTCACCCTCTATCCGGGTGACCGAGATGTGCACTCCACGGTTGGGCCGCAGGGGTAGGACGTCCGGCCCGACCTTGATCCGGGCGTTGGCGTGGCCTGACAGTGGCACGAGCACCAACCCCAGCGGGCGGCTCTTGACGTACGGTAGCTCTGGTCGGCGCCCCCACTGGTAGGACATGGAGCCGAGGTCGAGCCACTCAGCGAAGTTGCGGTCGAAAGGCTCACAGAACCAGTAGAGAGTGACGTACTGGCAGGCCGTCAAGGCCTCGTCGGCGCCCCCCGCCCGGGTCTCGCAACCCGGCGTCTTCACCCAGCGTTCACCCCAGACCACTCCGGGAAGAGCCAGATTGGCCGGACGGTGGTCCAGTTGGTGCCACTCGTTGTAATCGGCGTGGCGCCCCGCCTCCACTTCGGTGAAGGCCAGGAAGGCTCGGACCGGCGCTGTCACCCGATGGTCGAGTTCAGTCGATGCCGGAGATACCGGGCCACCCGTGGGTGGAGAAATCGAAGTACACCCCGTCGGGGGTGCGCATCTTCATCTCCCAGGTGACACCGGCGGCCTGATCGTGGGGGTCGACCAGCGCTTCGACGCCCATGCTCTGAGCCCGGGCCACGGCCTCGTCCATGTCCTTCACCACCAGCCCGACGTGGTTAAGACCGTCGATCTTGCCATTGACGTATTCGCGGTCGACCTTGATCAGGGCCACGTTGACGGTCCCGTCGCTCAGGTAGACCGCCCCGGACGTGTCCACGTCGCCAGCCCGGCCGACCTCTTCCATCTCGAACAGTTCGCTGTAGAACTTGGCGGCCCAATGCAGGTCGTCGCACTTGATCGCAACATGGCGCAGCTTGGCCATCCCGGCTCCCCCTGGCTCACGGATCGGAGTCGCACCGATCGCCGCTTAGCTGAACAACTCCGGCCGAAAGTAGCATAGGCAGCTGGTGCGGTCAACGCTGCGACCGTTAAGTACATAATCATAAATACTATTGTTTTCGAGGGGGATCATGCCGCGCCCACCGTTCGACCCCGAACTGGCCACCTTTCTCGAGCTGGTGGGGGACCGGCTCCCTCCGAGCATCCGAACCGGTGACATCGCCGCCTTCCGCGAATCGGCTCGGGCCAATCGACTGAGCGATGCAGACCTGTGTCGTGACGGGAGGATCACGGTTGGCGAGCTGACCGTGCCCGGTCCGCCCGACGGCCCGGAGCTGTCGCTGCTTGTGTGCCAGCCCTCGTCCCGTGACCAGGTCGCGCCGGCGATCTACCACACCCATGGGGGAGGGATGATCATGGGCGACAGCCGCACCGGTCTGGCCCCGCTGCTCGATTGGGTGGAGCGGCTGGGAGTGGTGGTGGTGTCGGTCGACTATCGCCTGGCACCCGAGCATCCGTTTCCCGCCGGGGTCGAGGACTGCTACGCCGGGCTGTGCTGGACCGTCGAGCACGCCTCCGACCTCGGCGTAGACCCGTCGCGAGTCGTGCTGGCCGGGACCAGCGCCGGGGGCGGCCTGGCCGCCGCCGTCGCCCTCATGGCCCGGGACCGGCGGGGGCCGGCGGTGATGGGGCAGTTGCTCATGTGCCCGATGCTCGACGATCGCGAGATGACGCCCTCGAGTACCGAACTGCTCGGGGAGGGGGTGTGGGACCAGGTATCCAACCGGACGGGGTGGGCCGCCCTCCTCGGGTCGGCCGTCGCGGGTCCAGGGGTGTCGCCCTACGCGGCTCCGGCCCGGTGCGAGGATCTGTCAGGTCTGCCGCCGGCATTCATCGATGTCGGGTCGGCGGAGACGTTCCGCGACGAGGACGTGGATTACGCGGCCCGCCTCTGGAGAGCCGGCGTGCAGGCCGAGCTACATGTCTGGCCGGGTGGCTTTCACGGCTTCGACGTGTTCGCCCCGGAGGCGGTGCTCTCCCGGTCGGCTCGCGCCGCCCGGCTCGATTGGTTGGCCCGCCTCCTGGGAATCGGGCTCTGAGACATCCCCGCCTCTGGCGCGAGTGCTTCCGGTTCGCCCGTAGAGGGAGGGCATCAGGGCAGATGGCCGTCGCGCACCAGGTCGGCGTTGATGTCGTGGTTCGAGTCCGCCGACATGGTGAAGGCCTGAGTGGCGTCGAGGTGGCGACGGGCTATCTGCGCCGCAGATTCGGTGTTGCCCGAAGCTATGGCCGCGACGAGCTTCTCGTGGGCCCGCACCGCGGTCCGGCGCACCACCGCATTGGGCTCAGGGCTGATCTCGTAGACGTGGCGCTCGTGGGCCGACCAGAGGGACTCGAGACTGCCGATGACCAGGATCATGGTCTCGTTGCCGCAGTTGGCGACGATGGTTTCGTGGAAGTCTCTTGCCGCATGGTTGTAGCGCATCACATCGTGGATGGCCTCGAGCTGGTCCTGGATGATCCCCTCGAGCAGCGGGACGAGGACTTCGTTGCGGTCGGGCAGCTGGGCGCACATGGCGGCACAGACCGGCTCGAGTTGGCGCAGCGCCGCTCCCACGTCACCGAGCGACGTCTTTTGGGCGTGGAGGACCAGGCTGACCATGTAGGCCACTCCGTGCGCCGTCGGGAAGTGTACGACCGCACCACCCACGTTGCCGCGCCGGACGCTGATCAGCCCTTCCGTTTCCAGTATCCGCAGCGCTTCGCGCACTGCGGGCGGACTGACCTTGAAATCGGCCAGCAGGTCCTCCTGCCGGGGGAGGGTGTCGCCGTCCTTCAGCCGTCCGCTGAGGATTTCATTGCGAAGCGACGAGGCGACCATCTCGGCCAGCCGGGGTTGGCGCAGCTGCTCCGCCGGGCGGAAGCGTTCCCGGCGCCCCGATGAGCGATCCGTCCCGGATCGGCGTGAATCTCGGTCTGCCTGGCTGTCACCCTCTCGTGCCAATGGAGACCTCCGAACGTACGGCACCGATAACCCACAAAAGTTAGCAGGGATAGCCCGATTCGCCCGGGAATCCCCGCTCCCCGCGATGGGGCAACGGCCACCGGTTCGGTAGCCCGGGCGGCCCAGGAAGGACGCCATCCGCCAGAGGATCCGAGCCCACCCTGACACCATCCCGGGGCGGCCGGGAGGATCAGCAAATGTGGGAGGCCAACTCCATCGATCGGGCTGTCGTCGCGCTCGGAGCGGTCTTCGCCGGCGCCACCCTCGCGCCGGCAGGCCGCCGCCTCACCGAGCGGACTGCAGGCCGCCGTACCCGCCGTCGGTGCCATCCCCGCTGGCCATGTTCACCAGGCTGGCGCCGAGCCGGGCCACGTGGACGGTCTCGTCCCCGAGGGTGACCCGGTCGAGCAGCACCCGTCTCAGGTAGACGTGGGCCAGGCTCTCCCAGGTCTGGCCGATACCGCCGAGCACCTGTAGGACCGTCTCGGTCACCGAGCGCCCGGCTCGCGACACGTATGACTTGGCTACCCGGGCCGCCCGGACAGCCTGGTCGGCGGGTAGGCCTCCTACGGCCCAGGCGCTGTGGTAGGTGGCCGAGCGCGACGCTTCCAGATCGACGAGCTGCTCGGCGCAGATGTGCTGGAGGGCCTGGAACGATCCAATCGGTCGGCCGAACTGGACGCGCCAACGGGCGTGTTCGACGGCCAAGGCCAGGGCGCCGTCCATGGCGCCGACCATGTCGGCGCACAGCAGGCTGAGGGCGAAAGCCTCCCACCGGGCGATCTGATCAGGCCGTAACCCACCGGCTGGCATCGAGGTCGTGCCCGCGGGAGTTGCACCGGCCGGGTCCGTGCCGGCCGGGTCCGTGCCGGCCAGGTCCGTGCCGGCCAGGTCCGTGCCGGCCAGGTCTGTGCCACCGGGCGTATTGCCGGATGGCGCCAGGCGGCGCAACCGACGGGTCAGATCGACGCAGTCGACGTCGGAGGCCGCTTGGAGGGAGCGCAGCGTCGGCGCCCACGACCCGTCGGCGCCCACCCTCGTCACGGCGTGTGTGGCTCCGGCCGCCTCCCACGCCACCAAGGCGGCGTCCGCTTCGGCGATTCCTTCGAGACCGGTGTCGAGCCCGAGAGTGACCACCCGGTCCCCGGCCACGACGTCTGACACCAGCTCGTCCTGACCCGCCGCCGCCAGCAGCTCGAGGGCCGTGACCGGACCCACGTACGGGACCGGTACGAGACGGCGGGCCAGGGCCTCGGCCACGATGGCGACCTCCACGCAGGTCGCCCCGCTGCCACCGAGCCGCTCCGGCAGGGCGAGCCCGAGCATCCCGCTGCGGATGAGCTCGTCCGCGGCTTTGGACGGGTCGTAGGACTCCAGGTCGTGGACCGAGCTCGGTCCGAGCGCGTCGGCCATGCGCCCCGCGGTTTGAGCGAGCATCTCCTGCTCTTGGTCGAAAGTGGCGTCCATTAACCGGGAATCTTGCCGTTCATTGGCCCTGTTATCTTTTAGACGATAGCAACAGGAAGGTTGCCGTGGATTTTGCTGACTCTCCTCGGGAGGCCGAGTTCCGCCGGGAGCTGAGGGCTTGGATCGACGCCCAGCGCCCCTTCCCGCCCGTTCCGGCCGACGACGACGAGCGGGTCGAGTACCTCTCTGATTGGCAGCGCCGGCTCTACGACGCCGGCTGGGTCGCCGTGTCCTTCCCCGAGCACGACGGTGGTCGGGGGCTCCCTGCGGTCTACGAGGCCATCGTGCTCGACGAGCTCGGGGCGGCCGGAGCGCCCCCGGTGTGGCACTACGGCTATGTCACCAGAGTGATCCAGATGTACGGATCGGTGCAGCAGCGCCGCCGGTTCCTGGCGCCCGCGTTCCGGGGGGAGGAACGGTGGTGCCAGGGATTCAGTGAGCCAGGGGCCGGCTCCGACCTGAGTGCCATAAGTACCCGCGCCCGCCTCGAGGGGGACCATTACGTGGTCTCGGGCCAGAAGGTTTGGACCAGCGAGGCGCATTGGGCCAAATGGTGCCTCCTGCTGGCCCGATCCGAGGCGGATCGGCGGCGGCACGACTCTCTGTCATGTTTCATCGTCCCCGTCGACAGCCCCGGGCTCACCGTCCGACCATTCCGCCAGATCACCGGAAGCCTGGAGTTCGCCGAGCTGTTCTTCGACGAGGTGCGGATCCCGGTCTCCATGAGGATCGGCGACGCCGGGTCGGGATGGCGGATAGCCATGTCGACGGTCGCTTTCGAGCGGGGGCCCGCCGACGTCGGTTTCATAGCCGACTTCCGGCGCGTTCTCACCCACCTCGAGCGCGAAGTCGGTGAAGGCCGGCTGCGAGCCACGCCGGAACTGCTGAGCCGGCTGGTCTGGGCCGGGATCGAAGTCGAAGCCCTGCGATTGCACGTGCTGAGCACCCTTTCGCGCCGGGCGCGAGGCGTCGGCGCCGAGGACGAGATGTCGATAGACAAGGTCCTCATGACCCGGGCCGACCAGACCCTGGCCCACGTGGCCATCGACCTGACCGGCGCAGGGGCGTTGACCGGTCAGCACCCGGCGATACTCCACCAGTACATGTGGTCGCGCGCCGCCAGCGTGTACGGCGGATCAACCCAGATCCAACGTGACATCATCGCCACCCGGTTGCTCGGACTGCCCCGGTCGAACCCTCGGCCGCCCGAGGCGGTTCAGGTAGCCGACTGACGGCCCGAGGCGAGGCTCCGGCGCAGCACTTTGCCGATCTCGGAGCGGGGGACGGCGTCGATGACCTCGAAGCCGACCGGGACCTTGTAGGGGGCCAGGCGCTGTCGGCACCAGTCGGCCAACGCGCCGGGATCGAAGGCGCCGCCCGGCACCACCCAGGCGAACGGAACCTCGCCGAGCCGGGCGTCGAAGATCCCCGCCACGCAGGCGTCCACCACGTCGGGATGTCCGACCAGCACCGCCTCGACCTCCTCGGGGCTCACCTTCATGCCGCCCCGGTTGATCATGTCGCTCTCCCGGCCGTGGATCCACAGGAACCCATCGGCGTCCACGCTTCCGATGTCGCCGGTGCGGAGAAACCCTTCCTCGGACAGGCGATCCGAAAGTGCCTCCGGATCGGTGGCGTAACCGCGCATGAGAAAGGGCGAGTGCACCCAGATCTCACCGGTCTCGTCCGCCCCGAGGAGGGAACCGTCCTCTCCACGCACCTCGATGCCGACTCCACCGTGGGGCCGGCCCACCGAACCGAGCTTGGACGCCCCGAACTCGCGGACGTCGGCGGCTGTCCAGCCGACGACCTCGCCGCCGAGCTCGGTCTGGCCGTAGGAGTTCAGGACGGGGATGGAGAAGCGGGCGAAGAACCGCTCGGCCTCATCCTTGCGCAGCGGCGCGGTGATCGACCGGACGAAGCGCAGCGGCTTCAGGTCCTCGATCAGCGGATCGTCGTTGAGCATGGTGATCATGGCCGGTGCCAGGACCGTGGACCGTATGTCGAACTCTCCTATGACGTGTCGGAAGCCGTCGGTGCTGAACCGCTCGATCACCACAATGGGCGCGCCGGCGCGGAACGCGAAGAGGGTGTTGTAGATCCCCGCCCACAGGGCCAGGGAGACGGGGATCAAATTTGGGGTGGGCGTCCGGGCGTCCCGGGGCGCCCGGGTCGACCCCGAACGGATTCGGTCCAGGATGGCGTCCAGCCCCTCCAGCGTCCCGGAGTGACGGAGCAGGACCGCCTTGGCCCGGCCCGTCGTCCCCGAGGTGCGCATCACCAGGGCCACGTCGCGGTCGTAGAGGTGCCCCGGGTCGGTGCCGTCGCGCCCGGCGGTCCACTCGAGTGTTCCCGACTCGAGGATACGGGTGGCCGTGACGCCGAGGGCATCGAGGCGTTCGGATGCCCCGACGACCAGCGACGGGGGGGCCTCGTCCATCATCTGGACGATCTCGGGATCGGTCAGGCGGTCGTTGCAGGGCATGTACACCGCCCCGGCCAACCAGACGGCGTACATGACGACCAGGGAGTTCGGGCCACCGCCGACCAGGTCGGCAACCACGCTGCCCGGTCGAGTTCCGCCTGCCCGCATCAGACCGGACAGCTCCTTCGCGGCCCGGCGGACGACCCCGGCCGAGAGCTCGATGTCCCCGCAGTAGACGAGCGGTTGATCGTCAGCGGCGGGGTGCTCCAGCAACAGCTGAGCCAGGGATCGCTCGCGGGAAGATGTGGCGGGCATCTCGGTGAGGATCACAGACGGGCTCCGGCCGTGCGCGAATCGGACAGGTTGGGGACTCTATCATGTATAGCTTGCACAGGATAGGGGCGCGTGGGGCCTCAGGGGGGCGATAGCCGGAGCGCATCCATCTCCACGGGGGCGCCTCGTCGCCGTCGGTCGTCAGTTGGAACCGGATGCGAACCGATCGGCCAGCGCATCCAGGGCCTGCTGGCAGTTGGCGGCCGCGCCGGGGGGCTCGGGCAGCCTGACCGGTCCGAGGTCTCGGGAAGGCAGAAGGACGCTGGCATGGCCCGGGACGGTGACTTCACCGCGTTGGTTGGTGCCCCACAGGTCCAGGTCCACGGCCGGGCGGTCCCCCTCGGCCAGGTACTTGCGGGTCACCCGGCCACCCATCCAGTGGGTGTCCCCGACGTAGTTGAACCTACGGAACTGGCAGTCGAGCTTCCACAGCCAGGCGTCGTCGCCCATCCAGTCCGTGCACAGGTGGATGAGCCATGTCTCGCGCATGCGCCCGTAGTCGTAGCAGGCGGGGTTGCCCGCCTGTCGGGCCCACTCCGGGTCCCAGTGGACCCGCTGCGCGACGTCGGGGATGTTGAGGTCATCGGGTCTGAAGAAGCGCGGTAGGCGAAGGCGCTGGTCGTAGCTGAGGCGCAGCGCCTTTACGCCGTACAGCCCCATGCCCATCCCCGTGTGCCACACCACCATGTCGGTGACGCGCAGAGGTCCTTTCACCAGCGGTCCCAACTCGTCGCCCTCCTCGACATCTTCCCAGTAGCGGGGCTCGCGGCCGCGCCGGCGGTCCCTCTCGCCCCGGTAGATGGCGTCGATGGCGTCGAGGTCGTCGGCGCTGTAGGGCCGGATCTCGATCTGGTCGTTCTTCTTGCGTTCGGTGGCCTTCTCCCGCTCGGCACGGATCATCAAGCGGTACTGTCCCGCCAGGACCGGTCCACCCGCGGCGGCGAACACCTCGGCTGACCATTCGTGCACGGCTCGACCGGCGAACTCTCCCTGCTTGTCGTGGACGCCGACGAGGGCGTTGCGCCTCGTCACCCGGTTGCCGGGCAACAGCGGGTTCCACCATTCCCGGTAGGAGCCCGAGTAGAAGGCGTGCACCCCCCGCAGCGGATCCCCCTTCAGCAGCGCCGCCGTCTCAACGTCCAGGCTGGTCACCTCGTCCTCACCGATGAGGGTGTCGCCGCCGACCAGCGGTGGGGGCGCGATGGCCGAACCCCAGCGCGACTGGCGGCCGTGGGTCGGGTCGCACCACAGCGGGTTGTCGTCGCCGTAGGCCTCGGCGACGTGCCGGAAGCTGTCCTCGTTGGGGACGTAGTACCTGGGCGGCTGGGGATGGGGGTGGGCGACGCCGATGCGCCGGCGGAGTCTCTCCACTCCCTCGTCAGTTATGGCATCCGACACGGCCGGCGCCCCCTTCGGTCGAAACTGCATTCGGTATCTTTGACAACTTAGACCGATCACTTCCGGCGAGGCCCGGTGTCTTGCGCCGGCGGGTGCCCTGGGCTGCGGCCGCCGCCATTGGCGCTTCGGACTCCGGTCGGGACCATAACCTCTTCCGAAGAGACCGGAGCCGTGAGCCGGACCCATGAATCGGAGGAGTGCTGTGTCAGGGTTGCTGGCAGGGAAGGTGGCGGTGGTCACCGGGGGTTCGAGCGGCGCCGGCCGGGCTATCTCGGTGCGCCTCGCCGAGGAGGGCGCGGCGGCCGTGGTTGTAGCCGACCTGCGGGAGGAGCCCCGCGAAGGCGGCCCCAGCACCATGGAGATGATCGCCGAGATCGGCGGGCGCGGCGAGTTCGTGGCGACCGACGTCACGCGGCCCGACGCCCTCGAGGCGGCGGTCGACCTGGCGGTGGAACTGGGTGGGCTGGACGTCATGGTCAACAACGCCGGGGTGTTCGGGGTGGAGGACTTCTTCGCCTGGACCGAGAGCGACTACGACCGGGTGATGGACGTCAACGTCAAGGGGGTCTTCTTCGGCTGCCAGGTCGCGGCCCGCCAGATGCGAGGACGGGGAGGCTCCATCGTGAACCTGTCGAGTGTCGGCGGTCTGAGGGGTAGCGGGACGTTCCCCGCCTACTGCGCCTCCAAGGGGGCGGTCCGGCTGCTCACCTATTCGCTGGGCGACCTGCTCGGTCCCTACGGTATCCGGGTCAACGCCGTCCACCCCGGGGTCATCGACACCTCGATGACGAGGGTGGACGCCCGCCTGGTCGGCGTCGACGGCGAGAGCCTGTCAGCCTTACCCATACCGATAGGACGGGTGGGCCAACCCCGCGACGTGGCCGATGCCGTGGTCTACCTGGCGAGCGACCTGTCGGCCTATGTCACCGGGACCTCGTTGGTCGTCGACGGCGGTCGCCTGGCCTGCTGAGCGGACTGGTATACATTAAATGATGCAGTGGATAGCCGGGTGAGCCATGACGGCCGGGACGGTGGGAGCAGCCGTCGCGCCTTCGAAACCCTCGAGGTGTACCGGCGCGGCCGGGTCGGGTGGCTCGTGTTCGACCGTCCGGAGGTGGGCAACGCCATGGACGCCCTCATGATCGACGAGCTCGAGCAGGCGTGGCGGGAGCTCGATCAGGATCCCGACGTCCGGGTGATCGTCAATACCGGTAACGGGGAGGCTTTCCAGACGGGCCTTGACATGAAGCAGCTGAGTCGGGATCCCGCCGCCCTCCGGGAGCAGTCGAGACGGACCCGACTCGCCGAGCTGCGATTGACCGCCTGGCACAACCAGGTATGGAAGCCCGTGATCGCCGCCGTGAACGGTGTCTGCGCCGGCGGAGGGCTGCACTTCGTGGCCGACGCCGATGTCGTGATCGCGTCGTGCGACGCCACGTTCCTGGACCCCCACGTGTCCGTGGGACAGGTCAGCGCCTTCGAGGCCATCGGCCTGGTCCGCAAGATGCCTGTCGAAGCGGTGATGCGCCTGGCTCTGGTCGGTCGCCACGAGCGCGTCGGGGCCGAACAGGCCCGACGGCTCGGGATGATCAGCCAGGTTGTGGACCCCGCCGGGCGCCTGAGGGAGGAGGCCCAGGCCCTGGCCGAGAAGATCGCCCGAAACTCCCCGGCGGCCATGGCTGCCACCAAGAGAGCTCTGTGGGGGGCCCCGGAAGCCGGGTTGACCGAGGCGTGCCGGAGCGGCGCCCGGGAGCTGGTGTCGGTCTGGGGCCACCCCGATCAGACCGAGGGCCCTCGGGCCTTCGCCGAGCGGAGGGAGGCACAGTGGCTGGCCGGATGACGAGACCCGACCGGAGGAACCGGTGACGTACGGGCCCTACGAGAATCTGAAGCTGGAGCGCCACGGCCCGGTCGGCTGGTTGATCAACAACCGGCCGGAGAAGCTGAACGCCATGTCGGCGCGCATGCGCGACGAGTTCGCCGACGCCTGGTTGGAGCTCGACCGCGACCCCGCCGTCAGGGTCATAGTCCACACCGGTGAGGGCCGGGCCTTCCAGACGGGGGTGGACGTGGAGGAGATCGCCCGCGACGGGGTCGGCATGGAGCGCTACCGGGCCTCGATGGAGGACTTCGACCTCCACTTCACATCGTGGCATCAGAAGGTGTGGAAGCCGGTGATCACCGCCGTGAACGGGCTGTGCGCAGGCGGAGCCTTCCACTGGGTCGCCGATGCCGACATCGTCATCGCCGCGTCGGACGCCCAATTCTTCGATCCGCACGTCTCGGTCGGACAGGTCGTCTCCATCGAGGCCATCGGGCTGATCCGCAAGATGCCGGTCGAAGCGGTCATGCGCATGGCTTTCGTGGGCCGTTACGAGCGCATGGACGCCGCCCGGGCACTCGAGCTCGGGATGATCAGCCAGATCGTCGACCCCCCCGAGCGGCTCCGTGAGGAAGCACAGGCTCTGGCCGAGAAGATCGCCCGGAACTCCCCGGCGGCCATGGCGGCGACCAAGCGGGCGTTGTGGGGGGCCCTGGAGTCCGGTCTCACGGACGCGTGCCGGGCCGGGGCCCGGGAGCTGGTCTCCATGTGGGGCCATCCCGACCAGACCGAGGGTCCAGCCGCCTTCGCCCAGAAGCGCCAACCGGTCTGGCAGGAATTGCCGGGCGACCGCTAGCCGAAGGACATCATTGATCATGACGACCGACGACGGGGACCGACCGCGTAGCGGGCGAGGCGATTACGGTTCCGTTGAGGGGATAGGCGTCGACCTGGACGACGGCGTGCTCCGCCTCACCCTGGACCGGGCCGAGAAGAAGAACGCGCTGAGCGACGCGATGATCGAAGGTCTGATCCTCGTGCTGCAGCGTGCCAATAACGACGACTCGGTGCGAGCGGTGCTGCTGCGGGCCGAGGGGAAGGACTTCTGCGTCGGAGCCGACATCGTGGCCCGCAACCGCCAGACCTCGGTTCGGCGACGGGCCGGGAGCATCCAGCGCCGCCTGCCCGGAGCGGCCCACCGGCTGATCCCGCTGATCACCGAGGTCCAGTTGCCGATCGTCGCCGCGGTGCAGGGCTACGCCGCCGGGATCGGGCTGCATCTGTCACTGGCCTGCGACTTCACCATCGTGGCCGATGACGCCGTTCTATGGGAACCATTCGTGGCCCGGGGTTTCACCCCTGACAGCGGCGCAACATGGCTGCTACCCCGCCTGGTCGGAGTAGCCCGGGCTCGGGAGATCCTCATGCTCGGCCGTCGCCTCGACGGCCGCACGGCCGCCGACTGGGGCCTGGTCCACCGCTCGGTGCCCTCCGACCGGCTCGAGACGGAGGCCGCCCGGCTGGCCGCCGAGCTGGCGGCCGGTCCGACGGTCACCCTGGGGCTCACCAAGTGGCTGGTCAACACCGGTCTGTCCAAGGGTCTCGTGGAGTCCCTCACCGCCGAGGGCTTGGCCATGGAGGTTTCCTCCCGCAGTCTCGACTTCAAGGAGGGCATGCAGGCCTTCGCCGAGCGCCGACCTCCGGACTTCGGGGGGATGTGATGGGCGAGGCGCCCGGCGAGCGCATCGCGCTGGACGAATCCCTGTCGGTTGAGGAGGTGGCCGACCGGGTGCGGGCCTGGGTCGTGGACCACGTCCCGCAGGCGTGGCGCCAGGCCGCCGAAGCTGGGGGTCCCGCCGCGGTGCGCCGGGTCAGAGCCGTCGCCGACTACGAGAGGTGGTACCCGGTCTTCGGCCGCTCCGGACTGGTCGCCCCGACCTGGCCGGCCGCCTACGGCGGCCTCGGCCTGAGCCCGGCCCAGGCCCGGGTGATCGAGACCGAACTGCGTCCCCTCAACCTGGGACGGCTCAATCCGCTCGGCCTCAACCAGGCCGCATCGGTCCTCCTGGCCTTCGGCTCCGAGGAGCAACGTCAGCGCTTCCTTCCCCCCATCCTCACCAACGAGGAGGTGTGGTGCCAGCTCTTCAGCGAGCCTGGAGCCGGATCGGACCTCGCCGGCCTGGCCACAAGGGCCGAGCGTGACGGAGACGAGTGGGTCGTCACCGGTCAGAAGGTGTGGACGACCTGGGCCCACAAGAGCGATTTCGCCGTCCTGCTGGCCCGGACCGATCCCGGTGTCCCAAAGCGGCAGGGACTGACGTTCTTCCTGATCGGCCTGCACCAGCCGGCTGTGGAGGTGCGTCCCCTGCGCCACATGGGTGGCGAGGTGGACTTCAACGAGGTGTTTCTAGACGGGGCCCGGGTGCCGGACTTCCAGCGGGTGGGACCGCCGGGCGCCGGGTGGAGGGTGGCCGCCGCCACACTGTCCAGTGAACGTCAGATGGTCGCCGGTAGCGGATCGGGCGGCGTGGACCGTATCGGGGGGTCGAGCGCCCAGCGCCTCATCCCCCTGTCGCGCGAGCCACTGGCCGAGCGCGGTGCACGGGGCTGGTCCGATCCGCGGGTGCGCCAGCGCCTCATGGCGCTATACAGCGAGGAGCGCATCCGTGACTGGACCAATCAGCGGGTCAGGGCCCGGGCCCGGGCCGGCCTGGCCCCCGGCCCGGAGAGCTCTATCGGGAAGGTCCATCAGGCCCGGCTCAACCAGATGGTGCAGCTTCTCGCCGTCGATCTGATAGGGCCGGCGGCCACGGCATGGGAACGTGTCGGTGAGGACTACCCCGAGGGGATGCCGTTCGAGGTGCGGGGCATGCTCCGCAGCCGGGCCAACGGGATCGAAGGGGGCACGACCGAGATCAACAAGAACATCCTGGCCGAGCGAGTGCTCGGTCTTCCCCGCGACCCGGATCCCTGGCTGGAAACGGCCTGGCAGGACGTGCCCCGGGGCGGTTAGAGGCCGGCGGCCAACTCGCGCAGGCGGAACTTCATCACTTTCCCGCTCGGGTTGAGGGGCAGTTCGGCGACCTCCAGGACCCGGCGGGGGACCTTGTAGTTGGCCATGCGCTCCCGGCACCAGGCGATGATCTCGTCCTCGTCCACCCGCTGGCCCGATCGGGCCGTGACGAAAGCCAGGCCGACCTCCCCGAGTCGGTCGTCGGGTACCCCGACGACCGAGGCCTGGGCCACCGAGGGGTGCTCCACCATGATGTTCTCGATCTCCGCCGGGTAGGCGTTGAAGCCACCGACTATGAACATGTCCTTCTTGCGGTCGGTGATGCGGATGTAGCCGCGGTCATCCATCAGCCCGATGTCACCGGTGCGCAACCATCCGTCGCCCATGAAGGCGTCGGCGGTCGCCTGGGGGTCGCCGAAATAACCCTTCATCACGTTGTAGCCCCGGACCACGATCTCGCCGGGCCGGCCGGCCGGGACATCCCGGTCGTCGTGATCGACGATCCGTACCTCCACACCGTCGAGGGGACGGCCCACCGTCTGTGCCACCACCTCGAGGGGATCGCGGTGGTGGCACATGCTCACCGTGCCGTGGGTCTCGGTGAGGCCGTAGCCGCAGACGATGCTGCCGATGTGCAGGTCGTCGCGCATCCGCCTGATGACCTCGGCGGGAGTGGACGCCGCGCCGGTCACAGACAGACGCAGCGTGGAAAGGTCGAAGCTGACCAGGTCGGGATGGTTCATGATGGACTGGAACACGGTGGGTGGTCCCGGGAGGACGCTTATGCGCTCCTCGACGACCAGACGCATGACCGACGGGACGTCGAAGACGGCATGTGGCACCACGGTGGCCCCGGTCAGGATGCAGGCCAGGACACCGGACTTGAGGCCGGCGGTGTGGAAGAACGGGTAGACGACCAGGTACCGGTCGCCGGTGCGCAGGCCGACCCGCTCCGACCAGGCCCGGTAGGTGCGCACGCTCGCTCCGTGGGCCAGCATGGCCCCCTTGGGGACGCCCGTGGTCCCCGAGGTGAAAATGATGTCGCTAATACTGTCACCAGCTAGTACTGACTCTCGGGCGGTGACCTCGCTCGAAGCGGTATCGGCGGCGCGCCCTGCGAAGGCAGCCCACGGGGTCACGCCGTCGCGAGGGGGGCCGTCGATGGCGATGATCTCGCGTAGGTGCTCCAGAGGTCCGACATCGTGCAGGAGGGCCGGGAAGTCGGTGCCGAGGAAGTCGGTGACGGTGAAGAGGAGGGCCGCCTGCGAGGCCCGCAGGACGTGGGCGGCTTCCTCTCCCTTGAAACGGGTGTTGATGGTGACCAGCACCGCCCCTGCGGCGTAGATCCCCAGGCTCACCAGTACCCAGTCCACGCTGTTGGGAGCCCAGACGGCCACAGTGTCGCCGGGGCCCACACCGCTGCTGATCAGGGCCCGGGCCAGTTGGTCGGCGGCCCGCTCCATCTCTGCGAAGGTCAGCCTCCGCCCGTCGCCCACCAGAGCCTCGAGGTCGGCGAACCGGGCGGCGGCGCGGTGGACGGCCCCCGGGATGGAGACGATGGGCTCCTCGTCGTGCTCTGTCATCCGGCCTCTACTCCCTTTCCGTCTCCACCCCGGACGGCCCCGGGGCGGCCGGGGTCGCTCGGCCGGGTCAGCCGCGCCGGCCCCGTCGGATGGCGCCCGACAGGCGCCGGATTATACTCAGGAGCCTAAAACTTCAATCCTTTTACCGATAGAGGTCAGCGGTCGGTAGCGCGTTCGATATGTGGGGGTGGCGGTGGGGATGGACCTGGTGGATGGGAACGCCGCTGATGCCGTCGCGCTCAGGCGCCTGGTCGACCGCTACGCCATGACCGTGGATGCCGGGGACGGGGAGGGATTCGCCGAGCTTTTCGAACCGGACGCTCTTCTGCAGGTGTACTACGGTCCCGAGTCGGCCGGCCCCCCGACCGAGACCCGAGGCCGGGACCGCCTGGCGGCCATCCCCGGGCGCCTCTCCGGACGCTTCGACCGGACCTTCCATTTCGTCGGCAACCACGTCTGCCGCGTCGACGGAGACGGTGCGACCGGCCAGACCTACTGCCTGGCCCATCACGTCAACCAGACGACCATGGGCGGGACCGACTACGTGATGGTGATCTGCTACGACGACACCTACCGGCGCGGGCCCGACGGGGGCTGGCGCTTCGCCCAGCGTCGGGTACTCACGCAGTGGACCGAGACGCGTTCCATCAACCCGGTCCCGCCCCGCGCGCCGGCCACCGGAAGAGAATGATCCCGCCGATGCCCGTTCCTGGTCATGCCTGACGATCCCCGGCCGGCGAGCCTGAGCGGACCACTGTCCGCCTGGGCTGCGGGGCCGCTGCGGGTACTCGACCTGAGCGAAGGGGTGGCGGGCGGCTACTGCACCAAGTTGCTGGCCGACGCCGGGGCCGACGTGGTCAAGGTGGAACCCCCGGAGGGGAGCCGGCTACGGCGGTGGTCGGCTACGGCCGAGGACCCCGCCGGTGACGGAGCCCTCTTCGAGTTCCTCAACACGTCGAAGCGGTCGGTCACCGGTGCTGTCGAGGAGCCTTCGATCATGGAACTGGCGAGTCGGGCCGACGTGGTGGTGGAGGACCTCGACCCGGCCCGCTTCGAGTCCAGTGGTTTGAAGGGCCTGCCCGGTGTGGTGGTGGTGTCGATCAGTCCCTACGGCCGTTCGGGCCCCTGGGCCGGCCGGCCGGGCGGAGATCTGGTGGTGCAAGCCGAGAGCGGCTGCGTCAGCGGCCGCGGCCTACCCGGCGGCGAGCCGTTCGGGGTCGGCGGTCGGGTGTTCGAGTTCGTCGCCGGCGGTTATGCCGCCACCGCCGCGCTGGCGGCCGCCGGCACGGCCCGCAGGAGCGGGGCCGGCGAACACGTCGATGTCTCACTGACCGAGTCGGCGGCGGTCGGCAGCTTCAGCTGCCACGCCGAGTTGATGGCCCGACTCGACGGGGTCACCCCCGAGATGGCCCGCCGGGCCCCTGTGGCGCGGGTGGAGATTCCTTCCATCGAGCCCACCGCCGACGGCTGGGTGGGGTTCACCACCAACTCGCGCCAGCAACTCGACGACTTCCTGGTGCTGATCGATCGCCCCGAACTGATCGGCGACGAGCGCTTCACGCTGGCCAAGGACCGCTGGAACTACTTCGAGGAGTGGAACCACCTGGTTCAGGAGTGGACCACCAAGCACACCACCGAGGAGGTCATCGAGCGGGCCGTCGAATTGCGCATCCCCGTAGCCCCCGTCGCCAACGCCGAAACGGTGCGGGCCAACCCCCAGTTCGTGGCCCGCGGCGTCTTCGAGCCCAACCCGTCGGGGGGCTTCGCCCAGCCCCGCTGCCCCTACACCATCACCGGCGTCGACCGGCCGGTCTTCGGTCCCGTACCGCAACCGGGGGAGCACACCGGCACCGTCGACTGGGCCGAACCGGCGCCCAGAGGGGGCGGGAATCCGTCTCTGCCGCTCGCCGGATTGAAGGTTCTGGACATGACGGCGTGGTTCGCCGGACCGCTCGCCGCCCACTTCCTCGCCACCCTCGGCGCCGATGTGGTCCACCTGGAGGCGACGACCCGCATGGACGGCATGCGAGCCACCGGGGGCGCCCTGGCGCAGAAGTTCCCCGACTGGTGGGAGTGCAGCAGCCAGTTCCTGTCGATCAACACCGACAAGCGGGGCGTCACCCTCGATCTGCGGGCCGACGCCGGGCGCCGGGCCCTCGACGAGCTGATCGGCTGGGCCGACGTGCTGATCGAGAACTTCACCCCACGCGTGATGGGCAATTTCGGTCTGACCTGGGAGGCGCTGCACGATCTCAACCCGAATCTGGTCCTGGTCCGCATGCCGGCCTTCGGGCTGGACGGACCGTGGCGGGACTGGACCGGCTTCGCCCAGACGATGGAGCAGGTGACGGGACTGGCCTGGGTCACGGGCCATGTCGACGACCAGCCGCGGATCCAGCGAGGCCCCTGCGACATCGTCTCCGGCGTCCACGCCGTGTTCGCCGCGCTGGTGGCCCTGGAGGTGCGGCGCCAGACCGGCCAAGGGGTGATGGTCGAATCCACCATGGTGGAGGCCGCGCTCAACGCCGCCGCCGAGCAGATCGTCGAGTACGGCAAGTACGGGCACGTGATGGGACGTCAGGGCAACCGCTCGGCCTGGGCCGCCCCGCAGGGCCTCTACCGGCGAGACGACGGGAGCTGGCTGGCGGTGTCGGTCGAGCGCGACGAGCACTTCGACGCCCTCTGCCGAGCCCTGGGAGCCTCCGACTGGGCCGCCGACCCGGCGCTGGCCACCCACTCGGGGCGCCGGGCACGCCACGACGAGCTCGACCGGCGCCTGTCGGAGTGGGTTGCCGCCCGGGGCGCCGAAACGGCCGCCGACCAGCTCGCCGCGGCCGGGGTGCCGGCCGGCCTCGTCGCCGACCAACGGTTCCTCAGCCAGCGCCCGCAGTTCGCCGCCCGCCGGTTCTTCGAGGAGCTGGACCACCCGGTCGTGGGGCGCCAGCCGGTGCCGGGGATGCCCTTCCGGTTCGCCTCGGTGGACCGCTGGCTGCACCGCCCCGCGCCGCTCCTCGGCGAGCACAACCACCAGGTGCTGGTCGGCGATCTGGGACTGGGAGAGCAGGAGTTCGAAGCTCTGCGCGCCGCGGGCGTCATCGGCGACCGCCCGGCCGGCCTCTGAGTGTCACCGACGGCGCACACTTCGCCGCCACCGTCGCGGTGATTACGTTCTTGGTATGAACCGAGCCATTCAGCTGTCCACCGCCCTCCAATCCTTCGTCCCCGACGAGCGGGGCGACTGGGCCGCCCTGGTCCGATTCGCCCGGATGGCCGACCAGGCCGGCTTCGACCGGTTGGTCATCTCCGACCACGTGGTCTTCGGTGAGGATCTCGACGCCTACGGCGACCCCCGCAAGGGGGGAGCTACCGGCGGCCGCCAGCCCACCGGTCCCGACGGGGCGTGGCTCGACCCGATCATCACGATCGCCCACCTCACGGCGGTCACCTCGCGGGTCCGCTTCGGCACCAACATCCTGCTGGCCGCGCTGCGGCGCCCGGTGGTGCTGGCCAAGATGGCTTCGACCATCGATGTGCTATCAGGCGGCCGGCTCGACATCGGCGTCGGCGTCGGGTGGCAGCGCGAGGAGTACGAGGCGGCGGGACTCGACTTCGACGAGCGCGGTCGCCTGCTCAACCACACCCTCGAGGTGTGCCAGGCCCTTTGGACCGAGCGCCGGGTGTCGTATCAGAGCGAGGAACTGGCGTTCCAGAACATCCACCAGATGCCCAAACCCCTGCAGGAGGGTGGCGTGCCGATCTGGGTGAGCGGACGGGTCAACGCCCGGTCGATGCAACGCCTGGCCCGCTTCGGTACGGGCTGGATTCCCTGGGGTGAGGACGCCGCCGACATCGTGGGTGGCATCGCCAGGATGCGCGCTGCGGTCGAGGGGTTCGGACGTGACCCCTCCGAGCTAGGGGTGGTCGGCACGCTGCGCGAGTACCTCGACGACGCCGGCGGCTTCGACCGCTCCCGGACCATGGAACAGGTTCCCGGGCTGGCCGAGGCGGGCGTCACGGACTTCCGTATCCGCATGCGGCTGCCCGACGACGAGGCCGCGGTCTCCGACCGCCTCCACGAGGTGGCCGAGGCGTTTCGGGCCGCCGCGACCTGAGCTGCTCCGAGGCCTTCCCGTTTCCGGCCCGGGCGGCCGCCGCCTACGAACCGGGACGGGGGCGGGGAAGCCCCAGGATGGCGGCTGCCTGGTCGGGGGTGGCGACGGGGCGCCCCAGGCGGGCGCACAGCTCGGCGGCTTCGGAGACGAGCTCCACGTTGGTCGGACTGCGGTCACCGCCGTAGAACTCGATGCCGACATGGAGATGGCCGCCCTGAGCCACGGCGAGTTCGGCCAGCCCGCTGCGGCCGAGATCGCCGCCCACCAGCGACGCGGCCCAGGGCAGTCCCGAGTCGCCGAGGATTTCGCGGTAGGCGGCCAACCCGGTCGCGGTCGGCGGCAGACCGAAGGGCGCCCCCATGTAGCCGTCGTCCCCGGAGAAGTACAGCTTGACCAGCCCGCCGGCGGGTAGGCGGCCGGCCGACCGGTAGGCCATCACCGTGCGCAGGAAGCCCGGCTCGTAGATGGCCATGCTCGGTCCGAGGCGCAGCTGCTCGCACAGGGCGAAGGCCCGGGCGATGGTCTCGAAGGAGTTCCCATAGACGATCCCTCCCGCCGGCAGGCCGTCAGCCCCTCGTCCTCCGAGGTTCACCGAACCGGGGTCGACGATGCCGATGCGGGCCATCCCGCTGGCCGCCAGCGGGATGTGGTGCTCGTAGCTGCGGGGAGGCCCGACGTGCACCGTCGGGTAGAGGAGAGCGTCGGGCCGCGCCGCCAGAACCGGCCGCCAGGCCTCCAGATAGCGGTCCGCCGCGGTCTCCTCGTCCACACCGACCAGGTCGATGTGGTGGTGGATGATCGACGCACCGGCTCCGATGCAGGCGAGGGCGTCGGCGGCGATGTCGTCGGGGGTGAGGGGCACATGGGGATTGCGCTGCCGGGTGGTAATACCATTGATGGCAGCCTCGATGATCACCGGCGGGTAGTCGTTCACCGGCGCCGATCATAAGCCCACGACCGCGGCCGGTCTCAACCTGTCATTCTTTTAACTAACGTGCCCCGGAGGCTTGGTCTCTACAGGGGGGTCGCTGGCATGGACGGGAATCTGCTCATCCGCGGTGGTGCAGTGGTCGACGGGACGGGAGCGCCGCAGCGACGGGCCGATGTGCGCATTCGCGCCGGGCGTATCGCCGAGGTGGCCGGGTCGCTGCGCCCCGACGGCGAGGAGGTGTTCGACGCCGGCGGAGCGGTGGTCGCCCCGGGATTCATAGACACCCACGCCCACGTCGACGCCCAGGTGTTCTGGGACCCCTCACTCGACCCCGAGCCGCTTCACGGGGTGACGACCCTCCTGACGGGGAACTGCAGTCTCAGCCTGTACCCGGTCTCGGACGCCACCCGGACCGACATCTCCGACCTGTTCGCCTACATAGAGGACGTTCCCCGCCACCTCTTCGACGACAGCGTCCCGTGGGACTGGTCCGATTACGCCGGGTACGCCGAGGCGGTCAACCGGGTGGGGACGGGAGCCAACCTGGCGCCCCTGGTCGGCCACAGCATGATCCGTCTGGCCGTCATGGGCGCCGACGCGTGGTCCCGAATCGCCCGTCCCGACGAGACCGCAGCGATGGCGTCGATCCTGGCTACGGCCATGGCCGACGGGGCCTGGGGGCTGTCCACCTCCCATCTCGACGTCGACTCCCAGGGGCGCCCGGTGCCGTCCCGACAGGCCGACGACGCCGAGGTCGACGCCCTGCTCGATGCCATCGGCGGTTTCGGCCGGGGGCTCGTGGAGATCGTCCCCGCGCTCTTGGACAAGGAGGGCCAGTTCGACCGGATGGAGTCCCTCGCCCGGCGCTGCGGGGCCCGCCGCCTACCGCTCACCTGGACGGGGTTCGCGGTGTCGGACCGCGATCCGTCGTTCGTGGTGCGTTGGATGGAGTTGGCTCGCCGGCTCCAGCGCGAAGGGGTGCCTTTCTACCCGCAGCTGTCGCCCCGTACCGTGGACTTCCGGCTCAACTGGGACTCGTCGATGATGTTCATGTCGTTACCCCGGGGCTGGCACCGGGTCGTGGCGGCCCGCGGCGAGGAAGCCAAAGCCACCCTGCTTTCAGACCCGGAATGGCGGGAGGCGGCGCGCCAGGAGTGGGACACCGTGGAGCGGGCGCTGTTCCCCCACCGCCGACCCGAGAAGGTCCGCTTCGTAGAGGTCGTCGGTGCCGACCAGGAGCGCTGGCGGGGTCGGACCCTGGCCGACCTCGTGGCCGAGACGGGCGGTCACCCCTCCGACGTGCTGGCCGACTTCGTGCTGGCCAACGCCTGCCGACCCGGCCTGGTCGCCCAAGGGGTGGCCAACGCCGACGTCGAGGCGGTGGCCACCGTGCTCACGGACCCCACCGTGCTCATCAGCTCCTCCGACGCGGGCGCCCATATGCAGATGCTCTGCGCCTCCGGTGACAGCACACTTCTGCTCACCCGCCACGTGCGAGAGCGCCAGGATCTGACCTTGGAGGCCGCCGTTCACGCCCTCACCGGCCGTCAGGCCGATCTGTTCGGGTTCGGAGGCCGTGGCCGCATCACCGAAGGCGCGGTGGCTGACCTGGCGGTGTTCGCACTCGACGAGCTGCACTACGACCAGGACGGATTCGTCGAGGACCTACCCGGGGAAGGGATGCGCCTGCGGAGGGGAGAGGGTGGCTACCGGGCCACCTTTGTGGCCGGGCGGGCCGTGCAGGTGGGAGGCCAGCCGACCGGGGCGTTGCCGGGACGGGTCATCTCCTCGGCCCAGGCCTGATCCGGTGACCAGCATCAACGAAGGCATCCGGTCGGCCTGGCCCGATCACCCGGCCTACGAGATCTACCCGGTGCCGTGCAAGGGGACGGCCCGGGTTCGGGTCGGGGACGTGATCCTCGCTGAGAGCACCGCCGCGGTGCGCCTGATCGAGACCGACCACGTGGAGCGGCTCTATTTCCCCGTCGCCGATGTGCGCACCGAGCGATTGGAGGTCAACGACCACCGAAGCGTCTGCCCGTTCAAGGGGAGAGCGTCCTACTGGTCCTACCGGGGGCCGGACGCAGCCGTCGATGACGTGTTCTGGACCTACCCGGAGCCCTTCCCCGAGGTGGCTCCCATAGCCGGCCATCTCGGCGTCTACCACGAGAAGGACGGCGTGGAGGTGGAGGTCGAGACGGTGTGGCCCGACGGGAGAGTGTCGGTCAACCGTTTCCCCGCATGGGGTGACCAGGACGATTTGGTTCGGCTCCTCGACGCGGTGCCGGCCGGGGACGGGCACTTCCGGGCCCCGGGCTACCACCACCGCGAACGCGACGTGGTGGAGGGCGGACAGCTGCTCGGGGAGGTCATCGTCGCGGCGTCGCGCACGGTGCCCGACCAGCACGTCACGTTCGCGTCGATCACCTTCGCCAAAGCGGCCAGCTTCGCCGAGTCGCTCGACATCGAGGTGGAGACACTGCGCCGGGGCCGTACCTTCTCGACCGTCGCGGTGCGCGTCAGCCAGCAGGGCAAGCTCATCGCTCCGGCCCTCGTCCTTCTCGACACCGGCTCGGGCGACACCATCCGCAGCAGCGAGCAGATGCCCGACGTGGCCGGACCGGGCGACGCCGAGCCCTACGACATGGGGGTAGTCGGCCGTGATCTGCGTGTCGTCGACGGCGCCTACTCGCCGGACCCCGACCGGACCGGTCCACCGGTCATCAACGCGTGGGTCCGCTTCCGCGACGACCCGGCCGACCCGGGCTTGCGTTCGGCGCTGATCGCCCAGGCGACCACGCACTGGACCATCGCCGCGGCCATGCTGCCCCATCCCGGCTACGGGGAGGCCCGGGCCCACGTCAGCTTGTCCACCGGTCCTGTGGCCATGTCCATTTCCTTCCACGACGACGCCCGCGCCGACGAGTGGCTCCTCTACTCCACGCCGGCCATCTGGGCCGGGCGGGGACTGGCCCAGGGAGACGGCCGGGTGTTCACCCGGGACGGGACGCTCGTCGCCTCCTATCACCTCCAGGCCATGATCAGGGAGATGATCCCCGCCACCGAGGGCAAGGACGCCACCCGGGCCATGTGATCCGCCCGCCCGCCCGGCCCACGGTCCGGTCTGCAACAGTTACCTTTCGCCGTCATATAGCAAGGAGCGGTCATGGCGACAGCATCCGGGGATATCTACTGGGATCCCTTCGACACCGAGATAGACACCGACCCCTACGAGGTGTGGCGGCGGCTGCGCGACGAAGCGCCCCTCTACCGCAACGAGCGCTACGACTTCTGGGCCCTGAGCCGCTTCGCCGACGTGCAGGCGGCCCACACCGACCACAAGACGTTCAGTTCGGCCAAGGGCACCGTCTTGGAGCACATGGGTACCGACCTGGCGACCACCAACATGATCATCTTCATGGACCCCCCTCAGCACGACACACTGAGGGCTCTCGTGTCGCGGGCGTTCACCCCGAGGCGGGTGTCCGAGCTCGAGGACCGCATCCGCGACATCTGCCGGAGTCTGCTCGATCCCCACGTGGGCGGGACCGGTTTCGATTACGTGGTCGAGTTCGCCCAGCAGCTGCCCTCGACGGTGATCTCGGCCCTGCTCGGCGTTCCCGAGGACGAGCGCGAGGAGGTGCGCAAGTACATCGATGCGGTCTTCCACATCGAGCCCGGCGTGGGCATGGTCAACGACGTCTCCCTCGGCGCCCAGATATGGCTGTTCGAGTACATCACGAGCGCTCTGCAGGACCGCCGCCGGTCGCCCCGCGACGACCTGTTCACCGCCCTGACCCAAGCCGAGATACCCGACGAGCAGGGTGGCAGCCGCAAGTTGACCGACGAGGAAGCAGCCGCATTCGGCAACCTGTTGGTCAGTGCCGGAACCGAGACGGTGGCCCGTCTCCTCGGGTGGGCGGCGGTGACCCTGCCGGCCTTCCCCGACCAGCGCCAGATGATGGCCGACGACGCCTCGGTGATCCCCGCCGGGGTCGAGGAGCTGCTCCGCTTCGAGGCGCCGTCGCCGGTGCAGGGGCGGTGGACCACGCGCGACGTCGAGCTGCACGGCGTAACCGTGCCCAAGGACTCCAAGGTGCTCCTGCTCACGGGCGCGGCGGGGCGGGACGAGCGGCGCTACCCCGACCCCGACCGCTTCGACGTCACCCGGGACCAGGCCAGCCACGTGTCGTTCGGCTTCGGCATCCACTTCTGCCTGGGCGCGGCGCTGGCCCGCCTGGAGGGTCGCATCGGGCTCGAGGAGACCCTGGCCCGCTTTCCCGAATGGGACGTCGAAGTCGACTCGGCGGTGCAGCAGCACACCAGCACCGTCCGAGGCTGGAGTTCGGTCCCGATCCGGATCTGACCCCGCCGCGGCTCGGCCGGCACCTACCCTCCCGCCATCCTCCAAAGGATATATAGTCCAGCGGTGTCACACCCCTACCATGACGTGGCCATCCTCGGGGTCCACAACACCGCCCAGGCCCGCGTCTTGGAGGGTCACGACTCCGAATCGATAGCCCTGGAGGGCGCCGCCGGGGCTCTCGCCGACGCCGGTATCGACCCGGCCCAGGTCGACGCGGTGATCGGCAACTTCAGCCAGGAGATGGTCCTGGCCTTCGGGATGGGGCCGTGCGCCCGGGTGCCCAACCCGCTCGGCATACCGGCGGTCCTCCAGGCGGCCCAGATGATCGCCTGCGGCCAGGCCCGAGTGGTGCTGCTCGGAGCCGGAGGCGCGGCGGTCTACACCGACCGCCGGGCCACCGCGCCATGGACCCGACCGGCCAACGAGATGGTCGTCGGCTACGGGCTGTTCACCGCCGCCGAGTTCGCCCTCATGGCCCGGCGCCACATGCTCACCTACGGCACCACCCCCGAGCAGATGGCCACGGTGGCGGCCACCATCCGGAACAACGCCCACGTCAACCCGCAAGCCGTCTACTACGGGCGGGGGCCGTTCGAGGCCGAGGACATCCTGGCCTCGCGGATGGTGGCCGACCCGTTCCACCTCCTCGACTGCGCCACCACCAGCGAGGGCGGGTGCGGCCTGGTCCTGGCCCACGCCGACCTCGTCGGTTCGGCACAGCCGGCACCGGCGTGGATCCTGGGCGGGGGGAGCGACTCGTACGGGCCGGCCTACCAGATCGCCCCGGTATGGGAGATGACCGGCCGCACCGGCGATCCGGCCGGCCGGGTCGGGGCCGCCGCCGCCGCCCAGTCCTACCGCCAGGCCGGCATCGGCCCGGAGGATGTCGACGTGGCCGAACTGTACGACCCGTTCTCGTTCGAGATCATCCGGCAGATGGAGGTGTTGGGCTTCTGCGCCGAGGGGGAAGGTGGCCCGTTCGTCGCAGACGGCAACATCGGGCCGGACGGAGCCATCCCGGTGACCACCGACGGCGGCACCATGTCCTTCAGTCATCCCGGGGTCAACGCCCAGCAGTTGCAGCGCGTGATCAGAGGCGTACAGCAGATCCGGGGCACGTGCCCGACCCGCCAGGTGCCCGGAGCCGAAGTGGTGGTCTGCAGCAACGGTGGATCGGGTGCGCTGTTCACCGATGTGATCCTTCTCGGCAAGGAGCGGCCGTGAGCGTTCTCGCACCCCAACCGGCGGGTATCCCGCTGCCCAGTCCCTCGCCGGTGTCGAGGCCCTACTGGGACGCCGCCCGCGAGGGCCGGTTGACCTACCAGAAGTGCGCCAACTGCGGCCACATCCCGCCTCGGCCGCTGAGGCGCTGCTGGCGCTGCCAGGGAGGTGACCTGACCTGGCTGGAGTCGAGCGGCCGGGGCCGACTGCACACCTGGACGGTGGTGTGGCGGCCGCAGCATCCTTCGTTCGTAACGCCCTACGCCCCGGCGGTCATGGCCGTGGAGGAGGGGTGGTGGCTGGTGACCGCCCTGGTGGGCTGCACCGCCGAGGACATCCGCGAGGACATGCCTCTCGAGGTGACGTTCCATCCCGCGGGTGGGGACATCTGGCTGCCTTACGCTTCGCCGCGGGCGTAGGGTCGGATGGGGGCTGGCATGGTCCAAGAAAGGTTGGGATGGATGTGACTGCTGGAGCGCAACTCGATCCGGAGCTGTTCCTGCCCGAGCCGGAGCCCCGTGAGGTCTTCTACACGGTGATCTCGGTCGACGACCACCTGGTGGAGCCGGCCCACACCTTCGAGGGTCGGTTGCCCACCGGCCTGCAGGACCGGGCTCCGAGGATCGTGGAGACACCTGAGGGCCACCAGGTGTGGGAGTTCGAGGGCGATCTGTTCACCCAGGTGGGGATGAACGCCGTCGCCGGCCGCCGGCCCGAGACCGTGGCCTACGAGCCGTTCCGCTTCGAGCAGATGAGGCCCGGTTGCTACGACGTGGATGCTCGCATCGCCGACATGGACGTGTGCGGCATGTGGGCCTCGGTCAACTTCCCGTCGATGATCACCGGGTTCTGCGGTCGGGTCTTCTTCGCGGCCAAGGAGAGAGAGCTGGGCCAGGCGTGCGTGCGGGCCTGGAACGACTGGTTCCACGAAGAGTGGTACGAGCCGCATCCCGAGCGGATCATCCCGCTCGGGATCGCCTACCTCGCCGACCCCCAGGTGGCCGCCGAGGAGATCCGGCGCAACGCGGCGCGGGGCTTCAAGGCGGTGTCGCTCCCCGAGCGGCCCCACGCCATCGGCCTGCCCTCCCTGTGGGATCGCGACCACTGGGACCCCATCATCGAGGCCTGCGCCGAGACGGATACGGTGGCGTGCCTCCACGTGGGTAGCTCGGGCCTCTACAGCTACCCCGACGGCGCGCCCCGCCTGCAGCTGGGGGCCACCCTCTTCGGGCAGCTGTCGCTGTCGGCCTGCGCCGAGTGGGTGTGGTCGGGACATCCGCTGCGCCACCCGGACCTGAAGATCGCCATGAGCGAAGGTGGCATCGGCTGGGTGGCCATGCTGCTCGACCGCCTGGAGAACATCGTCGACCGCTCCGGCTACGGCCTCGGCTGGGACATGCGCCCGGCCGACGTCATGCGACGCAACTTCTGGTTCTGCACCATCGACGACCCCTCCACGATCGACACCCGCTACGCCATCGGCGTCGACCGCATAATGGTGGAGGTGGACTACCCCCACGGCGACAGTACCTGGCCAGACACCCAGGAGGTCCTGCGCCGGGCCTGGGGTCACCTGCCAGCCAAGGAGCTGAGGGCCCTTTGCAGCGAGAACGCCGCCCGTCTGTTCCGCCACCCGCTGCCCCAACGGGTTCTGCCCGAGGGCGACTGACCCAGCCCCAAGACCCACCCGGCGCCGGTCCGGCGAGGCGAGCCGCCCGGATGGCCGTGGGTATTTAGAATGATGACCAATTCAGGGCGGTCCGGTCGGGACCAGAAGCCCAGGGGGGAACGCCAATGAAACCCGACGACATGATCCTCATCAGTGTCGACGACCACATCTGCGAGCCGGCCGACATGTTCGACGGCCACGTCCCGGAGCGCTACCGCGCCGAGGCGCCCCGCGTGGTCACCGACGCCGACGGCGGCCAGCAGTGGTGGTACGGGGGGGTCAAGGGCCGCAACCTGGGATTGAACGCCGTCGCCGGCAAACCACGGGAGTTCTACAACGTCGACGCCGCCCGCTACGACGAGATGAGACCGGGCTGCTACGACGTCCACGAACGGGTCCGCGACATGAACGCCGGGGGCCAGTTGGCCGGTCTCAACTTCCCGAACTTCACGGGCTTCTCCGGGCAGGTGCTCAACCAGGGCCCGGACCGGGACCTCAACCTCATCATGATCAAGGCGTACAACGACTGGCATATCGACGAATGGTGCGGCGCCCACCCGGGACGCTTCATCCCCTGCGGGATCCTGCCGCTGTTCGATGTCGAGGAAACGGTGAAGGAGATCAAACGGCTCTCGGCCAAGGGCTGCCACGCCGTAACGTTCAGCGAGAACCCTGAGGCTCTCTCGATGCCTTCGATCTTCTCGGACTACTGGTACCCGGTCTTCTCCGCCGCTTCTGACGAGGAGACGGTGCTTTGCTGCCATCTGGGCTCGTCGTCCAGGAGCGTACCCGCCCCCGCCGACGCCCCGGCCGGGGTGCAGATGACGACGTCGTCGGCCATGTCCATCTACACGCTGGTGGACCTCGTCTGGGCGCCCTTTTGGGACCGCTTCCCCAACCTCAAGTTCTCCATCACCGAGGGGGACGTGGGGTGGATCCCGTACTTCCTCTGGCGGGCCGAGCACGTCAACGATCGGCACTCGGGGTGGATACAGCACGACTTCGGTTCCTACACCGGGCCCACCGACATCTTCAACAAGCACATCCTCTGCTGCATGATCAACGACCCGATATCGATCAAGCTGCTCGACGATCTCAATGTGGACAATCTGTGCTGGGAGTCCGACTTCCCCCACTCCGACGGGACCTGGCCCGGCGCCCCGGAGGCGCTGGCCACCCTGCTCGACGGCGTCCCGGAGGAAGCCGTGGCCAAGATCAGCCACGAGAACGCCATGCGCCACTACCAGTTCGACCCCTTCGCCCACCGCCCCAGGGAGAGCTGCACCGCCGCTGCGCTGCGGGCCGAGTCTCCTGACGTGGATGTCGTGACCCGGGTCGGGCGGGCGGCCACCGACCGGGATCTCGACCTGTGGCGGGAGATCACCAGCCGGGGCCGGGCGGCCGCCGCGCCGAAGTAGGGGAGGGGCGCAGCGTCGGGCATGCTGCCGGCATGCGACTCTCAGTGGGGTTTGGTCGTCCAGTCGGTCCAGGCGTCGACAGCCTGCTGAAGAGTCATGGCGTCGACGACCGCTTGCTGCAACCCAGCGGTGTGGACGAGTTGGTTCACTAGCCAGTCAGGCAGCTTCTCGCCGGTAGGTGGTGTGGCGGGAGTGATGCCGGCTCGGAGCTTCCCGAACCGCTCTATGACCTCGGCCAGATCTACGGCGTGTGGCGTGGCCGGCATGGAGGTAACCCGGGCGGCCATTTCGACGTACACCTCTTTATCCGAGCGGGCACCGACAGCCCAGACTTCGGCGATCTCGATGACGGGAGTGGCCGTCTCGTCGGTGGTGTGGCGCCATACGATGCGCCAGTCGCGGTCGCCGACGGTGAGCTTCCGCCAACCGATGAGGTTGCCGAGGAGAGGCTCGCCGGCGTCTGGGCTTTCCTCGAGGAGCAGCATCTTCTTCAGCGCCCAGCGCAACGCCTGAGGGACGCTGGCGGCGAGCCGGTGGAGATCGTCGAGCGCCGCGTCCGTGAGGCGTACGTAGGCTGCCGGTTTCGAGTCGGTCACTCTCGCCCGGCGGCCTGGTCCTCACGAAGTTCCGCAACCAGTTCCTCCCGGCTGAAGCCGAGGCTCGAGATGACGCTGTCCAAGTCGGCGCGCCGTCCGGTGTCGGTGGCTGCCCGGCTGAGGACGAGCGCAGCGGATCGTAGGTCTCGCTCGAACTCACGGAAGTCCTCGAAGTGGCGGATACTGACCACGGCCGCAACGGGCTTTCCGTGGCGTTCCACGACGGTGTCAGTGCCGCGCTCGCTATCTTTGAGCAGACCGGCGACACCTCGCGTCGAGGCCTCCGTCACCGACAGCACGCGGGGATGGTTCTCCAGCAAACCCATGTCCCCAACTGTACAGGAATCTGTATAGATCGCAAGAGGCAGGTTACGGGTGGGCGTCGTCACCTCAGCCCGAGGGACCCGCCGGCAGTTAGCGACCCAGCTGGATAGTTCATGGATGTCGCCGGTCCCTCTCGGTGGCGGGAGGGCCCGATGTCAGCTCTCGATCTGTGAGGACCCTTCGGCACCGGAGATGGGCCCCATCGGATCGACCGGTTCGGCCACCTCGGGGTGGGTCCACTGCAGGCGGTGCTCGGGTTCGGGCAGCGGGTTCAGCGGACCGAGTAGGTCGGCCAAGGTGGTGGCGAAGGCGCTGTCCCCGTAGGTCTTCTGGATCTTCCACCCGTCCGGTGTCCGCACCAGCCAGTTCGTGCGTCGTGAGAGGCTGAGGCGGGGCGGGGAGTTACGGGGCTGGAAGATACCCAGCTGGTTGGAGTCCTGGACCGCGGTGTCGCCCTCGACACGGATCTTCTGGTCGAAGCTGGTCTGGAACACGTAGGGGAGGGGTCCGGCGTCGCCGAAGTAGAAGTCCCAGTACTTGGTGTACTCCTCCCGCCCCTTGGGGCCCTTGCCGGGCTCGTGCAGCGCCTGGATCTCGATGGTCGCGTCCTCGGTCAGGACATCCAGGGCCTCCATCCGGCCGGCCTGGATGCCGTTGAAACCACCCGTGCACTCGTAGTGCCACTTGCGGAAGACCTCATTGATCTCCCGCACGTCCTCCAGCTCGCGGACGCGCTTCTCGAGCGCCTCGATCTTGGCTTCGAGCGCCTCGATGCTGGAATCACCCATGGGTCCCCCTTGATGTGGCCTGACCGGACCGTGGCCTAAACTAGTTATCATTGGCAACCTACGGTCTCGGCCGGGCCGTGTCAACCAGGCTTTCAGGGCGCCCCTTCGTGTCGCTCCTCAATCATATCTATTTTAACTAGAATGGCAACGACCGCCGTCCTGGTGAGCCCCAGACGGCCGGTGAGCTGCCGTTGCGCCCCCGACCCGACGGCTCACGGCCGCGGCCGGGTCGACTGGGTCAGGCGGTCGAATCCAAGGCCGCCGTCTCGTAGACGCGGGCCGTGATCCGGCCCCCGGCATCGAGTATCTCGGAGTGGATCTTGATCAGGCGGCGAGTCCTTTGCACGATGGTCGAGGTGACCGACAGGGAGGTACCCATCGGAGTGGGGCGGATGTAGTCGGCGGTCAGATCGAGGCGTCGGGGCCGCTGCTGCGTCCTGATCGTGGCGGCCAGCAGAGCGCTCGAGGCGAGGCCGGACAGGAGGGGAACCGCACCTCCGTGCAGGACCCCGCCGGTCCTCTCCAGGTCGGCACCGGGACGGGCCGTCAGATCGATCCGCTCGTCTCCCAACGCGACCAGCTCCATCCCGGCCAGGACGGCGGCGGGCAGCGCCAGCACCGCATCAACCGCCGGCGTCGGAGCCTCAGGCACGGCCGCGCTCGAACGGGCCGTCGGAGTCGCGCTCGGATGGGGCGTCTCAGCCGCCACCGGTGAGACGGGGGTCGCCCCGGGAAGTGATGGGCCCGGACCGATGACGAGGGGCACCAGCATCGACCGGATGGTCGCCGTGGCCACGGTGCGCCCGCCGACCCCGATGCGCCCGCTGACCAGCAGGAGGTCGCCGTCGGCACCCTGCACCTCGGCTTCGCCCACCAGCCTGGAACCGACCGGCGGTGGATCGGTCCACAGGTCGACGCGCAAGGTGGCGGTGACGGGCATCATCCCCGGAGTCGACCGGGTGGAGCACGCGTACATCAGCACCATGTCGGCGAGGGCCGCCGCCGCCGAGGGGATCCCGAACTCGTCGCTCCCGGCCAGCCAGGGGCCCGCGGTCGTGGCGCAGCGGGCCCGTCCGCCACCCACCTCCAGCACCTCCAGGTGATTGAGGTCGCAGAAAGGGAGGCGCACCGACCCGGACGGGGCAGTGGTCTCGGCGGGGGTCATCGGGCCGGCATCACTCGGGCCGGCATCCGTTGGCCGGCATAACTCGGGCCGGCATCATTCGGGTCGGGGTCGCTGGGCCTGCTTGGCTGCTTCGAGGGCGTTCTCGGCGAAACGGGCCGCCGACGCGGTGTGCGAGGCCAGGGCCTGCAACTCGGTGCCGGCCCGAATGGCGGCCCGCGCCCCCCAGACGTCGAAGGCCCGGTGCACCGAGCGCTTGTTCAACTGGGTCAGGTCGCTCGGTACCCCGGCCACCCGCTCGGCGATGCGCAGCACCTCCTCCTCGAGGCGGTCGGCGGGGAAGGAGCGGTTGGCGAAGCCGATCCGGGCGGCTTCGATCCCGTCTATGGCGTCTCCGGTGAGCATCAGCTCCATGGCCCGCCGCAGCCCGAGCAGCACGGTGTGGTACTGCCAGTCGGGGGGCGAGGCCACCCTCACTATGGGGTAGCTGATGCGGGCATCGTCGGCGACGTAGACCAGGTCACAGGCCGACGCCATCTCGGTGGCCCCGGCGATGGCGTAGCCGTGTATCTGCGCGATGACCGGTTTGGCCAGGTCCCAGACGCTGAACCAGGTGTCGTTGGCCTGCCTGGCCCACACCCCCGGGCCCGGCGCCGAGTAGAACGGTGAGCCTTCCATCAGCGGGCCGCCCCCCAGGTCGTATCCCGACGAGAAGCACGGGCCGGCACCGCGCAGGACGGTGACCCGCACTTCGTCGTCGGCGTCGTGGGCCCGCAGCTGCTCGAGCAGGGCCACCCTCAACGGCGTCGAGATGGCGTTGCGCTTCTCCGGGCGGTTGAGGGTGATGCGGGCCACCCCCTCGGCCGGCCGGTCGACGAGGATCAGTTCCTCGCTCATCACTCGGCCCCGACCTGGTCGCGGGTCCCGGCCAGATCGGCCATCAGGTCGAGCGCCTCGATCTGATCGGTGCCCACGATCATTCCGGTGACGCCGGGCGGGACCATCGAGTCCCACCGTTGGCGTATGCGCTGCGGCGACCCGAGCAGGGCACTCTGCTCCAGGTACTCGTCGGGTACCGCCCCCACCGCCTCGTCCTTGCGTCCGGCCCTCCAGAGCTCGCCGATGCGCGCCGCCTCCTCAGGAAAACCCCGCCGGGCCATGGCCTCGCGGTGGTAGTGATGGCTCTCGCTCCCCATCCCGCCGACGTACATGGCCGTCAAGGGCTTCATGGCGTCGAGCGCGCCGCGCACGTCGTCGGTGATACGGACGGTGCAGCCACCGAACACCTCGAACGGCCGGTCCGCTTCGTCGGGTGGACGCCTCGAGCGACCCCGGTCGAGTACGTCGGCGAAGGGCGAAACCCCCTCGGGGCCCATGCCCATCGGGAGCCAGCCGTCACAAAGTTCGGCGCACAGCTCGGTGTTGCGCGGACCGAGCGACGCCAACCAGATCGGTATGCGGGCTGCCGGGTGGAGAATGGACTTCAAGGCCTTGCCCTGCCCGAGGGCGCCGGGGCCGGTGTAGGGGAGCGAGATCTCCGACCCCTCGTGGGTGACGGGGGCCCGTCGGTCGAGCACCTTGCGGGTGATCTCGATGTAGTCGCGCAGCCGGGCGTTGGGCTTACCCCAGGGTTGGCCGTACCAGCCCTCGACGATCTGCGGTCCCGAGACGCCGATCCCGATGATGACCCGACCTCCGCCCGAGAGCGCGTCCACGGTCATCGCCTGCATGGCGAGCGTGGCCGGCGGGCGGGCCGCGAGCTGGGCTATGGCCGTTCCGAGCTTGATCCGCCGGGTCAGAGCCCCGACGTGGGCGAGGGGGGAGATGGCGTCGGCGCCGTAGGCCTCGGCGGTCCACACCGAGTGGAAGCCGAGGTCCTCGGCCCGGCGGATGGCCTCCATCGGCACCTCGAGGTCGGCCGATCGGTAGAGATCCAGCCGGTAACCGAGTTTGACCATGCGTCCCCTCCTGCTCCACAGGGCGACCAGCGCGCTGGGCTGGCACCTTACGGCCCGACGCCGGACAAGTCGAGCGGGGCGGCGGTGGCGCTAACTTGCCCGGATGCGACAGGATTCCGACGGCTCCCTCCTCCTAGTCGAGGATGTGGGGCGGACCCGCACCCTCGTGCTCAACCGTCCGAGCTCCCTCAACGCCTTCAACGAGGAGCTCTACGGTCTGACCACCGCCGCTCTGCGCCAGGCCGCCGCCGCCCCCGACGTAGCCGTGGTCGTGCTGACCGGTACCGGTCGGGCCTTCTCGGCCGGTACCGACGTGATCGAGATGGCGACGCGCACCACTGAGACGGGAGGACCGCCGTCGATGTTCCCGGCCATGATCGACGAACTCACCCGCTTCCCCAAGCCGCTCATCTGCGCGGTCAACGGCCTGGCCCTCGGCGTCGGGGTGACCGTCCTCGGCTTCGCCGACCTGGTCGTCATGTCCGAGTCGGCGCGCCTGCGCTGCCCGTTCACCGATCTGGCCGTCGCGCCCGAAGCCGGCAGCAGCTACCTGCTCCCGCTGCTGGTGGGCCGCCAGAACGCCACGTGGCTGCTCATGAGCTCGGAGTGGCTCGACGCCGCCGAATGCCTGTCCATGGGTCTGGCCTGGAAGGTCTGTCCCCCCGACGAGCTCACCACCCAGACCATGGCGGTGGCCGCTCTGCTGGCGTCCAAGCCCATCGCCTCTCTCGTCGAGACCAAACGCACCATCACCGCCGGGCACCGCGACGCCATCCACGCCGCCCGGGCCCGGGAGGACGAGGCCTTTCGGCGGCTGCTCGGGCGGCCGGCCAATCTCGAGGCGTTCGCCGCTCTCGCCGCTCGGCGCCCGCCCGAGTTCGAGCGCGTCGACCGCGACCATCCGGTGGACGTGGCCCACCACGCCGCCGGGGGGTCCGCCGGCGGCGGGGTCGGCTCCCCTCAGCCGTGACCGCTCGTCCGGCCCCGCTCGGGCCCGCTAGCTTGACCCGGGGCCAACGGCAGGCAAGGAGGAGCGAGTGACGATCTTGGACCGGTTCCGCCTCGACGGCAAGGTGGCGATAGTGACAGGAGCTTCGTCGGGTCTTGGCGTGGCCTTCGCCGAGCACCTCGCCGCCGCCGGCGCAGACGTGGCCCTCGGCGCCCGGAGGTTGGATCGACTGGCCGGCACGGCCCGACTGGTGGAGGGCGAGGGCCGACGCTGCATTTCAGTGACCACCGACGTCTCATCGCCGCAGGACTGCCAGGGTCTGGTGGACGCCACCATGGCCGCCTTCGGCCGGGTCGACGTCCTGGTCAACAACGCCGGCGTGGGCACCGCCCGTCCGGCCACGCGCGAGACGCCCGAGGAGTTCCGCCAAGTCGTCGACGTCAATCTCAACGGCGCCTACTGGATGGCCCAGGCCTGCGGCCGGGTGATGCGGCCCGGGTCGAGCATCATCAACATCGGGAGCGTCCTCGGCTTCACCACCGCCGGGTTGCCGCAGGCTGCCTACTCGGCCACCAAGGCCGGCCTGGTCGGCCTGACGCGGGACCTGGCCCAGCAGTGGACCGGACGCAAGGGGATCCGGGTCAACCTGGTCGCTCCCGGGTTCTTCGTCACCGAGATGACCGAGCAGTATCCCGAGGGGTACCTCGAGTCGCAGATGGGACGGGTCCTCGTCGGGCGCGCCGGCGACCCCGCCGAGTTGGCGGCGGCGGTGGTCTTCCTCGCCTCGGACGCCTCGTCGTATGTCACCGGAGTGTCCATCCCCGTCGACGGTGGTTTGCTCACGAGCTGAGCGGACCGCTGTGGCTCAGCCCTGCGGACCGCTGCGGCTCAGCCCTGCGGACCGGCTGCGACCTCGGCCGGAACCGTCCGGCGGCACATGATCCAGTAGGCGACCGCCGCCACGACGATACCGACCGCCCACGAGAAGTCGGTTCCCCCGGTCGCCGACGAGAGGGGGCTCAGGTAGGCCGGCTGGTATCCGGTGCCGTTGATCCACAAGGTGGCCGCCACCCCGCCCGCGACCAGAGCGATGACCGCCTTCCAGTGGACCCCGCCCTGACGCCAGTAGGCGCCGCCGCGTTCGATCACCAGCGACGGGGGGTGGTAGCGCCCCTTCCTCAGGACCCAGTCGGTGATGACCACGCCGAACCACGGCGCCAGCCAGACGACGATGTAGCCGAGGAACCCCGACAGGTCGTTGAGGAAACTGCCCTTGAAGATGACCAGGGCGGTCACGCCGGCGGCCACGATGGTGTCGACCACCACAGCGCCCAGACGGTTGACCGGTACCCCCATGGCCTGCAGGGTGACCCCCGACGAGTAGAGGTCGAGGGAGTTGATGGCGAACAGCTGGGGGAGGGTGAGGATCAGGAACGGCCAGAAGAACCAGCTGGCGAAAGAGGAAGGGACGCCTGTGACCTGCGTGGCGTCGGGGCTCACCGCGTAGGCCGCGGCCCCCAGCAGCTCGAGGAGGATCGACGGGATGGCGGCGCCCAGGGTGGCCGCCCAGAAGGTGCTGGTGGAGCGCGTCGAACGGGGGAGGTAACGGCTGTAGTCGTTGGCGTTCTCGGTCCAACCGAGGCCTCCGGCGGCGATCACCAGCACCGCCGCCGTCGTCACCACCTGCCACGTGGCGGAGGTCGGACTGTGCTGCGCCCGCCGGGTGGCCGCCAGATGGTGCAGGTCGACGTGGGGTATCACCAGGACGGCCATCACCACGAACACGGCGATGAACACGACCGACAGGTAGTTGAGCAGCCGGGTGATCGTCGGGTGCCCGAGGAAAGGCACCACGAACTGCAGGGCGACCGTGGCGGCGATGAAGACGATCTTCAGCCCGGTGCCGGACTGGATGCCGCCCCGGGCGAACATGGCCTCCAGCACGAACACTATGAGCACCAGGCCTTCCACCTCGAAGCCGACCTGGGTGAGCCAGTTGAACAGCGACGGCAGGCGGTTGCCGTTCGGGCCGAACGGAGCCCGGCTCACCATGAAGGCCGTCGTGCCGGTGCGGGGACCCTGCAGGCTGGCCAACCCGAGCAGGGTGTACGACAGGTTGCCGGCCACGATGGCGATCACGGCCTCGCCGAAAGAGAGCCCGAAGCTCATGATGAGCGCCCCGTAGACGAGGAACTCGACGTTCCAGATAGCCCCGGCCCACAGCCAGAACAGGTTGGCCGGCCGCATCGGGCGCTCGTCCTCGGGGACCAGTGAAATCCCCCGCTGCTCGACCTTGAAGGCCGAGTACTCGTCCTCCCCGCTCCCGTACGTCACCTGGCTGGTCACCGCCCGATGTTACGGGAAGGCTTCGACGGGACCCCGGATACCGGCCTAACGTGGGCTACGGAGTCACTTCACCTGTAGGGGGATACATGCCCGATTACCGACTCATATCGGCGGACAGCCACGTCAACGAGCCGGGCGACCTGTGGGCCAGCAGAGTCCCGTCGGCCATGCGCGACCGGGCGCCGCGCATCGAGCGCTTCGAGGAGGGCGACGCCTGGGTGATCGAAGGCGTCGATGACCCCATCAACTTCGGCATGAACGCCTGCGCCGGGCTCGAGCCCGAGCAGATGAAAGGCTGGATGCGCTTCGAGGACATGCGCCGCGGGGGCTGGGATCCGGTGGCCCGGCTCGAGGAGATGGATCGCGACGGCGTCGACGCCGAGGTGCTGTACCCCACCCCGCGGTTGTCGGGGGCGCTCGTGGCCCACCGCGACGCCGAGTACCACCTGGCCATGGTGCGGGCCTACAACGACTGGATCTCCGAGTTCGTCGGTCACGCCCCCGAACGTTTCGGGGGCCTGGCCATGCTGCCCAACCGGGGGGTGGAACACGCCGTCGCCGAGATCGAACGGGTCATGGACCGGCCGGGGATGCGGGGCGTGGTGATGGGTTGCTACCCCCACGGCACCCTGACCCTCGAGCCCGACGACGACAAGGTCTGGGGAGTGCTGGCCGAGCGGCGTATCCCCCTCGGTATCCATGTCAGCCTCACCCAGTCCATGCCCGCCGCCCACCGGGCCAAGCTGCCCGGCTACGGAAGGTTCTTCGACGCCCCCAACCGGATGATCGAGATGGTCTTCTCGGGCATGTTCGACCGTTTCCCCGAGCTCGACGTGGTCTTCGCCGAGGTGGACTTCGGCTGGGTGCCCTACGTCCGCGAGCAGATAGACAACAATTACCACCGCCTCGAGCCGGTGAGCCGGTTCGGGCTGGCCCAGACCCCCGGCGAGTACATCGAGCGGCACTTCCACTTCGGCTACATGACCGACACGTTCGGGTTGCGCAACCTTGGCTTCGTGGGTGCCGAGCGGGTGCTGTGGTCCAGCGACTACCCCCACATCAGCGCCGACTACCCCTACTCGTGGCGCACCATCCAGGCGTCGATGGCCGGCCTGCCCGCCGCCGACCGGGCGGCCATCCTGCACGGCAACGCCCAACGCCTCTACGGCTTCGGTGGCTGACACCCCCCGCTGCTTCGCCATCAGCATCACGCCTTTCGACGAGTCGGGGGCGCTCGACGAGGCCTCCCTGCGCAGCCACCTGCAGCGGCTGGTCGGCGCCGGCGTCGGCGTCTACGTCGGGGGCGGCGGCAGCGGGGAGGGCTACACGCTGAGCGAAGCGGAGGTGCGCCGGATCCAGGAGATCGCCGCCGAGGAGTTCCCACCCGGCGCCCCGGTCCGGGCCATGGGTGTCGAACCGCGCACCGCCGCCGAGATGTCGCGGTTCCTGGCCGGGGCCCGCGCCGCCGGGCTCGGCGCGGCGCAGGTGTACTCGCTGGACGTGGGTCACGGCCACCGGCCGACGCCGGCGGAGTTGGAGCGCTACCTGAACGAGGTGCTCGACGCCGCCGAGATCGACTGCGTGGTGTCCACCCACCAGTCGGTCGGCTACCGCCTGCCGGTGGACCTGCTGGCCTCGTGCGCCGAGCGCTATCCCCACATGGTCGGCGTCAACTGCACCCAACCCGACCCGGCCTATCTCGACGACGTGATCGGCGCTCTGGCCGGACGCTGCGAGGTGCACGTGGGCGGCCCCGGCCAGGCCCTGGTGGCCCTGGCTCTGGGCGGGCGAGGATTTCTCTGCTCCGAGGCCAACCTGGCCCCCCGACTGTGCGCCTCGGTGGGCGCCGCCCACGACACCGGCGACGCGGGCCGGCTCCTCGACGCCGCGGCCCGGGTGCTGAGGCTGTCCCATCTGCTCTACGGGCACGGCGGGATCCGGGCCACCAAGGCCGTCCTGAGCCGGCTCGGTCGGGGCGCCCCGGCGACCCGTCCGCCCCGCCTGCCCCTCGCCGGCGACGCCCTGGACGGGCTCATGGGTCGCCTCGCCGCGCTGCAGATCGACGAGCTGCCGCCGACCTGAGCCCGGTTCGCCTCCCCGCCCAGGGCCGGGAGCGGTGGGCGGGGCGGCGGTGGGCGTGACGGCGGTGGGCGGCCCCGGTGAGCGGTGAATACACTGCCTGGCGCCGGCACGAGCCGAGCGTTTCGATCGGGGGATCAGCAGTGGCCAAAGAGACCGAGGCGGCGTTCGCCGAGCTGGTCGACGAGTTGAAGTCGCTGCAGGCCCGTTTGGTCGGGGCGCTGAGCGGGCCCGACGACGAGGTGACGCTGCTCGAGGCCCACCGGTGGATCCTCTCCATCCTCCAGGTGGCCACCGACGTCTACGTCTGGTCCGACGCCGACCGCCCCCGCTTCGTGGACATCGTCGGGCCCTACAAGAAGTGGGGCGGGGACAATGCCGACGCCTTCTACTGCTTCGCCCCGATCGATCCGACCCGCTCCTACCGGGTCCGCTGCCGTATCGGTGACGCCGTGTACCTGTCGCTCACCGTGTACGGCGGACCCGACGACGGGCGTTACTCGGAGCGCATCGTCGGCAGCCTCAACAGCCGGGAGGCTCCCCCCGACGCCGACGGGGTCATCGAGATGGTGCTCTCCAGCGAGGACCCCGGCGACGGGCGGCCGTGGATCAAGCTCGAACCCGACGCCGTGTGCGCCCTGACGAGGGACTACCTCGACGACCCCGCCCACGGCCGGCGGGCCCGGTGGGAGATCGTCGCCGAGGGTGGGCCCGACACCCGCCGCGACAGCGACACCGACCTGGCGCGGCGGTTCCGGGCCGCCCTCACGTGGGTTCGTGAACAGTCCAAGATCGTGCCCCTGGCTCTCGGCGAGCCGAACACCATCGACCCCCCCTACCCGGTGCCGACCACGACCTACGGCTGGGCCGCCGGCGACGCGGCCTACGCCATGGGCAGCTTCGATCTCGCCGACGACCAGGCACTGGTGCTGCGGGGCCGCTCGCCGGAATGCGTGTTCTGGAACATGTGCCTGTGGAACCCGTTCCTGCACACCTACAACTACGACTACGAGCGGGTCACCATCAACGGTGCTCAGGTCACCTACGAGCCCGACGGGTCATGGGTGATAGTGATCTCCCCGGGTGACCCGGCCCACCCCAACTGGGTTTCTACGGCCGGCCACCGCAAGGGTCGCATATGGTTCCGCTGGTTCCTCCCCGATCAAACCCCGCCGCGGCCCGAGGTGCAGGTCGTGACCCTGGACTCCCTCAGGTGAGCGACCGCCCCGCTCCCGTAGTGATCGAAGACCTCGAGGAGCCCCGCTTCAGCGACGACGTGCGCGCCGTCCTGGCCATGATGGCCGACGCCGGGGCCGGTCTCGAACTGGCGCCCGAACCGCTCATGGAGGCGGCCCGGGCCCAGACCGGCCTGGACGACTTCGGGGCCACCGACTTCGTGGAGCGCCTGGACGTCCTCTGCCGGGCGCTCACCACCGAGGCGGCCCTCAGCCCGGCCGGGGTCATGGCCCAACACGCCCTGCTCACCGGTCTGCTGCGCAACCGCCTCCTGATCGAGGACCGGATCAAGCGGGACCCGTCGATCCTCGACGAGAAGATCGAGGCGCCGATCATCATCTGCGGTCTGCCCCGCACCGGCACCACCCACCTCCACAACCTGATGTCCGCCGACCCCGCCCTTCGGTGCCTGCCCTACTGGGAGAGCCTCGAGCCGCTCCTGGCCGAGTCCGAACGTCCGGGCCCCGGCCAGCCCGACCCGCGCCGGGCCCGCACCGAGCAGGCCCTGTGGATGGTGGACAACGCCATGCCGTACTTCAAGCGCATGCACGAGATGACCGTGGATCACTCCCACGAGGAGATCCAGCTCCTCGCCATCGACTTTTCGACCATGCTCTTCGAGACCGTCGCTCCCATGCCCACCTGGCGGGACTACTACCTCTCCCACGACCAGCGGTCCAGTTACGCCTACCTGCTGCGCATCCTGAAGGTGCTGCAGGCCGAGCGGGGCGGGCGGCGCTGGGTCCTCAAGTCACCGCAGCACCTGGAGCAGTTCCCGGCGCTGGCGGCCACCTTTCCCGACGCCACCTTCGTGGTGACCCACCGCGACCCGGTGTCGGTCACCACCTCCATGGTCACCATGCTGGCCTACTCGGCCCGCCTCAGCCGTGACCGGGTCGACGCCGCGGCCATCGGTCGTTACTGGGCCGACCGGCTGGAACGCATGCTGAGATCATGCGTGACCGACCGTGACGTCCTGCCCGCGGCGGCCTCCATCGACGTCCGTTTCCCGGAGTTCATGGCCGACGACATGGCCATGGTGGACCGCATCTACGCCCTGGCCGGCCAGCCGATGACCGACGAGGCCCGGGAGGCGATGGCCGCGTTCATGGCCGAACACCCCCGCGGCCGCCACGGCTCGGTCGTCTACGAGATGGACCGGCTCGGTCTCGACCGCGACGAGCGCCGCCGGGCCCTGGCGTTCTACTCGCAGCGCTTCGGCCTCGACGAGGAGTAGATCAGCCGAGGACCTCGTCGAGCGCTCCCACCAGCACCGACAGGCCCTCCGCGAGCAGGTCGTCGCCGATGGTCAGCGGGGGCAGCAGCCTGATCACGTTGCCCCACGTCCCGCAGGTCAGGACGACCACGCCCTGGCGGTGGCAGGCCGCGGCGACCGCCGCCGCGGCCTGCGGATCGGGCTCGATCGAGCCGGGCCGGACCAACTCGATGGCCTGCATGGCCCCCCGGCCCCGCACCTCTGCGATGCCGTCATGGCGGTCGGCCGCAGCGCCGAGCGCCGACCGGAGAGCTTCGCCCACCCGCCGGGCCCGGGCGGCCAGGTCGCCGTCCTCCATCACCGAGATACTCGCCAGGGCGGCGGCGCAGGCCACGGGATTGCCGCCGTAGGTGCCGCCCAGGCCTCCCACGTGGACGTGGGACATGATCTCGGCCCGGCCGGTCACCCCGGCCAGGGGCAGACCGGCGGCGATGCCCTTGGCCGTGGTGATCAGGTCGGGAACCACGCCCTCGTCCTCGCAGGCGAACCACGCTCCCGTCCGGCAGAAGCCGGTCTGGACCTCGTCGGCGATGAACAGCACGTCGTTGGCCCGGCACCACTCCGAGATGGCGGCGAGGAAACCCGGTGCGGGCACGACGAAGCCCCCCTCACCCTGGATGGGCTCGATGAGCACGGCCGCGATGGTGCCCGCTCCGACCTGCTTCTCAGCCATCCCGAGGGCTCTGGCGGCGGCCTCGGCGCCGCTCATACCGGCCGGATCGCGCCGCGGATAGGACATCGGGACCCGGTATATCTCCGGGGCGAAAGGTCCGAATCCCTGCTTGTAGGGGTGGGACTTGGCGGTCAGGGCCATCGTCAGGTTGGTCCGCCCGTGGTAGGCGTGGTCGAAGACGACCACGGCCTGGCGTCCGGTGGCGTGTCGGGCGATCTTCACCGCGTTCTCCACCGCCTCGGCACCCGAGTTGAACAGCGCCGAGAGCTTGTCGTGGGTCCCGGGGGTGAGCCGGTTCAGGGCCTCGCAGACCTCCACGTAGCCTTCGTAGGGTCCGACCATGAAGCAGGTGTGGGTGAAACGGGAGGCCTGTCCAGCGACGGCGGCCACCACCTCGGGGACGGCGTGGCCCACGCTGGTGACGGCGATCCCCGAGCCGAGATCGATCAGGTGGTTGCCGTCGACGTCCACCAGGACGGCTCCGCCGGCCCGCTCCACATAGACCGGCAGAGTGGAGGAAACCCCCGGTGCCACCGCCGCCACCCGGCGGGCGGCCAGAGCCTGGGAGCGGGGGCCGGGGAGGGCGGTGACAAGGCGCCTCTCCTGGGGGACCAGATCGGCGGCGGGTGCGGTGGCGACCATGGGCTCAGATTAGAGGTGAGGGCCGTGATCCCGTCGTCGGGACGATTAGCGTTGCCGGGATGGCCGTCTACGCAATCGGAGAGCTGGTGCCCGACATCGACGGGACGGCCTACGTCCACCCCGATGCCACGGTGATCGGGCGGGTGGTGCTCGGGCCGGGGGCCAGCGTATGGCCCCAGGCGGTCATCCGGGGTGACTACGGGTCGATCACCGTCGGAGCGGGCAGCAACGTGCAGGACGGCGCCGTCCTGCACGCCACCGCCCAGCTCGACACCATCGTCGGGGCACGGGTCGTGATCGGGCATCTGGCCCACCTCGAGGGCTGCACCGTCGAGGACCTGGCCCTGATCGGGGTGGGAGCGGCCGTCCTGCACCGGGCGGTCATCGGCCGCGGCGCCACGGTCGGCGCCGGGGCGGTGGTGACCAACGACATGGTCGTACCGGCTGCGGCCCTGGCCGTGGGTGTGCCCGCCGTCGTCAAACCCGACCGGTCGAGCGCCGAGACCATAGCTCTGATGGCCCAGATGTACATCGACAACTGCGGTCGTTACCGCTCCGGTCTGCGCCGCCTCGACTGACCGGCCCGAGGGGCTGCCGAGGCCGGGGTGGCCGGCCGTCGGAGACCTCTGAGAATGGGGCGGATGGGCCCCATGGGCGGTTGGTGACTTACGGTCGCTTCCAGGTGGGGCAGGCGGTTTGTACCGCCCTTGTCGGGCCATGACCGGACATTTTTTTGTCCGGAAAGCGACGGTTCCGGAGATTTGCAGAGTCGGTGCCGCGGGCAATGGCTGTAGTCGGGCAGGCAGGTCACCGATAATCAGGTGGAGATGATTCTGGATCGCATAGACGATCTGCTGCGTCAGATGCCGGTACGCCCGCTGGTGGCCCAGCGCGTCCTGGAGAGCGTCGAGGACCCCGAGGCCTCGGTGGCCGCCATCGCCACGGTGGTGTCCCTCGACCCCGGCCTGTCCACCCGCATCCTGCGCCTGGCCAACTCGGCGGCCCACGCCGGGCGCGAGCCCGCGGTGTCGGTCGAGCGGGCCGTCATGCTGCTCGGCATCCACACCGTGCGAGCCATCGTGGCGGCCGGGGCCTTCCCGCTGTTCCGTGACGACGTCGACCTCGGCCCCCACGACTTCTGGGGCCACGCCCTGTCGGTGGCCGCCGCCGCGTCGGCCGCTGCACCCGCCCTCGGCGTCTCGCCCGACGAGGCGTTCACCGTCGGCATACTCCACGACATCGGAAGCGCCGTCCAGCACTTCGGCGACCGGGAGGCCTTCGACGCGCTCGGCCGGCGCCGGGAGCCGTCGTCGCTGCTCCACCGGGAGAGAGCGGCCTTCGGCGCCGACCACGCCCACATCGGCGCCGATGCGGCGGCCCGCTGGGGTTTCCCCGAGAGCCTCGTCGAGGCCATCCGGGACCATCATTCCCCGCCGCGCACGGTGGGACGGTTGACCCAGGTGGTGATGATCGGCGAGGCCGTGGCGGCGCGTCTCGACGACGTCGCACCGACCGAGCCCATCGCGCCCCTCGACGCCCTGATCGCCGAGCTGAAGGTTCCGCTGCGGCCCGACAAGCTGATCAGAGACACCGAGCGCCGCTACGAGAGGTTGGCGGCCCTGGCTGAGACGGCATGATGAGCGCTCTGCGGGAGCTGGCCCAGCGTGAAGCCAACCAGCTCAAAGCCTTCCGGGAATCCGACCAGGCCGCTTTGATGATCCGCCTCGTTCACACCGAGTGCCTCCTCGAGCTGGCCCGCCTGTCGGGCACGGGGATGGACATGGCCAGCTACGCCGGTATGGTCGTCGAGGTCCTGGAGCAGTTCCTCCCCGTCAGCTCGTGCCGGGTGTGGTTCGAGGTGGAGGGGCTGCCCGCGGTGGAGGCCGTGCGGGCCGGGCCGGGCGAAGGTCCAGCGGTCGCCGCCCCGCTGGCGCTGGCCGACCACGGGTCCGGTGAGGTGGTGCTGACCCTGGACTCACCCGAGCTCGGCCCTCCCGAGTTCGTCGAGGCCGTCGCCGAGCAGGTCTCGAGCGGCCTGCTGGCCGTCGTGGAGAGCGAGCGGCTCCGCCGGCAGGCGGCCCTGGCCGACACCGCCCGCCTGACCACGGCCCTGGCCGACGACCCGAGCCCCGACACCCTGCAGGCGCTGGTCGAGGCGCTGGCCTATCTGCCCAACGTGGTCGGCGTGGCCCTGGAGATCGTCCACACCGCCCTCGAGAGCCCCTTCTCCCTCGCCGCCGGACTACGCCCTGAGGGCGAATGGGCGACGACGACCGTCGAGGGGGGAGTGATCCGGATCGCGGCCCGGTGGTCGGCCACCGCGCCGGCATCGGATCGGGCGGTCCTGACCGACGTGGTCGAGCAGATCGGTAAGGCGCTCGGCAAGGCCGAGGACCGACGCCGTCTGCTCGAGGAGGCGCACACCGATCCCCTGACCGGGATCGCCAACCGCCGCCAGGCCATGCAGGCACTCGACATGGCCGTGGCCCTGGCCAGGATCAACCAGGACGTGCTGACCATCGCCTGGTTCGACCTCGACCGCTTCAAGCAGGTCAACGACCAGTTCGGCCACGCCGCCGGGGACCGCGTCCTGGTCCAGTTCGCCGCCCACCTGCGGGCCTCGGTCCGTAGGTCCGACACGGTGGCCCGGATCGGGGGAGAGGAGTTCCTCCTCATCTGCCCCGGCCTCGACCACCACGCCGGCGAGGAACTCGTCCAGAGCATCGTCGACTCCACCACCGAAGCGTGCCGCAACGATCTCATCGCCGACTGGGATCAGACGACCTCGGTCGGCCTGGCCGTGCATCCCCACAGCGGGGTCGAGCCGGACCAATTGCTGCGGGCCGCCGACGTGGCGCTCTACGCCATCAAGAACGGAGGCGGGAACGCCGTGGGGTGCGCCGAGACCCGGGAATGAACCCCGCCTCTGCTTAACTTTCTCGGGTGCTCACGCCCTACGACGACTACCCGATCCATCAGACGGCTGACCCCATCGCCCACCCGTCGAGCGGCGACCCCAACCACTACGACCGCTACTTCTTCAACGGCTTCAGCAGGGACGGCTCCACCTTCTTCGCCGCGGCCATGGGCCACTACCCCAACCGGGCCGTCATCGACGCCGCCTTCAGTGTCATCTCCGGCGGGGTGCAGCGTTCGGTGTTCGCGTCCGGGCGCATGCCGCTCGACCGGGCCACTCGCGTCGGACCCCTCGCAGTGGAGGTCATCGAACCGCTGCGCACCGTCCGGCTTACGGTGGAACCAAACGATTTCGATCTGACCGCCGACCTGATGTTCGAGGCCCGCACCGTGGCGGTCGAGGAGCCCCGCAACACCATCACCTCGGGGACCCGCCGGGTCATGGACTCCACCCGACTCACCCAGTGGGGGCACTGGTCGGGGTCCATCGGGGCGGCCGGGCGAACCATCGGGGTGGATCAGGCCTACGGTGTGCGCGACCGGTCGTGGGGCCAGCGCGGCGTGGGCGCCCAGCTGGCCACCAACTTCGAGCCGCAGGTCCCGCAGGTCTTCTGGCTGTGGGCTCCCATCCACTTCGAGCACTTCTGCACCCACATGGCCATGTTCGAGTACGCCGACGGCCGGCGTTGGCTGGAGCAGGGCCTCAGGGTCCCGGTCCTCGCCGACGGCGCCCCGACCTGGGGAGGCGCGCCCGACGTGGAGCACCTGTCCGACATCGCCTACGAGATCGACTGGAAGCCCGGAACCCGGGTCGCCCGCCGCTCCGCTTTCACCTTCAACTCGGCGGGGGGAGCACCCCAACGGTTGGAACTGGAGCCGCTCTACACGTTCCGGATGAGAGGCATCGGCTACACCCACCCGCAGTGGGGCCACGGCTCGCTGCACGGCGAGCTCGAGGTCGGGGGGGAGACCACCGCCCTGGAGGACTTCGACCCGCTCGAACCGTCCTCGATCCACGTGCAGTCGCTGTGCCGGGCCCGCCTCGGCGACCACGAGGGCATCGGCGTGCTCGAGCAGCTGCACTTCGGGGCCCACGCCCCGACCGGACTAACCGGTCTGGTCGACCCGCCCCTTCGCTGAACGCCGGCCCGGGGCCGCGCCACCTCCTTCAGCGCAGGAACTCGGTGGCGCCGAGGTCCACGGCCTGAGCGGCTGCGCCGTTGGCCATGGTCACGAACATCTGGTCCCCCCGCTCGGTGCGCTCCACCATCATCGACGCCGCCACCGCCATGAAGAAGCCGGAGAAGCTGTGCCGGCGGTAATCCTGCCAGCAGCGCTCCAGGGGGTAGTCGCCGATGTCGTAGGCACACAGCCGCTCGTGATAGGTCCGCACCATGTCCGCTTCGACGCGGCGACGATCGAGGGGGTTCAGAGCGGCCGACAGGAAGTACGACACGTCGGAGACCCCCGGGCCGATGCGCACCGTCTGCCAGTCGACGACGATGACGGGACGACCTCCGGTCGGGTCGCCGAAGAGCAGGTTGTCCAGGCGGAAATCGCTGTGGCACACCGTGAGCGGCCCGGGGTCGTCGGACAGCCACGTAGAGGGCCGGGCCAGTCGCTCGCCGACCTCGAGGGACTCCTCGGTCAGCTGGGCCCGGTAGCGCTGACAGAACTCCGGCCAGAGGAGCGCCACGATGGCTCCGACGTCGGGCGGGTCGGCGGCTTTGGCGGCCAGCCACGGCAGGTCCAGCAGGGTGGGATCGGCCCAGCGCGGCCCGTGGAGCCGGGCTGCCTGCTCCATCACCGCCACCACCGCGTCGGGGGTGCAGCCGGCCAGCTGGTCGCCGGGGGCGGCGTCGATGTCCTCGAGCACGAGGACCACGTTGGCCGTTCCGGGCTGGACATCGGCGAAGTAGCAGTGCGGGCGGCACACCTCCACAGTGGTGGCCAGATCGCGGTAGAAGGCGACCTCCGTCTCGTAGGTCAGGGTCTGCACCCCGGCCGCCCGGCTGGTCTGCGAACGTGACGCGAACTTGACCACGACCGATGAGGGGCCGCCGCCGGGACGGTCGTAGGTGAGCTGGTAGCGGATGTTGCAGCCGACCTGGCCGGTACCGATGGGTGTGCCCACCACCGCGGTGACGCGACCTCCACCGAGGCCGCCACCGGCGTCGAGCACCGCGGTCATCCATTCGGGCCCGACCTGGTCGGGATCCCACACGCCTTCCATGAACACCTCCCCTGTGCCTCAGACTACCGGTCGGGCCAGGAGGGACCGCACCCGGAAGTCCCAGAGGAACCAGTTGAGGGGGAACCGCCGGGCCGGGCCGGGGAGTAGACGGCGGGCCAGGGCCATCGCGGCGATGGCGGAGTCGAAGCGGGCCTGGTCGGCGGCTGACCATGCGAGGCCCATGGCCAGGCGGAACTCCGGGGCCAGGAACCCGGTCGTCAGCCAGAGGTTCCACGGCCCGTGGACGGCGCCGGCGGGGGCCGGCAGGAAACCCGAGGTGATCACATCCCACAGGTAGCGGTGGACCTTCGGGTCGATCGATATCCGCTTCAGACCGCCGGCCCAGTATTCCTCGAAAGCGGCCCGGTCCGCCGGCCACGTCTCGGGTCGCACCTGCAATGTGGTGCCGAGGGCTGCGGCGTCCCGGTAGAAGGCGTCGGCTTCGGCGCCGGCCATGGGCCCGAAGAAGCGCCTGGCCACGTCCTCCGCGCCCCGGTACAGGCAGGCCGCGACCCACAGCTGGAGGTCCGGGTCGAACGCGTCGTAGCCCACCGGGTGGCCGGGCCCGGAACGGACCGACTGATGGGCCCGGCCCACCTCCGACCTCATGTGTCGCCGCTCGTCGTCACCGCCGAGGGTGGCGACGGCGAGATAGGTGAAGGTGGTGCGGAAGCGTTTTAGCGGATGGTCGCCGAGCCGTCCCGACGCCACGCTGCTTTCGAGCACGCCGTAGGCGACGGGAGGCCAGCTGAGCTGCATGACCACGTTGGCCGGCCCGGCCAGCACCGCTCCAAGGCCGTCCAGCCGCTCCATGCCGATCAGTCCGGCCCGCGCGCCGTCTGCTCGGTGAAGACGACGCCGCCGGCGACCAGGTCGTCGATGCGGGCGCGGTCGTAGCCGAGATCGCCCAGCACCTCGAAGGTGTGCTCGCCGAGGTTGGGGGCCCGGTAGCGGGGGCCGGCCGGGTGCTCCGTGAAGTCCGCCGGTGAAGCCACCATGGTCATGGTCCCCGACTCGTCGGGGACGTCCACCAGACCGCCGGCCCCGATGAACTGCGGGTCGGCGATGAGCTCGTCGACGGTTTGGACCGGCGCCCAGAAGAAGTCGGGCTCGGTGGCGAATATCTCGGCCCACTCCGACAGGGGGCGGGTGGCGAAGATGGCGTCCAGTTCGGCGATGAGCCCGGCTGCGTTGGCGGCCCGCTCGGCCGGCCCGGCGAAACGCTCGTCGTCGATCCACTCCGGATGCCCGACCGCCCGGGCCAGAGGAGGCCAGTGCCGGGCGCCTTCGAGGCCCACTATCCAGAACTGCCGCCCGTCGCCCGCGGTGTAGTTGTTGATGGCCGGGTTCCCCATGGTGGTCCGCGTCCCCACCCGCACCGGAAGCCCCCACATCAGGGCGATGTTCACGTCGAAGCCGATGGTGTAGGCGCCCTGGCGCAGCAGCGACGAGGTGACCAGCTCGCCCCGCCCGGTGCGCTCCCGGGCGAAGAGCGCGGCGCTGACCGCGCCGGCCATGGTCACCCCGGCGGAGTGGTCGCCCATGCCCCCCCTCTGGAACGGCAGGTTGCCCCCGGGCGGGGTGAGCGACGCGGCGACGCCACTGCGGGCCCAGAACGCCGCTATGTCGTAGGCCGGCCGCCCGGCGTCGGGCCCGGTCAGGCCGTACCCGGTGAGGATGGCGTAGACGAGGCGCGGGTTGCGGGCCCGCAGGACCTCCGGGCCGAGCCCGGCCCGTTCCAGCGCGGCCATGCGGATATTGGTCAGGAAGACGTCGGCCCCGTCGATCAGGTCGTAGGCGACCTGGCGTCCCGCCTCGCTGGAGAGGTCCACCGAGACGCTGCGCTTGGAGCGGTTGTCCAGCTCGAACACCGGGTTCGACGGGAGATCCCCGCCCAGCATGCGGCGGAAGGTCCGGGCCGGGTCGCCCGTCGGCGGCTCGATCTTGATCACGTCGGCTCCCCAGTCGGCCATGACCCCGCCCGCCGCGGGCCCCGCCACCCAGACCCCCAGCTCGACGACCTTCACGCCGCTGAGCGGCCCTGTACCGGTAGTGATCGGCATTAGAACCGGACTCTAATCTACGGTGGAGCCGGAGCCACTGGGAGGGAGCCGCACATGGCAGACATCGAGTTCGAGATCTTCGATTGCGACAATCACTACTACGAGGCGCGCGACGCCTTCACCCGCCACCTCGACCCCGAGTTCCGCAAGCGGGCCATGCAGTGGGCCGAGGTGGACGGCAAGACCAGGCTGCTGGTCGGAGGCCGGATCAATCGGTTCATTCCCAACCCCACCTGGGATCCGGTGTCCAAGCCGGGCGCTCTGGACGAGTACTTCAGGGGCCGGAACCCCAAAGGCGCCGACTCGCCGGAGCTGTTCGGCGAGCTCGACGCCCTGACCGACCATCCCGAGTACCAGGATCGCGATGCCCGCCTGGCCCTCATGGACCGTCAGGGCATGGAGGGGGCCATCTTCCTTCCCACCCTCGGCGTCGGGATGGAGCAGTCACTGCGCCACGACCCCCCGGCGGCGGTCGCCGCGTTCCGGGCGTTCAACCGGTGGATGGAGGAGGACTGGGGGTTCGCCTACCGGGAGCGCATCTTCGCCGCCCCGTACATCACGCTCATCGACCCGGCGGCGGCCGAGGAGGAGGTGCGCTGGGCGGTCGACCACGACGCCCGGTTCCTGGTCATGGTCGGAGGTCCCGTCGTGGCCAACGGGACGGGACGCTCGCCCGCCGACCCGGCCTACGACCGGTTCTGGTCGGTGGTGAACGAGTCAGGGGTCACGGTCTGCCTGCACGGGGGCGACAGCTACTACTCCACCTACCTGGCCGACTGGGGCGAGGCCAGTGAGTCGCAGGCTTTTCGCCAGAACCCGTTCCGCTCCATCGTGTCATCCGATCACCACCAGGACACCTTCGCCAGCTTCCTGGCCCACGGCCTGTTCCACCGCTTCCCCAATCTGCGCGTGGCGTCCATCGAGACCGGATCGGCCTGGGTGTTCCACCTGTTCGAGAAGCTGAAGAAGTCCTTCGGCCAGACGCCCCGGGCCTACCCCGAGGACCCCCGCGAGACCTTCCGCCGCCACGTCTGGGTGTCCCCCTTCTACGAGGACGAACTGGACCGCCTGCGGGACGTGATCGGCGCCGAGCGCATCCTGATGGGATCGGACTTCCCTCACGCCGAGGGACTGGCCGAGCCGGCGAGCTACGTCAAGGACCTGAAGAACTTCGCCTACAGCGACGAGGACTGCCGTCTCGTGATGCGGGACAACGGTCTGGACCTGGCGCGCCGGCGGAGCGCCTGACCACACGCAGCGGCGGCCGCGGCGCGGCCGCCGCCGGCTACTCCCGAGCGAGGAGCTGATCGGGGCCGAGGCCGGTGAACGGCCTGAAATCGGGCCCCGAACGCAGGTTGTGGCCGCCGTCGACGGCGAGGTGCTGGCCCGTGATGCGCCCGGCGGCGGGTCCGAGCAGGAACGTCACCGCCGAAGCGATGTCCTCGGGGGCGGACACCCCTCCGAGCGGAGTGTTGACCAGATAGCTCTCGTAGACCGAGCTGTCGCGGGGTATCCCCTCCATGATCTCAGTGGTGACGAAACCCGGCTGAACCGAGTTGAAGCGCACCCCGGCCGGCCCGTACTCGTCGGCCGCGTTGCGCATCATGGCGTCGACGGCGGCCTTGGCCACCGGGTAGGCGCCGAACACCGGGTGGGTCGCGGTGGCCGCGATCGAGGACATCCCGACGAAGCTCCCACCTCCGGCGGCGACCATCTTGGGCACGGCGTGCTTGACGCACAGCATCGTCCCGACCACGTTCAGGTCGAGCACCCTCCGGTACTCGGCCACGTCCTGGAGGTGATACGGCATCAGGCCGCCGCCCCCACCGGCGTTGGCCACCACCCCCCGGAGGTTGCCGGCGAAGGCGACGGTGGCCTCGACGGCGGCCGCCACGTCGTCCTCCACGGTGACGTCGGCGACGACCAGCTCCACGTGCAGCCCCTCGTCCCGCAGGGTCGAGGCGACCTCCTCGAGGCGGCTCTGGGTCCGCCCGCAGATCACCACCTGCGCGCCCTCCCGGGCGGCGGCCGCCGCGCACGCCTTACCGATACCGGTTCCGCCGCCGGTCACCAGGATGCCGCGACCGGCCAGACTCCCGCCGGATCGATCTTGCTGAGATGACAAATCAAACCCCTTCTCGTGAAGTCGAGCAGTATCGCCGAGTCAGGCCATCGGCGTGAAATCGAAGTCGCCCAGGTCGGGCGCTTTGGTCCAGGACCAGTAGTCGACGAGGCGCCACGGGCTGAGCGTGTGGATCTCGCCGTAGGCGTTCTTGAAGTGCGAGTGGTGGATCGAGGGCTGGGCCCAGACCAGCGTCCGGATCTCCTCCTGGGTGCGGCGGTGCCAATCCTCGTAGACGTCCCGGCGGGGCTCCATGGCCTTGAACCCCCCGGAGATGAGCACCTCCAGGCAGGCGCTGATGTAGCGCATCTGGCACTCAGAGTGGAATATCAGGCTGCCCCCGTGGGCCAGGTTGGTCCCCGGCCCGTACATCATGAACAGGTTGGGGAATCCGGGCACGGTTATCCCGAGGTGGGCGGCCGGCCGCTCACCCCACATCTCCCGCAGGTCGACCCCGTCTCGGCCGACGATGGTCATCGGGTAGAGGAAGCGGTTGGAGTGGAAGCCGGTGGCGTAGACGATGACGTCGGCGGGGTGACGCTCACCGTCGACGGTGACGATGGCGTCCTCTTCGATGCGCTCGATTCCGGCGCGGACCAGCTCCACGTCGTCCCGGCGCAGGGTCTGCAGCCAGCTCCCGTTGTCCTGGAGCGTCCGTTTGCCGGTGGCCGGGTAATCGGGCACGACCTTGGCCAGCAACTCGGGATCGTCGCCCACCTGGCTCTCTATCCACTGGGTGAAGTGTTGGCGGGTGAGCTCGTTGAGCTCGGAGACGGCGCGCTGCTGGTCGGGGTATTCCGGGTCGACGCGGGCTCCCTGCAGGCCGCTGTCGCAGGCCGGCCAGAAGATCAAGAAGCGGTACCAGCGTCCGTAGAACGGGAGGTGGCGCAGCGCCCAACGCACCCCGGGACCCACCAGGGCGTGGTAGTTGGGGTTGGGGAACATCCACTGCGCGGTGCGCTGGAAGATCGACAGGTGACCGACCTCCGCGGCAATGGCGGGAGCGATCTGGAAACCGGTGGCGCCGGCGCCGATCATGGCGACCCGTTTACCGGAGATCTCGACGCGGTGATCCCACCGCGCTGAGTGGAACGACGGGCCCGCGAACGTGTCCCGGCCGGGGAAGTCGGGGATGTGAGGCCGGTTGAGTTGGCCCACGGCGCTGATCACGGCCCGGGCTGTCAACTCGGACAGCTCGCCGCGAGGGTCGCGCACGGTTACGGTCCACACCCCGGTGGCGTCGTCCCACACCATCGCCACCACTTCGGTCTGCCAGCGTACGTGGGGCTCGATGCCGTGCTTGGTCATGACCGAGGTGAAGTAGGCCTGCAGCTCGGGCTGGCGGGCGAAGTACTCGCTCCAGTGGTCGCTCGGCTCGAAGCTGTAGCAGTAGAAGTGGTTGCCGACGTCGACACGGGCGCCGGGGTAGGTGTTCTCCCACCACGTTCCTCCCGGACCGGCGTTCTTCTCGACGATGGTGAAGGGGATACCGGCCTCTTTGAGCCGGATCCCGGCCAGCAGCCCCGACTCTCCGCAGCCGACGACGACCACCGGGAACTGTTCCCGGTCATCGCCGGCGGCGGGCTGCGCCCGCCGGGCGTCGGTGCCGTCGAGCTCCATCTCCTCCATGAGCATCGGCACGTATTCGAGGGGCACGTCGGCGCACGCCAGCCAGGACATCATCTCCCGGAGCAGCTCCGCCGACACCGGCTCGGGCTCGGGGCAGCCGCGGTCGCGGTAGTCGGCGATGATGGGGAGGGCCAGCTGCCGCACCCGCTCCTTGTCCTCCTCGGACATGAAGCCCTGAACCTCGTTGAGGAAAAGGCCGGCCGGCCGCAGGGCTCCCCGGATCAGTTCGGGGTCACCGGACATGTGCACGAGCGAGAGCATCAGCGTCGGGATGCTCACATCCCGAAGCGCGGCCGCGATCTCGTCGTCCGGGGTGTCGAAAGGCTCCCCGGCGTGTGGGTTACGCAACTCGGTCAGGGCGGGATCAGTCGGTGAGCACGGACGGGCGACCCAGTCCCTGCTGCTCGCAGAGAGCCAGGTAGTGGGCCAGTGTCCCGGCGCCGTCGCTGACCGACTCGACATTGCCGTCGGCGTCGAGGTTGAGGTTCATGCCGAGCATGTGGAACCAGACCCGGGTGTCGTCCTCGATGCACTGCAGCGTGTGGACCGAGTTGGCCGGTTCGTAGAGGAACGATCCGGCCCGGTTGACATAGTCGTACTCCTTGTACTTCCAGCCGCCTGAGCTCGTGTAACCCCAGACCGGCCCGGTGTGGCGGTGGGTCTGCACTTCGAAGCCGGCCTGGAACACGTTCTCGATGATCCAGAGGCTCTCCTTCTCCCGGACCTGCAGCACCCGGATGAGGTTGCCGCCCCCCAGATCGGCGAAGGGGATCTCGTCCACTCCGAGGTGGACGGCGGTGGGGGCGGCGCCGGTGGCGATGCTCATTTGGCTCTGGCTCCTCTGATCAGGGCGCCGGGAACGGCGCCGGTGCTCTCTCCGTGGTCGAAGGTGACCTGGCCGGACTTGACGGTGTACTCGTAACCCTCGGCCCGCTGAATCAGGCGGCGGGCGCCTCCCGGCAGGTCGTGGACCAGCTCGGGGCGGTGCAGCCCGATGCGCTCGGCGTCTATGACGTTGATGTCACCGGTCAGGCCCGGCACCAGCCGGCCCCGGTCGCCGAGCCCGTACAGGTCGGCGGTGACCGCCGTGATCTGGCGTACCGCCTCCTCGATAGGTATGCGGCCGTTGCGGCGGTCTCGGGCCCAGTAGCTGAGCATGAACGTCGTGGTCGACGCGTCGCACGTCTGGCCGGCGTGGGCGCCGCCGTCGCCGAGGCCGAACACCGTGTCCGGGTGGACCAGCATGGCCCTGGTCGCTTCGAGGTCCCCGCTGCTGTAGTTCAAAACCGGCGCGTTCAGCAGCTGGCGGCCGCCGTCCTCGAGGAGTACGTCGAGGAAGGTCGTCCACACGTCGGCCCGGCGCGATGCCGCGATCCCGGCCACGCTGTCGGAGGGGGCCGGCTCGTAGTTGGGGGGGTCGCCGAGCACGTAGGTGCGGCCCGGTGACATGAAACCTTGGATCATGGCGTCGCTCTCCACGGCGCGCGCCCCCTCGATCAGGCGGCGGCGCAGGTCGTCGTCGGCCTGGATCCTGGCCACCTGCTCCTCCCAGGGGAGCAGCCCGAGCAGGGCTTCGGTCCATACCGGGGTGAAGGAGAACGGGTGGAAGGTCTGGAAGCCGAGCAGCACCGACACGGTGCGGGCCGTGACCTGCGGTCGCAGCGGAGCCCCCGCCGCGTTGGCCTCGGAGACCAGGTCCAAGAGCTTGCGCCACTGGTCGGGATCGGCGTTGTTCTGGTTGAGCACGAACGACACCGGCCGGTGGGACTCCGCGGCCAGGCGGCGCATCCAGGCGATCTCCTTCTCGGGAGCAGCCAGGTCCTCGCCGAGCGCACCCGCCGCGGCCAGTTCGAACACGCCGGTCCCGAGTTCACCGAGGACCCGGCCGATACCGAACAGCTCGTCCTCGGCGGCGAAGGTGCCGGGTACCGGCTCGCCGTCGATGGCCCGGTGGGCCAGGGTCCGGCTGGTCGAGAAGCCGAGGGCGCCGGCGGCGATCCCTTCGCGCACCAGGGCGGCCATGGCCTCGATGTCCTGGGCGGTAGCCGGCTCGTTGCGGGCGCCCCGCTCGCCCATGACGAAGGCCCGGATGGCGCCGTGCGGCACCTGGGTGCCGACGTCGAGCGCCTTGGGGGCCCGTTCGACGGCGTCGAGGTACTCCGGGAAGCTCTCCCACGCCCACTTGATGCCGCTGGCCAGGGCCGCTCCGGGGATGTCCTCCACCCCTTCCATCAGGCCGATCAGCCACTCCCGGCGGGAGGGTTCGCAGGGCGCGAAGCCGACCCCGCAATTGCCCATGACGACCGTGGTCACGCCGTGCCAGCCGGTCGGGCTGAGGCTCGGGTCCCAGGTGACCTGGCCGTCGAAGTGGGTGTGCACGTCGACGAAGCCGGGCGTGACCAGGGCCCCGTCGGCGTCGATCTCCCGGCGGCCCGATCCGTCCACCCGGCCCACCTCGCGGATCAGACCATCGGTCACCGCCACATCCGCCGAGCGCGCCGGCGCCCCGGTCCCGTCGACCACGGTGCCGCCTCGAATCACCAGATCGTGCATCCGATCCCCCTGTCTTGTCTGTCGGCCCGATGCTAAAGGCTCCCGGGGCGGTCGCTCCACGCCCCGGGACCGGCCGTGCCGCTGGGCAGGACCGCGGCCCGGGCCCGGGTGCTGTCCGCAGGGGTCCAGGTCTGGGCCCGGCCGCTTCCGCTCGGGCCACTTCCGCTGCTTAGAGTGGTCGGGTGAAATACGTGAAGCTGGGCCGTACCGGCCTCGACGTGTCCAGGATCTGTCTGGGCTGCATGAGCTACGGGGACTCGTCACGCGGCGGTCACCAGTGGGTCCTCGGCGAGGACGAGGCGCGCCCGTTCTTCGCCGCCGCGCTCGACGCCGGCATCAACTTCTTCGACACGGCCAACGTGTACTCGGTGGGGTCCAGCGAGGAGTTCCTCGGGCGGGCACTTACGCAGCTGGCCAACCGCGACGAGGTGGTCATCGCCACCAAGGTGCACGGGCAGATGCGCAAGGGGCCCAACGGCGGGGGTCTGTCCCGCAAGGCCGTCATGACCGAGGTGGACCACAGCCTGCGTCGCCTCGGCACCGACTACATCGACCTCTACCAGATCCACCGCATGGATCACCGCACCCCTATCGAGGAGACCCTCGAGGCTCTCCACGACGTGGTCAAGGCCGGGAAGGTCCGCTACATCGGGGCGTCGTCGATGTACGCCTGGCAGTTCGCCAAGGCCCTGTACCTGGCCGACGCCCACGGGTGGACCCGCTTCGTGACCATGCAGAACCACTACAACCTCCTGTACCGGGAGGAGGAGCGGGAGATGATGCCCCTCTGTGCCGACCAGGGGATCGGGGTCATCCCGTGGAGCCCGCTGGCCCGGGGTCGCCTCACGAGGGACTGGGACGACACCACCAGCCGCTCACAGACCGACGTCTTCGGATCCAACCTCTACGACCCCGCCTCCTCCGACCGCACGGTGGTCGAGCGGGTGGCCGAAGTGGCCGCGGCGCGGGGCGTGTCGCGGGCCCAGGTGGCGCTGGCCTGGATGCTCTCCAAGTCGTTCGTGACGGCGCCGATCATCGGCGCCACCAAACCCCACCACCTGAACGACGCCGTGGCGGCGGTCGACCTCGAGCTCTCACCGGCGGAGGTGGCCCGCCTCGAGGAGCCCTACGTCCCCCACGCCGTCGCCGGCTTCTCGTAGCCGGGCCGCCCGCCGGCGGCTGGCCTCTCAGAGGGAGCCCCTCGCAGAGGCCATCGAGAGCGAGCCCCTCTTCTAGCGGGGACCGGTGAGCAGCAGGCACCCGGCGATGGGGCCGCCACCCACCCCGACCACCGCCACCTCGGGGGTCCGGGGAACCTGCCGGTCGCCGGCTTGGCCGCGCATCTGCAGGCAGGCCTCGTGCAGCACCCAGTAGCCGTGCATACGACCGGCCGACAGCTGACCCCCGTAGGTGTTGAGGGGGAGTTCGCCGGTGAGGCAGATACGACTGGCCCCCTCGACGAACGGACCCGATTCGCCCTCTCCGCACAGCCCGAGGGCCTCCAGCCACGCCAGGGTCAGGAACGTGAACCCGTCGTAGAGCTGGGCCATCTGCACATCCCCGGGCCTCAACTCGGTGCGGCTCCACAAGTCCGCGGCCGCGTCCCAGGACGCCATCCTCGGGTAGTCGGGACGGTGGAACCACCCGCCCGTACCGGGCGAGACGCCGATGGCTTCGAGGCGCGGGGCGCGGTGGGGGGCGTCGGGCCCGTAGGCGGCGCTGGACAGCACGAAGGCGATGGAACCGTCGACGGGCACATCGCAGTCGAGCAGCCCGAACGGGCTCGACACCGGGCGGGCGGCCAGGTAGTCGTCCATGGTTATGGGGTCCCGGTAGACGGCGGCGGGGTTCAGCCCGGCGTTGCGGCGGGAGTTGACGGCCAGCCACCCGAGTTGCTCTTTGGTGGTGCCGTACAGGTCCATGTGCCGGCGGGCGGTCAGGGCCAGCCAGTTGGCGGCCGAGAAGGCGTTGGCCGCCAGCAGATCCCCGGCGTCGACCATCACCCGCCCGAGCGCGGCCAGGGCGTCGCCGGCCGGCCGTTGTGCGCCCTCGGTCGGGGCCATGCCGCCGCCGAGCATCTGCACCGTCCGGTAGACCACTACGTGGCGGGCCCGTTGCTCGCCGATGGCTACGGCCGACGCCATGACCGGGGCCAGCAGGCCCCCGTCGTCGACGCCGCCCCCGTGGAAGCGGGGCTCGATACCGAGCGCCCGGGCCACCTCGGCGGGCGGGGTGTCGCCGAGGGAGGCCACTCCGTCGATGTCGCCGGGTGCCAGCCCGGCGTCGGCGATGGCCTCCCTCACCGCCGCCATGGTCATGTCGGCGTGGGCCTGCCCGGTGCGCCGACCGATGCGGGACATCCCGATGCCGGAGATGACCGCCCCCCGCTCCGGTGCCGCTGCCGGCCGCGCCTTTCCGGACGCCATCCGGCCGCCTCCGACCGCCGCCCGGTCGATCCCTGCGGTCGGGGTGGCCTCGGCGGCCTCCGGCAGCCGGGGCGTCGTCGCCGACCCCGTGGCCCCGTCGGCGGCATCGACCGGGCGGAAGACCGGGTAGAAGGACTCGCCGTGGTTCTCGAAGGCGACGGCCAGCTCCATGCCCGGGCGAATGTCGGCCTCCGTGCAGCCGATCAGATTGGTGGCCAGGCGCAGGTCGTCCTGCTCGACGAGGACGACGACGGCGATCAGATAGGGGACGGGGAGGTCAGGGTGGTAGGGGTGACTGTTGGTCGTCCAGGTGAGCAGGCGGGCCCGGCCGCTCGCCGCGACCGCGAGCAGCCCCTGCCCGCAGTCGGGGCACACGGTGTGAGGGGGAAGCGCCCACCGCCCACACCCGGGACAACGCCCCACCATCAGACGCCCCTCCCGTCCCCCTTGGAGGAAGGCCCGGTTATCGTCGGTGAGGGGCGGGAGGTTGCGGGCCGTTACGGGGGCCACTTCGGTCATGGGCGGCATCCTAAGGATCGCGCCCGTCCCGCCCGTCGCCGGATCAGTTGATCAGAGGGTCGCGGGGCAGGCCGAGAATGCGCTCGCCGATCTGGTTGCGCTTGATCTCCGACGTCCCACCGGCGATGGACAGGGCCCGACTGCCCAGCGTGGCCCGCGCCCCGGGCATCCCCGGGCCGTCGAGGAAGGCGGAGTCGACGCCGCCGACGGCGAAGAGGATGCGGGCCGCCTCCTGTACCAGCTCGGACAGCACCAGCTTGGTCATGGCTCCCTCCGGGCCCGGTTCGCCTCCGGCCACGGCCCGGTGAGCGCTGCGCATGTTGAGCAGTTCGGTGGCCTGCTGCTGGGCGATGTACCGGCCCAGGCGCTCGGCGCCCCCGGCCAGGCGTTCGGGGGCGGCGTCGTAGGACTGGAGGAGGGCGTCGTGGGGGATGCTCAGACCTCCCCCTCCGCCACCGATGCTCACGCTCTCGTTGCCGAGAGTGGCCCGGGCCACGGTCCAGCCGCCGTCCACCGGGCCGACCACGTCGTCGTCGGGGACGAACACGTCGTTGAAGAACACCTCGTTGAAGTCCGAGTCACCGGTGGCCTGGCGCAGCGGGCGCACCGTGACCCCCGGACCGTGCATGTCGATCACCATCATGGTGATGCCCTTGTGCTTGGGCACGTCGGGGTCGGTGCGGATGGTCGCCAGCCCGTAGGAAGCCAGATGGGCCCCGCTCGTCCACACCTTCTGGCCGTTGACCAGCCAGCCGCCCTCCACCCGCTTACCGCGGGTCTTGATGCCCGCCGCGTCGGAGCCGGCGTCGGGCTCGCTGAACAGCTGACACCAGATGACCTCCTGGGCCAGGGCCGGGGCCACCCAGCGGGCGATCTGGTCCTCGGTGGCGTGCTGCACCAGAGTCAGGATCACCCAGCCGGTGATCCCGTACTGCGGCTTGTGGATCCCCGCCGCGGCGAACTCCTGCTCGATCACCAGCTGCTCGACCGCTCCGGCGTTGCGGCCCCAGGGCGTCGGCCAGTGAGGGACGGCGTAGCCGCTTTCGAGCATGGCCGTCCGCCGGTCCTCGCGGCTCATGTCCTTGACCTGCTCGACGAAGCGCACCACCTCCTGGCGTATGGTCTCGGCCTCCGGGGGCAGGTCCACGGCTCGGCTGCGGACCACCCCGGCGCGGGCCTGGTCGGTGACGTCACGGGCCGTCTGATCGGTGTCGAGCAGGGCGGCGATGGCCGCCGCCCGGCGGAGGTACAGGTGGGCGTCGTGCTCCCAGGTGAACCCGATGCCTCCGTGCACCTGGATGTTGGTCTGGGCTTTCTCCACCGCCGCCGGCACGGCCAGGGTGGCGGCGATAGCCGCGCTGTAGGCCCGCTCCGCGGGGCCGCTGTGCCCGGCGCGCGACGCGTCCCAGGTGGCCGAGGTGGCCAGCTCGGCGGCGACGGCCATGTTGGCGCAGTGGTGCTTGACGGCCTGGTAGGTGCCGATCGGGCGCCCGAACTGGATGCGGTCACGGGCGTACTGGGCGGCCATCTCGGTGGTGGCGGAGGCCACCCCGGTGGCTTCGGCGGCCAGGAGGACCCGGGCCGTGTCGACCAGTATCTGCCGACCGCCGGTGATGACCTGCGCCGGTGCGCCGCTGAAGGTGACATGCGCCGAGCGTCGGGCCGGGTCGAGGTTGGACAGCTCCTCGAGCCTCACGCCGTCCGCGGCACGCTCCACCACCGCCACGTCGTCGCCGGCCACCACGACGAGCAGGTCAGCCGTCGGGGCTCCGAGCACGCCGGGGGCCCGGCCCGAGACGGTGCCGCCCGACACGCTCAGCTCGCCCCGCAGGCCGATCGCCGCGGTTCGAGACCCGTCGGCCAGCCCGGGAAGCAGAGCACTGCGCAACCCGTCACTCCCCGCTTCGTCGATGGTGGCACTGGCGATGACGGTGGGGACGAACGGCCCGGGGCAGATGGCCCGGCCGAGCTGCTCCACCACGACTACGAGCTCGGGCAGGCCGAAGCCCGAGCCGCCCAGGTCCTCGGGCAGGTGCAGGCCCAACCAGCCGAGGGATGCCATCTCGGCCCAGAAGGTAGGCAGGCCTTCCGAGGCGGCTTCGAGGAGGGCCCGGTTGGCGCTTCGAGCACCGCTTTTGGCTAGGAAGTCCCGGGCCGTTTCGGCTAGAGCCTGGTGGTCATCGGAAATGGCGATGGGCATACGATCAACCTATGTGGCCGGGGCGCCCGGCGCCACAGGCCCACCGGCCGCTTCTTCGGGTGGTCGGGCGGGTGGGGGTAGCGTTACCGGGGACGACGGGCGACGGGAGGGGTCAGTGGACGAGACGGTTCTGGTAACCGAGCGGCGCGGCGCGGTGGAGGTGCTCCGACTCAACCGCCCGGAGGCCCGCAACGCCCTCTCGCCGGAGTTGAGTGCGGCACTGGGGCGGGCGTTGGCCAGAGTCGAGGCCGACCCCGACATCCGCGCCGTAGTGCTCACCGGCACGGGCGATCGGGCGTTCTGCGCCGGTATGGACCTGAGAGCGTTCTCCGAGGGTCGGGGTGGGGCACCGGAAGAGGAAGCCGACCGCCGGATGTTCTACCGCCTGCTGCGCGAAGGGGGGGCGACGGTCCCCGTCATCGGGGCGGCTCAGGCCACGGCCGTGGCCGGTGGTTTCGAGCTGCTCCTGTCGTGTGATCTCGTCGTCGCCGCCGACACCGCCCGCTTCGGGATCCCGGAGGTGAAGCGGGGACTCATCGCCGCCGGGGGCGGCGTGCTGCTGGCCTCGCGGATCCCGGTGGCCGTGGCCTTGGAGCTGGCGTTGACGGGCGAGCAGATCGACGCCGCCCGGGCCTACGAGTTGGGGTTGGTGAACCGGGTGGTGGCCGCCGAGAGGGTGGTGGACGAGGCGGTGGCTCTGGGCGAGGCCATAGCCCGCAACGGTCCGTTGGCGGTCGCCGCCAGCAAGAAGATCGTGCGGGCGTCGGCTGGGGACATGGCCGACGCCCGGCGCCTTCTCGAGGAGTGGACGCCGACCATCTTCGGCAGCGAGGATGCCAAGGAGGGAGCTACCGCCTTCGTCGAAAAGCGCGACCCCGTCTGGAAGGGTCGCTGAGCCGGCCGGACAGAGGCGCCCGGCCGGTCCCGCCTGACCCGGCGGTCAGCGACGGGGCGCTCAGCGGGGGGCGAAACGCTGGCCGGCGTCGAGGCGGATGGTCGAGGCGTTGAGCATCGGGTTCTCCACGATGGCGGCGACCAGGCGGCCGTACTCTTCGGGACGGCCCATGCGCTTGGGGAAGGCCGCATCCTTGGTCAGCGCGTCGGCGAACTCGTCGGGTATCCCGGCGGTGATACCGGTGCTGAACAGGCTGGGGGCGATGGCCAGCACCCGGATCCCGAGGTTGCCGAGGTCGCGGGCCATGGTGAAGACCATCCCGGCGATACCGGCCTTGGCCGCCGAGTAGGCGACCTGGCCGATCTGGCCCTCGAAGGCGGCGATCGAGGCGGTGTCGACGATCACGCCGCGCTCCCCGTCCTCGGGCTCGTTGGCCGACATGTACTCGGCCTGCAGGCGGTTGAGGTTGAAGGTGGCGATCAGGTTGAGCTCGACCACCCGCCGGAAATCGGCCAGGGGGTGGGGTCCTTCCTTGGTGAGGGTCCGTTTGGCGATCCCCCCGCCGGCGGTGTTGACCGCGATGTGAAGTCCGCCGAGGGCGCCCACGGCGTCGGCCAGCGCCGCCGCGACCTGCTCCTCGTCGGTCACGTCGAGGGGGTGGAAGCTGCCACCGAGGCTCTCGGCCACTTCGGCGCCGGCCGAGGTGGGCAGGTCGAGGATGGCCACGGAGGCGCCTCTTCCCTTGAGGATCTCCGCCGAGGCCCGGGCCATGCCCGAAGCGCCCCCGACGATCACTGCTTTCTTGCCGTCTATCTCCATGACCCCAGAACCTACGGGAAAGCAGCCACCGCGCTCACGTGCGGGCGGGACGCCGCCCCGAGCGCCACCTTCCGCAGCGGCTTCTCAGGAGGGCGATCCCGGCCGACGCCGGTGACGGTCGAGGAAACCCACCACGGCGTCGTTGAAGAGGTCGTTGCGGTCACCGGCCACCATGTGCCCGGCGCCGGCCACGCTCACCATCTCTCCGTGGGGGACCAGCTCGAGCAGCTCCCTGGCTCCCTCCTCGCTCAGCAGGTCGCTCATGCGGCCCCGCACCACCAAGACCGGGACGTCGATCCGTCGGGCCGCCGCTTCGAGCTGACCGGTGTCGATCATCGAGGTGCGAGTCTCGTCGGGGGCGCCGAGGCCGCCCCGCACGAACTGCGGGTCCCAGTGCCAGTACCAGCGACCGTCGCGCCGGCGCAGGTTCTTCTGCAGGCCCGACAGATCCCGGGGGCGGGGCCGGTGGGGGTTGTAGCGGGCGATGGCGTCGGCCACCTCCTCCAGGGACGCGAAACCGTGGTCCATGTGCTCGGTCATGAAGGTGGCGATACGGTCGCGCCCCGCCGCCTCGATGCGGGGGGCCACGTCGACGAGGACCAGCGAGGTGGCCAGGCGTCCGGTGGCGGCCCCGAGGGCGGCCAGCGACGCCAGGCCCCCGAGAGAGGCCCCCACCAGCGCCGGGGCCGGGTCCAGGTACCCGGCGACGGCGGCCACGTCGCCGGCGAAGGCGTCGAGGGTGTAGTCGCCGTCGGGCGCCCATTCGCTCTCCCCGTGGCCGCGCAGGTCCAGCGAATAGGCCCGCCATCCGGCCTGGGCCAGGGCCGTGAGGGTCGTGCCCCAGGAATGGCGGGTCTGGCCGCCTCCGTGGAGCAGGACCACCGGCGGCCCGTCGGCGGGGCCGGCCCCGTCGGCGGCCAGGCGATTGCCGTCCCGGCCGGCGAACCACACGTCGGCGGTCACGGGGGGCCAGCCGGCGCCGGGTGGAACCCGGCTCCGTCCGCCTCGGAAGCTCGAGCCTGCATGACGTGCGTTATTACCAGATCGGGCGGTTGCTGTCGCCTCCGCGGTGGTCGGCGCGCCAGACTCTCGAGGTGACCGCCGACCGCCTCCTAGGCCTCACCCCCGGGGACTGGGCGGTGCTGGGGGTCGTGGCCGAAGAACCAACGCACGGCTTCGCGGTCGCTCAGCGGCTCGGCCCCGAAGGCCAGCTCGGGCGGATCTGGACCTTGCCGCGGCCGGTCGTCTACCAGGTGGTGAAGAAGCTGGCCCAACTGGAGCTGATCGTCGAGCAGGGCACCGAGTCGGGGGCCCGCGGCCCGGTGCGGACGGTGTTCGCGGCGACCCCGGCGGGGCGCCGGGCGCTGGAGCGCTGGCTCGCCGAACCCGTCGACCACGTCCGCGATGTGCGCTCGTTGCTGTTGCTCAAGCTGGCCCTCCTGGACCGGGCCGGGGTCGACCCGGGCCCGCTCGTGGCGGCCCAGCGGGAACGGGTCAACGCCCAGCTGCGTTCCCTGCGATCCGAACGCAACCAGGCCGCGGGTTTCGACCGGGTGGTCCTCGACTGGCGTATCGCCTCCTCGGCGGCGACGGTGGACTTCCTCCGCCGCTACCGCTGACCCTCCGCGCCGTAGTCGTCGCCTGACTACCGCACTAGGATGGGCCTGATGCGCCGAGGCCCGTTCGCCTGGCTGGGCGGGCTCTTGGTCGTCTACCTGGCCGTACCCCTGGTGGCCTTCGCTGTACGGGTGTCCACGTCGTCGCAGCGGGGCTTCGCCGAGCCCGGTCTGTGGCCGGCGTTGCGGACATCGGTGGAGAGCGCCACCATCGCCACCGCGGTGATCGCCGTGCTCGGCCTTCCCCTGGCTTTGGCCCTGGCCCGCCACCCCGGCCGCGGCTCGATCCTCGTCCAGGGGCTCATCGCCCTGCCCCTGGGGCTGCCCCCGGTCATGAGCGGGATCCTGATCGTCTACCTCATCGGGCCCTACACCACCGTGGGCGGATGGTTCCACGGGCGGTTGACCTCCTCGGTGGCCGGCGTGGTCCTGTCCCAAATCTTCGTGGCGGCGCCTTTCCTCATTCTCTCGGCGCGGGCATCGTTCGCCGCCGTGGACCGTTCCCTCGACGACCTGGCCGCGTCCCTCGGGCACCGGCCTCTGGCCCGGTTCTTCTCCGTCGACCTGGCCGTCGCCTCGTCCGGTATCCGGGTCGGGTTGCTGCTCACCTGGCTCCGAGCCATCGGCGAGTACGGCGCCAACGTGGTCGTGGCCTACCACCCCTTCTCCTTGCCGGTCTACACCTACGTCCAGTTCTCGGCGTCGGGCATCCCCACCACCCAGGCCCCCACGATCCTGGTGATCGGGGCGGCGGCGGTCGCCGTGGGTTTGTCCCAGGTCCGCCTGCGGCGGCCCACGCCCCGCCTCGGTCCGCCCCGGCCGCCCGAGCCGGGTGCCGCCGTCCCGGTCGGATTCGACCTCGACGTCCGGGCCGGCACCTTCCACCTGAGGGTCGCCCACCAGGCCCGGGCCCACCGCCTGGCCATTCTCGGGCCTTCCGGTTCGGGTAAGTCCCTGACTCTGCGGTCCATCGCCGGGCTCGTCCCCGGCGCCGGACACGTCACCTACGGCGGGCTCCCTCAGCCCCGGGTGGAGGACCGCCGGGTGGGCTATGTGCCCCAGGGGCAGTCCCTTTTTCCTCATCTCGAAGTCGGTCGCCAGGTGCTGTTCGGGGTCGACGCCGACGCCGCGCTGGCCGCCTACTGGGTCGACGCCCTCGGCCTGGGCGGCCTCGAGGGGCGCCGTCCGCACCAGCTGTCGGGAGGTCAACGTCAGCGGGTCAGCCTGGCCTCGGCGCTGGCCCGCCAGCCCCGGCTGCTGCTGCTCGACGAGCCGTTTTCGGCTCTCGACGCACCGGTGCGAGCCGAGATGCGAAGGGAGGTCCGCCGGCTCCAGATGGCCGGTCTGTCCACGGTGCTGGTCACCCACGACGCCGAGGAGGCGGCCATGCTCTCCGACGAGGTGGTCGTCCTCGCCGACGGGTGTCTCCTCCAGGCCGGCCCGACGGCCGAGGTCTTCACCCGGCCGTCGCGCCCCGAGGTGGCCCGGCTGCTCGGGTTCGACCTCCTGGAGGGGACCGCCGTCGAGGGCGGGGTGATGTGCGGCGACCAGCGCTTCGAGGCCGACGGCGCATCGGCGGCGCCCGGCCGGGCGGTGCTCTGGGGGGCCGGGCCCGAGACCGTCATCGTCGGCGAGCAGGGCCGCTACCAGGCCGATGTCGTGGACCGGGCCAGCCTGGGCCGCGTCACCGTATTGACCCTCGGGTTGCCCGGGGGAGAGCTGCGGGCCCGTACCACCGAGCCGGTCGGCGACCGCGTCCGCTTCGACGTGGGGCCGATCGTGGTCTGGCCGGTCGGTGCTGTTCACGAGGATGAAACCGCCCTGACCATCGGCTGAAACACTCGAGGCGGGGGTCCACGGCGCCGGGGCCTAGAGTCCAAACCGTGCAACTCTCGCCTCATGAGAGGGACAAGCTTCTGCTGAGCGTCGCCGCCATGGTGGCGCGCGACCGGCGGGCCCGGGGGGTGGTGCTCAACCACCCCGAAGCGGTGGCCATCATCTCGAGCTACGTGCTCGAAGGCGCCCGGGACGGCCGTTCGGTGGCCGAGCTCATGTCCAGCGCCCGCCACGTCCTCACCCGGGCCGAAGTGATGGAGGGGGTACCCGAGATGCTCGAACAGGTGCAGGTCGAGGCCACCTTCCCCGACGGGACCAAGCTGGTGACGGTCCACCAGCCCATACCGTGATCCCCGGTGAGATCCGGGTCGGCTCCGAACCCGTGGTGATCGCCGAGGGGTTGGTGCTGACCGTCGTCAACACCGGGGATCGCCCGGTGCAGGTCGGCTCCCATTTCCCCTTCGCCGAGGCCAACGCCGCGCTCGAGTTCGACCGGGCCGCCGCGGCCGGGTGCCACCTGGCGGTGCCGGCCGGGACGAGCGTCCGCTTCGAGCCCGGGGTGCACCGCGAGGTCGCCGTCGTCGCCTACGGAGGCACCCGTGTCTGAGATCGACCGCCGCCGCTACGCCGCGCTCTACGGGCCTACCGTCGGTGACCGTGTCCGTCTGGCCGACACCGACCTGTGGATCGAGGTCACCGAGGACCGCTGCGGGGGCCCGGGGCGGGCCGGCGACGAGGTGGTCTTCGGGGGCGGGAAGGTCATTCGCGAGTCGATGGGCCAGGGTGTCACCACCCGCGCCAACGGGGCCGCCGACCTGGTGATCACCGGAGCGGTGGTCCTCGACCACTGGGGCGTGGTGAAAGGCGACGTCGGCGTGCGGGACGGGCGGATCGTGGCCATCGGCAAGGCCGGCAACCCGGCGACCATGGACGGTGTGACCCCCGGGTTGCACATCGGCCCGTCCACCGAGATCGTCGCCGGTAACGGGAAGATCCTGACCGCCGGGGTCATCGACTGTCACGTCCACCTGATCTGTCCGCAGATCGTCGAGGAAGGCCTGGCGGCGGGGGTCACCACCGTCATCGGTGGGGGCACCGGACCGGCGGAGGGCACCCGGGCGACCACGGTCTCGCCGGGAGCCTGGTGGCTGGGGGCCATGATCGAGGCCCTCGACGCCTGGCCGGTGAACGTCGTGCTGCTGGGCAAGGGCAACACCCGCTCGGAGGAAGGCCTCTGGGAGCAGTTGAGGGGAGGGGCGGGCGGTTTCAAGCTGCACGAGGACTGGGGCACCACTCCGGCCGCCATCGACGCCTGCCTGAGGGTGTGTGACGCGGCCGGGGTCCAGGCGGCCATCCACACCGACACCCTCAACGAGGCGGGGTTCGTCGAGACCACGCTCTCCGCCATCGCCGGGCGGACCATCCACACCTACCACACCGAAGGGGCCGGGGGCGGCCACGCCCCCGACATCATCAAGGTGGCGGCCGAGGCCAACGTGTTGCCGTCATCGACCAACCCGACCCGCCCCCACACCGTCAACACCATCGACGAGCACCTCGACATGCTCATGGTGTGCCACCATCTCAGCTCGTCGGTGCCCGAGGACCTGGCGTTCGCCGAGTCCCGGATCCGCCCCTCGACCATCGCCGCCGAGGACCTGCTCCACGACCTCGGGGCCATCTCCATGATCGGCTCGGACTCGCAGGCCATGGGGCGCATCGGGGAGGTCGCCCTGCGCACCTGGCAGACCGCCCACGTGGGCAAACGCCGCTTCGGAGGGCTGTCGGACAATGAGCGGGCCTGCCGGTACGTCGCCAAGTACACCATCTGCCCGGCGGTAGCCCACGGGCTCGACCACGAGATCGGGTCGGTGGAACCCGGCAAACTGGCCGACCTGGTGCTCTACGACCCGGCCTTTTTCGGGGTACGGCCGGCCCTGGTGATCAAAGGCGGCGTGATCGCCTGGGCCCAGATGGGAGATGCCAACGCGTCCATCCCGACGCCCCAACCGGTTTGGGCTCGGCCCATGTTCGCCGGTGGACCCCGGACGTCGCTCACCTTCGTGGCCCCCGCCGCCCTCGAGGATGGTCTGGCCGGCCGACTGCGCGCCGACAAACCTCTCGTGGCGGTGACCGACACCCGGCGCCTCACCAAGGACGACCTGCCCAACAACACCGCCCGCCCCCGCATCGACGTGGACCCCGACAGCTTCGAGGTGCGCGTCGACGGCGAAGTGGTCACGGAGGACCCCGCTCCCGTGCTGCCCATGGCCCAGCGCTACTTCCTCTTCTGACACCGTGAACGCCGCTTTCCTTCTGTTGGCGGACAGCCGGCTGCCGACCGGCGGCTACGCCCACTCCGGTGGCCTGGAGGAGGCCGTGGCGCGCCGCGCCGTGGGGGACGTCGGCACCCTGGAGGGGTGGCTGGTAGGCCGCCTCCACACCACCGGGCGGGTGGACGCGGCCTTCGCCGCCGCGTCCGCCGAGGAGGGCGCCGACCGGGCCCGGTTGGACGCCGAGGTGGCCGCCCGGACGCCGTCTCAAGCCCAGCGCCGGGCCAGCCGGGCCCAGGGTCGCGGCGTGGCCCGCGCCGCTCGCTCGGTCTGGCCGCAGGGCGCCGATATTCTCGCCGGCCTACCGGACGCGCCGATGTGGCCGGTGGCGCTGGGGGCGGTGGCTCTCGCCGCCGGGCTCGGCGCCGGTGACGCGGCCCTGCTGGCGGCCTCGGCGTCGGTGACCGGACCGGCGTGGGCGGCCACCCGGCTGCTCGGCCTGGACCCCTTCGCGGTGGCGTCGGTGCTGGGCCGCCTGGCCGATCAGATCGAGGCCGTCGCCACCAGCAGGGGCCGCCCGGCCGCCGCCGCCCCGCTCCTCGAGATCGGCGCCGAGTCCCACGCACTATGGGAGGTTCGTCTCTTTGCCTCGTGAAACGCTACGGATCGGGATCGGAGGACCGGTGGGCAGCGGCAAGACGGCTCTCGTGGCGGCCCTGTGCCGGGGGCTGGCCGGACGATCGGTGGCCGCCGTCACCAACGACATCTACACCGCCGAGGACGCCGCCATCCTGCGCCGGGCGGCGGTCCTGCCCGACGAGCGGATCGTGGCCGTCGAAACCGGCTGCTGCCCCCACACCGCCATACGCGACGACATAAGCGCCAACCTGGAGGCCGTAGAGGGACTGGAGGGGCGTTTCCCCGACCTCGAGGTCGTCCTCGTGGAGTCGGGCGGGGACAATTTGACGGCCACCTTCAGCTACGGGCTGATCGACCACCAGATATTCGTCATCGACGTGGCCGGCGGTGACAAGGTCCCCCGCAAGGGCGGCCCCGGCATCACCTCCTCGGACCTTCTCGTCATCAACAAGACCGACCTCGCCCCCATGGTCGGTGCCGACCTGGACGTCATGCGACGTGACAGCGCGGCCAAGCGCGGGGACCGACCTTTCGTCATGGTCAGCCTGGCCGAGGACCCCCTCGCCGCTCCGGTCACCGGCTGGGTCGAGGGCCTGCTCTGAGATCCGAGGCCTCGGTCACCATCGGCCCTGGCGGGCGGATGGAGCACATGAGGGAAGCGGCTCCGGTGGCGTTTCGAGCGGCGGCCGGCGCAGTCTGGCTGGTGGGCACCTCGGCTTCGCCGGTCGGTGACGACGACCTGCTGCTCTCGGTCACGGTGCGGCCCGGGGCGGCGGCCACCATCCGCACCACCGCCGCCTCGGTGCTGTGGGCCGGCCGGGGCAGTCAGCAGGTCATCGACGTCGGGGTGGGAGCCGACGCCCGCTTGGAATGGTGCCCCGAACCGGTGGTGGTGACCGGGCGCAGCGACCACCACCAGATGGCCCGGGTCGACCTCGACGCCTCGGCGTCGCTCTTCTGGCGGGAGGTCGTGGTGCTCGGGCGGTCAGGGGAACGGCCGGGCCACTTCCACAGCGAACTGGCGGTCTCAGTCGGCGGACGGCCGCTGTTCGGCCACTCGCTGGACACCCGTGACCCCGGCTGGGAGGGGCCGGCGGTGGTCGGAGCCCACCGAGCCGTGGCGTTCGCCCTGACCGCCGGCGACGGCCGCCCCCCGGTCGCCGCCGCCGAGCGTTGGAGCGTCAGCCCCCTGGAGGGTCCCGGCGGCTACGCCGTGGCCCTCGGCGACAGCAGCGTCGAAGCCGAGCGGGCCCTCGCCGAGGCGGTCTCGTACTTCCCTCCTCCGGGCCGGCGCCGGTCGGGCCAGTCCGCCGGCCAGCACGGCCACGATGACCGCCGCCCCGAGGAGCGCCCCGATTAGCTGGGCGTGGGCGTCGATGGGGTTGGCGACGTCCAACTGGAGCCGCTCCACCAGCCTCTGGGGGGCGAAGGTCCGGCCCGGAGCGGCGATGTCGGCCACCCAGTACCAGGCCAGGTACGAACCGATGAGGATCATCAGTACCCCGCCGGCCTGCGGCACCCAGCGCGACAGCCTTCTGAGCGGCCGCCCCGCACCGCGTCCCATTACGGCCATCCCCACGGCCAAAGCGGCCAGGATGGTGCCCATCCCCAGGCCGTAGGCGAGCAGGCCGGTCACCCCCCGCAACGAGCCGCTCTGGCTGAAGCTGGCGGCCACCCCGCCGACGAAGAGGGGTAGGGCGCAGCCGATGGATGCCACGCCGTAGGAGAAGCCGAACACCGCCAGGCCGGCGGGCCGCCTCAGCCCGGCGCCGGTGCCGAGCTCGGGGAGGGGAAGCTTGAACGACCGGCGCGTCAAGGTCAGCACCCCGATGGCGACCATGGCGACGCCGAAGCCGACCATCACGTAGCTGGCGACCGTCGCCGACCTCCCGACCGCCGCCGACCAGCCCGCCTCGGTGAGCAACCCGAGGACCCCGAAGAGCACCAGGAACCCGACGGTGGCGTAAAGCGCCCCCACGACCGCCCTCAGCGAGCGTGCCGCCAGCCCGTCGTGCTCGCCGGCGGCGCCGACGAACAGCTCCGAGTAGGCGGGCAGCAGAGGGAAACCGCACGGGTTGACGGCGGCCATCATCCCCAGCGTGTAGGGGTAGAGCAGCGACGAGGAGGCCACGACCCCCCGATGCTACGTAGGTCGACCGGCTTCGGCCAGACGGGCCGCCTCTTCCCCAAAAGCAGAACGTGTTCTACAGTTGTGTCATGGATACGACGGGACCGGTGTGGGATGGCGACAACCACTACTACGAGGCGACCGACGCCTTCACCAGGCACCTGGCCAAGCAGGACGGCCCCCGCTGCGTGCAGTGGGCGACCATCGACGGCCGTCAGTACCACGTCATAGGCGGACGGGTCAGCCGGGCCGTGGCCAACGCCACGTTCGACCCGGTGGCCAAGCCCGGCTGCCTGAGCGAGTACTTCCGCGGCAACCCCAACGGCCTCAACCCGCTCGAGATACTGAAGGACCACGAGCCGGTCCGCCCCGAGTACCACCGTCCCGACGCCCGGGTCGAGACGCTCGACCGTCAGGGCGTGGAGGGCTGTTTCATGTTCCCCACCCTCGGGATGATCTACGAGGAGTTGCTCAAGCACGACCCGGTGGCGGTCTGCAAGACCTTCCGGGCCTTCAACCGGTGGCTGGCCGAGGACTGGCCGTTCGACTACCAGGGGCGGATCATCTCGGCGCCGTACCTGACGCTGGCCGACGTCGACTGGGCGGTCGAGGAGCTGGAATGGGTGCTCGACCAGGGTGCCCGGCTCATCGTGATGCGCACCGCTGCCCCCACGACCGAGATCGGGCGGCGTAGCCCGTTCGACCCGATGTTCGACCCGTTCTGGGCCCGCCTCAACGAAGCCGGAGTCACCCTGGTCGTGCACGCCGGCGACAGTGGACCCAGCTCCGACGGCTACGCCGTGGACGGTTTCGCCGCCACCTTCAAGGGTGGCTCGGTGCCGTCCATCAAGAGCTTCGCCATCGAGAAGGCCGTCCACGACTACCTGCTGTCGATGGTGCTGGCCAATCACTTCACCCGCTTCCCCCGACTGCGGGTGGCCTCGGTGGAGAACGGCGCCGAGTTCCTGCCCGACCTGTTCCGCAAGCTGCGCTCCCAGGAGCGCAAGATGAAGGGCTACTTCGCCGACGACCCGGTGGAGATCTTCCGCCGGCACATCTGGATCAACCCGTTCTGGGAGGACGACCTGCAGTCGGTGGTGGAGTGGATGGGCGCCGACCGGGTCATGTTCGGATCCGACTGGCCCCACATCGAGTCGCTGCCCGAGCCGCTCGACTATCTGCCCGAGACCAAGGTGCTGTCCGACGGGGACCGCCGCCTGGTCCTCCACGACAACGCGCTGGAGTTGGCCCGACCCCTGGCCTGATACCGACAGCCTCGACTGATCCGTCACCCCCGTCAGCCCCGTCAGCCCCGGACGGTCCCGGCCCCGGCGGGGCTCAGGCGGGATCGAGGCTGGCCAGCGTGTCGCTGTCGCCGGCGGGACCCGTAGCCGCGTCATCGGTCTCGGGGTGGGCGCGCCGAGCGCTCGGCACGGCGAAGGAGAACACGAAGGCGGCGGCGGCTATCACGCTGGCGACGATGAACGCCCGGCTGTAGCCGTGGGTGAGAGCCGCCGCCGGGCTACCCGTCGAGGAGTGGGCGGCCGAGGTGGCGATGGTCGCCAGCACGGCCAGACCCAGCGAACCGCCCATCTGGCGGGAGGTGTTGAGGACCCCCGAGGCCAGGCCCGCTTCGCTGTAGTGCACGCCGTGGGTGGCGGCGGACGCCAGCGGCGTGAACAGCAGCCCGAGGGCCAGGGCCACCATGCAGGCCGGACCGACGACGTGAACCCAGTACGAGCTGTGGGGCCCGAGAGCCGACAGCCAGGCGAACCCGGCTACCGCGACCAGCGTCCCGGCCTGCAGCAGAGGGCGGGCGCCGACCCGCACGATGAGCCGTGAGCTGGCCTGCGCCCCGACGATGATGAAGACGGCGAGGGGGAAGAAGGCGAACCCGGCTCGCAGCGCGCTGTAGCCGAGCACGTTCTGCAGATAGAGCGAGAGGAAGTACCAGAACGAGAAGAAGGCCGCACCGATGAGGAACATGACCAGGTTGGCGCTCGTGACCGACCGGTTGGCGAACAGCCGGAAGGGGACCAGGGGGGCCTTGGCCAGGCGGGCCTCGATGAGGACGAAGGCACCCAGCAGGGCGGCCGCCACCAGCAGGAACACGATGGTCTGGGTGGACCCCCACGAGTGGGTGTTGGTGCCCACGATGGCGTAGATCAAGGCGCCGAGGCCACCGGTCACGGCGAAGGCGCCGGCGACGTCGAGGCGGGGCCGGTCACCGGACGCCCGGCGGCTCTCGGTCAGGTAGGCGGCGGCCGCCACCATGCCGGCCGCGCCGATGGGGATGTTGACGAAGAGCACCCAACGCCACGAGATCTCCGCGGTGAGAACCCCACCGAGCAGCGACCCGGCCGCCCCCCCGGCCCCGGCCACGGCGCTCCACACCCCGAGGGCGCGGGCCAGTCGAGGACCCGAGAAGGTGGTGACGATGATGGTCAGGGTGGCGGGGGAGAGGATGGCTCCTCCGACGCCCTGCACGGCGCGGGCGGCCGTCAGCCAGCCGGAGTTCTGGGCCAGTCCCCCGGCCAGGCTGGCGAGGGTGAAGACGGCGAGGCCGAGCAGGTAGACCCGCCGCCGCCCGAAGATGTCAGCGGCTCGGCCCCCGAGGAGCAAGAAACCGGCGAAGGTGAGGACGTAGGCGTTCACCACCCACTGCAGGCCAGTGGCGCTGTAGTGCAGGTCCCGACCGATCGAGGGCAGGGCCACGTTGACGATGGACACGTCGAGCACGACCATGAACTGGGCGACACAAGCGATGGCCAGCACGACCCAATCGGGGACGCGCGGCTTCTGCGGCATTTCCGTCATATCCCCTGTTCGAACACCACCCGGTCATCCGGTGTTCCCGCCGGTCGGGAGGTCCACTTCTCCGGGGTTCCCGCCGGTCGGGGGTTCGGGTCGGACCGGTGTCCCGGTAGGTGAGGCCTCCGGTGGTACCGTCGCCCGGTGCCATGACCCGGTGCCCGCCCGGACCACGTCCTTGAGGTTCACCCGCCGTTCCGTTCCCGGCGACGACGAGTTGCTGCGACGGGTTCGGGTCCCTCCGCCCCTCATCAGCCGGCGCCTGCCCTCCGGACGGGGCGCCACGGAGCAACCCAACGTCACCGGCGACGGTGACACCCCCTACAGCGCCCGCTTCTGGTTGGCGCTGGTCCTGACCGGGGTGGCGACCGGTCTGTTCGGGGACCTGATGATGTTCATACTGTTCAGCTTCCAGCACCTGGCCTTCGGAACCGGGCCGGGAGACTTCCAGACCCGGGTCACGGCGGCGAGCGGGCTGCGCCGGGTGGTCTCTCTGCTCGTCGCCGGCGCCTTCGGCGGCCCCGCCTGGTACCTGCTGCGGCGCTGGACGGCGGGGGAACGCTCCGACGTCGACGAGATCGTATGGACCGGTCGGGGCCGGCTCTCGTTCCGGCGGACCCTCCTGTCCGGGGCCATCTCCGAGGTGGTGATCGGGATGGGTGCCTCCATCGGCCGCGAAGCCGCCCCCAAGGCCATGGGCGGGGTGTCGGGCGAGATGGCCAGCGGGCTGTTCCGGATGAGCCCGGCCCACCGGCGCCTCCTGGTGGCGTGCGGGGCCGGCGCCGGGCTGGCGTGCGTCTACAACGTTCCGCTCGGAGGGGCGCTGTTCGCTTCGGAGGTCATGCTCGGCACCATCGCCCTCCCCGTCGTCCTGCCCGCCCTGGCCTGCAGCGCGGTGGCTACCGCGGTGTCATGGCTCTACCTTCCTCATCATCCGGCCTACGTGAACATCCCCGACTTCCGCTTCAGCGCCACGGTGCTGGGCTTCTCGTTGGTCGCCGGACCGGTGATCGGGGCTCTGGCCAGCCTCTACATCCGCTTGATCGGTTGGGTCTCGCACCATCGGTTGGAGGGTCGGGCGACCATCGTCGCCCCGACCGTGGCCTTCGGTCTGCTCGGCGTCGCCGGTCTGGCTCTCCCCGGGCTGTTCGGAAACGGTAAGGACATGGCCGACCGGGCCTTCCTCGGTATCGGCTCGGCCGGGGTGCTGCTCGGGCTGTGGGCCCTCAAGCCTCTCGTCACGGCTCTGTGCCTGGGCAGCGGAGCCCAGGGCGGCCTGTTCACCCCGTTCATGAGTACCGGCGCGGTGTTCGGTGCCCTCGCCGGGCTGGGCTGGACCTGGATGTGGCCGGGGTCGCCGGTCGGGGCGTTCGCCCTCGTCGGGTCGGCCGCCATGCTCGGCGCCGCCCTACAGGCACCTCTGGCCGGTCTGGTGCTGGTGGTCGAGTTGACCAGCAGTGGACTGTCTTTGATGGTCCCGGTCGTGATCGCCACCTTCCTGGCGACCGCCGTCGCCCGCCACGTGGACGGGTATTCCATCTACTCGGCCCGCCTGCCCCGCCACCCCTGAGGCCGTCACCACTAATCTCGGGGCGTCATGAACTTAGCCATGCTCCTGGAAATGGTCGCTGACGGCGCCGGCGACCGCATCGTGCTCGGCTCACAGGCGGGCGGCTTCACCGGGGCCGGGTTGCTGCAGCGGGCCCGGGTGGTGGCCGAACGGTTCCGGCAGTCGAACGCCCAGTACGTCGTGCTGCTCGACCTCAACTCCGAGGCCGTGCCCATCTCACTGTTCGCCGCGGCGCTGGCCGGCCTGCCGTTCGTGCCGGTCAACTACCGCCTCACCGACGACCAGTTGGCGTCCATCCTGGCCCGGGTGGAGCCCGGTGTGGTGGTGGCCGGCGAGGACACCGCGTCCCGGGTGTCGGCGGCGGGACTCACCGTCATCCCCCGCGCCGAGGTCCTCGATCCTCCCGGGGGAGGGGCGGGCGACGCCGATCTGCCCTGGGTGGAGCCAGACGAGATCGCCGTGCTGCTCTTCACCTCGGGGACCACCGGGGAACCCAAGGCCGCAGTCCTGCGCCACCGCCACCTGGTGTCGTACATCATCGGGAGTGTGGAATTCCTCGCCGCCGGCGAGGACGAGGCCCAGCTGATCAGCGTTCCGCCGTATCACATCGCCGGCATCTCATCCATCCTGTCGTCGCTCTACAGCGGCCGACGAATGGTCTACATGCCCGGGTTCGACCCCGAGGGTTGGGTGGACACCGTCAGGAGCGAGCGGGTCACCCAGGCCATGGTGGTCCCCACGATGCTCGGCCGTATCCTCGACCGGGTGGAGGACACCGGCTGCGACATGTCCTCCCTGCGCCATCTCTCCTACGGAGGCGGGAGGATGCCCGTGGAGACCATCGAGCGGGCCATGAAGGTCCTGCCCGACGTCAACTTCGTCAACGCCTACGGCCTGACCGAGACCAGCTCCACGGTGTCGGTTCTGACCCCCGACGACCATCGCCAGGCCCTGGCCAGTGCCGACCCGGCGGTGCGTTCCCGTTTGGGCTCGGTGGGCCGTCCGCTGCCGACGGTGGAGGTGGGTATCCGCGACCCCGACGGGGTGGCCCTCGCTCAGGGCGAGCGCGGTGAGGTCTGGGTCAGGGGTGAGCAGGTCGCCGGCGAGTACCTCGGGCGCAGCGCCCTGACCGAGGACGGCTGGTTCCGCACCCGCGACGCCGGCTATCTCGACGAGGGCGGGTTCTTGTACCTCGACGGGCGGCTCGACGACGTCATCGTCCGGGGAGGCGAGAACCTGTCACCCGGTGAGATCGAGGACACGTTGATGCGCCATCCGGCGGTGGCCGAGGCGGCCGTGGTGGGGGTTCCCGACTCCGAGTGGGGAGAGGCGGTGGCGGCCGCGGTCGTGCTCGAGTCGGGGGCGTCGTGCAGCGCCGAGGAACTCCAGCAGTGGGTCCGGGACCATCTGCGCTCCACCAAGGCCCCCAAGCTGGTCCAGTTCCGCGACGAGATGCCCTACAACGAGACCGGCAAGCTGCTCCGCCGGGTGATCCGCCAGGAACTCGCCTCCGACTGAACCGGTCCGCTGATCCGGCCCTGGTCCTCCGGCCCGATCAGGCCCGGCGGGGGACCGATCAGGGTCCGGCGGGGGGACCGATCAGGG
>JAGWSF010000061.1 GCA_028876385.1 Acidobacteriota bacterium | reverse complement strand
GGGCGGTTCCGGCGGGTGTCGCGGCCGGCCTTGGGCGGGCGGTTCCGGCGGGTGTCGCAACCGGCCCCGGGCGGGCGGCCCCCATCGTCCCGCCCTCAGTACCGCTCACTCCGTTGGCCCGTCCCGTGGCCGCCGGTTCGGGCGGCGCCGCTCTGGCCGTGGCCAACCCCGAGCCGGGGCGCCACGAGGAACCAGCCCGGCGCCACCTCACGGTGGTCCCCGAGCCCGGCCTGAGCCCGGCTCAACGGCGACGCCGAGCCCGGGCCGTGCTGTTCGCCACTATCGCCGGCGCCACCTTCGTCGCTCTCGCCCTGGTGTACCTGCACGTGGTGCTGGCCCAGCGCCAGTTCGCCCTCGACCGGGTCAACAAGCAGGTGCAACAGGCCCAGACGACCTATCAGCAGAACCGTCTGCGGGTGGCCGAACTCGATTCGCCGCAGCACATCATCTCGATGGCCGAGGGCCAGCTCGGGATGGTGCAGCCGTCCAAGGTCGCCTACCTCGCGCCGGCCGCCTCGACGGCGGGCGGTTCCGCCGGCGCGGCGGGCGGGGGCCCGTCGGCGCCCTCCGGTGACGCCAACTGGCCTCTGATCAAGTCCGAACTGGCAGGCCTGCCGTGAGCGGGCGGCCCCCGTCGGGGGGCCGGGGTCGTTACCGTCCGGTTCATCGTGCCCCCCGCCCGGGGCTCGGGTCCCGTGGTCGGGCTCGGGCGTTCAAGATGCTGCTCATGACCGGGGTGGCCTTTCTCGTCATTGCCGTCAAACTGGTGTCGATCCAGGGGATCAACTCGCGGGTCTATCTGGCCAGCGGCGGTTCCGAGTGGGAGCAGACGGTGATCCTCCCCGGCGAGCGCGGTGCGATCCTCGACCGCAACGGCTACGAGCTGGCCATGTCCATCCCTCAGACGACCATCTACGCCGATCCCCGGCAGGTCGCCGACCCGGCCGGGGAAGCGGCCAAGCTGGCGCCGGTCCTGAGCCTGCCCGCAGCCACTTTGCAGCAGGAGATGACCGGGCGGACGACGTTCGTCTACCTGGCCCGCACCGTTCCCGACGCCGAGGCCAAGCGGGTGGCCGCCCTGCACCTGGCCGGCGTCTACAGCCTCTCTGAACCCAAGCGTTTCTATCCCGCCGGGCAGCTGGCCGCTCCCCTCCTCGGCACCGTCGGGGTGGACGACACCGGCCTGTCGGGGCTCGAGTACGAGTACAACACCGTCCTCACCGGGCGCAACGGCAAGGAGGTGGCGCAGATCGACCCCCGGGGCCAGCTCGTGCCCGGAGGGGTCCAGGCCTACGAGGCACCCGTACCCGGACAGGATCTGGTGCTCACTCTCGATGAGCCACTGCAGTACCAGGCCGAGCAGGCCCTGGCCCAGGCTCTGGTGGCGGCCAACGCCAAGCGGGGCATCGCCCTGCTCATGGACACCAAGACCGGCGACATCCTGGCCGACGCCGAGTTGTCCATTCCCCAGACGGGCATACCGCAGACGCCGGCGTTGCCCATCTCCATACCTTCGCCGACGGGTGGCCCCCAGGTGCAGCCGGTGGAGTCACCCACCGCCACGTCGCTGACCGACGTCTACGAGCCCGGATCGGTGAACAAGCTGATCACCATCTCGGCGTCGCTGCAGCAGGGCGTCATCCAGCCGTCCGACGTGTTCACCATCCCGAACACCTACCAGGTGTCCAACGGGGTGTTCCACGACGCCGAATCCCACGCCACGGAGCACTGGACGGTCACCGACATCCTGGCCAACTCCTCCAACGTGGGGACCATCCAGATCGCCCAGCGGCTCGGCCGGACCCAGCTCATGCGCTACATCGCCTCCTACGGTCTCGGAGCGGAGACGGCGCTGCGCTTCCCGGGCGAGTCGGCCGGGCTGCTGCCGACCTACTGGTCGGGAACGTCGATCGCCACTGTTCCCATCGGGCAGGGCATCGCCGTCACGGCCATCCAGATGCTCGCCGCCTACAACACCATCGCCAACGGCGGAGTCTACGTCCCGCCCCGCCTCGTCAACGCCACCATCGACAGCAGGGGCCAGGAGCACGTCATCCCCTTCGGTCCGAGTCACCGCGTGGTCTCCGAGACGGTGGCCCACGAGATGACCTCCATGCTCAACGAGGTGGTTCGGGTCGGGACCGGAACGGCAGCCAACCTCGACCCCTACACCGTCGCCGGCAAGACCGGCACGGCCCAGGTCCCGGCCCCCAACGGCGGATACTTCAACGGCCGCTTCGTGGCCAGCTTCGGGGGCTACGCCCCGTCCGAGAAGCCTCAGATCACCGGGATGGTGGTAGTCGACGACACCGCCGACTACGGGGCTGCGGCGTCGGCCCCGACGTTCGCCCGCATCGTGCGGGCGGCGCTTCAGGAGCTGGACATACCGCCCATGCCGAAAGAGCCGCCGGCGCCGGGAGTACCGCTGGCGACGACCGCTTCGGCCACGGGGGCCGGCGAGGTGGCCGGCGCCCCGCTGCCCGGCCTGGACGCCCCCGTCTCAGGCTCGTCGGCCACCGCGGCCGCACCCCCGCCGGCCACGTCGCCGACGACCGCGGCATCGGGTTCGGGGTCGGGCGGTTCGCCGGCGTCGGGCCCGACGGTGCCGTCGACGCCCTACGTGACCCCGACGACCAGCACCGGGGTCTATCCGTCCCCGTCGAGCTCCACGTCAGGCTGAAGCGGTGCGCCTCGACGGGTTGATCGCGGAGGCCAACCTGCGGGACTCCGGTCTTTTGGTGCAGACGGTGGGGGACACGTCCGTCGACGTCGGCCCGGTGTCGATGGACTCCCGCAAGGTGGCCCCCGGAAGCCTCTTCGCCTGCGTGCCGGGATCGAGCGTCGACGGCCACGTCTTCGCCGTGTCGGCGGTGGCCGAGGGCGCCGTCGCCCTGTTGTGCGAGCGACCCCTGGATCTGGCCGTCCCGCAGGTCGTGGTCACCTCGGTGCGTCAGGCCATGGGGCCGGTCTGCGACGTGGCCTACGGGCACCCGTCCCGGGACCTGCTGGTCGCAGGCGTGACCGGCACCAACGGCAAGACCACCACCTGCGCCTTCCTGGCCTCCATCTTCGAGGCGAGTGGCTGGAGGGCTCGTACCATCGGTACGCTGACCTCCCGCCGGACCACTCCCGAGGCCCCGGACCTGCACGCCCTTCTCGCCGAGTGGCGGGACCAGGGTGGCCGGGCGGTGGCCGTGGAGGTCTCCTCCCACGCCTTGGACCAGCACCGCACCGACGCCGTGACCTTCGCCGCGGCCGTCTTCACCAACCTGAGCCCCGAACACCTGGATTACCACCACACGATGGATGCCTACTTCGAAGCGAAGGCCCGCCTGTTCGCGCCCGGCCGGGTCGGCGTCGCGGTGGTCAACGGCGCCGACCCGTGGGGCCGCCGCCTGGCCGAGCGGGTCGCCTCGGGAGGGGACCCGCTGGTCACCTTCTCCCCCGAAGACGCCACCCGTCTGCGGATGGAGCCGGGCCGCTCGACGTTCGTGTGGCGGGGCCGGTCGGTCACGATCCGCTTGGGTGGGGCGTTCAACGTGACCAACGCGGTGGCGGCCGCGGCGTGCGCCGAGGCCATGGGCGCCGGGACCGACGCCATAGTCGAGGGCCTGGCCGCGCTGGAGTCGGTGGAGGGACGGTTCCAGATGGTCGACCAGGGCCAACCCTTCGCGGTGATCGTCGACTACGCCCACACCCCCGACGGGCTGGCCCAGGTACTCGAGGCGGCCCGGCAGATCTGCGCCGGCCGCCTGGTCGTGGTGTTCGGGGCGGGCGGCGACCGCGACCGTGAGAAGCGCCCCCTCATGGGGGCCGCGGCCGCCGCCCACGCCGACCTGGTGCTCGTCACCTCGGACAATCCCCGCAGCGAGGACCCCGACTCGATCATCGCCGAGATCATCTCGGGGGCGGCGGGGGCCCCCAACGTGCGGTCCGAGACCGACCGGGCATCGGCCATCGCCACCGCCCTGGCCACCGCCTCGGCGGGCGACGTGGTGGTCATCGCCGGGAAGGGCCACGAGAAGGGACAGGAGATCGGAGGGCGGGTGCTGCCCTTCGACGACGTGGAGGTCGCTTCGTCGGCCCTGCGTCGCATCATCGAGTCCCGCCAGGGCGGTGGCCGGTGAAGAACCTCCTCGTGGCCGGGGGGGTGGCCATGATCATCTCCCTCCTTTCCACCCCCGTGCTCATCAACTGGTTGCGCTCGCGCGGTATCGGCCAGCAGATCCGCGAGGACGGCCCCGAACGCCACCAGAGCAAGGCCGGCACGCCGACCATGGGCGGCGTGGCCCTGATCGGCTCGGCAGTGGTCGGCTGGCTGGCCTCCCATATCGACGTGCCCTTCTCGACACGTGGCCTGGTGGCGTTGCTGACGGTCTGCGGGGCGGCCACCATCGGACTGGCCGACGACTGGATCAAAGTCCATCGCCAGCGCAGTCTCGGCCTCAACGCCCGGGCCAAGGCCGGCTCCCTGCTGGTCGTGTCGACCGCGTTCGCCATCGTGTCGGTCACCTGGCTGAAGGTGGACACCCACCTGTCGTTCACCCGATTCGACTCCACCGGGGTGGATCTCGGCAAAGTCGGATGGGTGATCTTCGCGGTGATCGTGATCGTCGGCTGCAGCAACGCCGTCAACCTGACCGACGGTCTCGACGGTCTGGCCGCCGGCTCGTCGACGTTCGCCTTCGCGGCGTTCGCCGTGATCGGCTACTACCAGGTCAAGCACCCCCACATCTACGGCAACCCGACCCCCCTCGACGAGGCCCTGCTGGCCACCGCGCTCATAGGCGGCTGCGCCGGTTTCCTGTGGTTCAACGCCGCGCCGGCGCGGATCTTCATGGGCGACACCGGCTCCCTGGGCATCGGCACGGCGATCGCCACCCTGGCCCTGCTCGAGAACGTCGACCTGCTGCTCCCGATCATCGGCGGGCTGTTCGTGCTCGAGGCGGTCTCGGTGATCCTGCAGGTCGCCAGCTTCCGGATGTTCCGCCGGCGTATATTCCGCATGGCCCCCATCCACCACCACTTCGAGCTGCTCGGCTGGCCGGAGACGACGGTGATCATCCGGTTCTGGATCCTCGCCGGGCTGTTCACGGCCTTGGCGCTCGGCTCCTTCTACGCCGACTTTCTGTCGCGCGGGGGCGTCGGTTGACCCCCGCCAGCCGGGTCCTGGTGGTGGGCTACGGGCTCACCGGCCGGGCCGTGGCCCGCTACCTGATCGAGCGGGGAGACGACGTTCTGGTCGTCGACGACCGGGCCGACGCCTCGATGATCGCCGCCGGCCACGACGACGGCGTCGAGGTGCAGGTCCCCCCGACCACCGCCGACGGCCTCGGCGCGATCCTGAGCCGTGTTGGGGCGGTGGTCACCAGCCCGGGGGTGGCCGTGGGCCACCCCGTCCTGGTCGCCGCGGCGGCCACCGGGGTCCCGGTCCACTCGGAGATCGAGCTGGCCGGCCAGGTGTGCGAGGAGAGCGTCAACACCAGGTTGATCGCCATCACTGGGACCAACGGCAAGACGACGGTGACCACACTGGTGACGGCGGTCCTGCAGGCCGCCGGTTACCGGGCCGTGGCCGCCGGCAACATCGGGGTACCGCTGATAGAAGCCGTGCGCGGCGACCACCAGTTCGTGGTGGCCGAGGTTTCCTCCTTCCAGCTCCAGCACACCGCCCGCTTCCGCCCGTCGGTGAGCTGCTGGCTGAACCTGGCCCCCGACCATCTGGACTGGCATCCCGACATGGACCACTACGCCGCGGCCAAGGCCCGCATATGGGCCAATCAGCGGCTCGGTGACCGGGCCGTGTTCAACCTCGACGACCCGGTGGTCGCGGCCCGGGCCGCGACCATCCCCGAAGGGGTGGCCCGTATCGGCTTCTCGGCGTCGGCCCCGGCGCTGCTCTGCGTCCGCGGCGGCGAGCTCGTCGGCCCCGGCGGAGAGCCGTTCATGGCGCTGTCGGAGCTGCCCCGCCGGCTGCCCCACGACGTGGCCAACTCTCTGGCCGCGGCGGCCGTGGCCCAGGCCGCCGGGGCGCCCCCCGAGGCCTGCCGCTCGGCCCTGGCTGCGGTCGGACCGCTCCCGCACAGAGTGGCCCGGATCGCTTCGGCGGGCGGGGTCGACTGGTACGACGACTCCAAGGCCACCACCCCGGCGTCGGTGCTGGCCGCGGTGGCGGGTTTCGACTCGGTGGTCCTCATCGCCGGGGGCCGCAACAAAGGCCTGGACCTGACCGGCCTGGCCGCCGGGGTGCCGCCCATCCGTTCGGTGGTGGCCATAGGCGAAGCGGCCGGCGAGGTCGTGGGAGCCTTCGACGGGCTGGTCCCGACCGCGGTCGCCACCTCGATGAGCCACGCCGTCGACCTGGCCGCCGACGCGGCCCGACCTGGCGACTCGGTTCTTCTGTCACCGGGCTGCGCATCTTTCGACTGGTACCGCTCCTATGCGGCCCGCGGCGACGACTTCGCCCGCTTGGTCAACGCCCGAATCGAGCAAGGAGACCCGCATGCTGACCACTGACCAGCGCCCGGCCCCGCGCCGCCAGGCGGTCCGTAGCCGTCCGGGGGAGCGGGGTGCGGCCCGGCTGCGCCCGGTGGACAGCCCCCGCCCGCCGGTTCCGGGACGGCCCGCCCATCGCAGCGCCACGGCCAAAGGGGGCAGCTACTGGCTCCTCGTGGTGCTCGTGGTGGTGATGTGCCTGATCGGGGTGGTGATGGTGCTGTCGGCCTCGTCGATCACGAGTCTCACGTCCTACGGCACCCCTTGGCACTACTTCGTCCGGCAGTGGATATGGCTGATCATCGGCACCGGCGGTTTCGTCGCCGCGTTGCGCGTCGACCACGAGTCGTGGCGGAAGCCGGCCCGGATGATCATGTACGTGACCCTCATCGCCCTGGTGGCGGTGCTCGTTCCCCACCTCGGTATGAGCGCCTACGGGGCGTCGCGCTGGCTCGGAACGTCAACAGTGCAGATCCAGCCTTCGGAGCTGGCCAAGGTGGCACTGGTCCTCTACGCCGCCGACGTGCTCGACCGGCGCGACGGGAAGGGAAGCTGGCTCTACCAGGCGGGACCGGTGCTCGCCGTGCTCGGCATGCTGGTGATCCTGGTCATGATCCAACCCGACATGGGCACCACCATGGTGCTGATCAGCATCGCCGTCGGGATGCTCTTCGCCGGGGGCCTCCCGGCCCGGAACCTGGCCGTCATGGGCGGGTTCGGCGTCCTCGGCCTGGTCGGCATGGCCAAGGCGTCGCCCTACCGGTGGCAGCGGATCATGTCGTTCACCCACCCTCTCAAGGACGCCCAGAACACCGGATACCAGTCGGCCCAGGGCCTCTACGCGCTGAGCCACGGGCACCTCTTCGGCGACGGTATCGGCTCGAGCATCGCCAGCTACGGCTACCTCCCCAACGCCCAGACCGACTTCATATTCGCCATCATCGGCGAGGAGACCGGTCTGGTCGGAGGGATGTTCGTCTGCGGTCTGTTCCTCACCCTGGCCCTCGTCGGGGTCCGGGTGGCGTGCCGGGCCCCGTCGCGCTACGCGGCGCTGATGGCGGCCGGTATCACCTCCTGGCTGGTCGGCCAGGCGGTGATCAACATCGGGGCCGTCGTGGGCGTCCTGCCGGTGACCGGGGTGCCCCTCCCGTTCATCTCCTTCGGGGGCTCGGCACTGGTGATATCCCTCTTCGGCGCCGGCCTACTGGCCAACATCGCCAAACTGTCGTAGTGGGGGGCCGACGCCCCCGACGGGGACAGACGTGGGCGGTCATCGCCGGCGGAGGGACCGGCGGACACGTAGTGCCCGCCATCGCCATCGCCCGCGCCCTGGTCGAGCGCGGCCACGACCCGTCGTCCATCCACTTCGTCGGCTCGCGCCGGGGTATGGAGTCCACCATGGTCCCCGCCGCCGGCTTCGCCCTCACCCTGCTACCGGGGCGGGGAATCGCCCGCCGGCTCACCTGGGACAATGTCGCGGCCGTGGGCGGTCTGGTGCTGGCCGTCGCCCAAGCGGTGGTCCTGATCGGCCGCTTGCGGCCGTCGGTGACCGTGGCGGTGGGCGGGTATGCGAGTCTCCCCGCGGTCCTGGCCTCGGTTCTGTGGCGGGTACCCATCGTCGTCGCCGAACAGAACGCGGTGCCGGGACTGGCCAACCGCCTGGCCGGCCGGTTCGCGGTGGCCTGCGCCGTGTCGTTCGATTCGACCCCTTTGCCTAGAGCCGTGGTCACGGGTAACCCGGTCCGCCCGGAAGTGGCCGCCATCGAGGGTGGCCCCGACGGCCGCCTGCTCGCCCGGGCCGCGCTCGGCCTTCCGCCCGCTCACTTCGTGGTCCTCGCCGCGGGGGGATCGCTCGGGGCCGGCCGCATCAACCACGCCGTCGCCGAGCTGGCCCGCCGCTGGAGCGACCGGAGCGGCGTGTGCATCTACCACGTGATCGGGCGTCGGGACTTCGGGGCGGTCACCGCGGCCCGGCCGCCCACGGCCGCCCTCGACTACCGCCAGATCGAGTTCGAGGAGCGCATGCCGTTGGTGCTGGCCGCGGCTGACGTGTCGGTGCAGCGAGCGGGCGCCAGCACGGTGGCCGAGCTGGCGGTGGTGGGCCTGCCGTCCATCCTGGTCCCGCTGCCCGGCGCTCCCGGCGACCACCAGACGGCCAACGCCCGGCGGCTGGCCGACATCGGCGCTGCGGTGCTCGTACCCGACGCCCAGCTCGACGCCGACCGCCTGGCGGCCGAGCTCGAGGCCCTGATGGCCGACCCCGGCCGCCGGGCCGACATGGCCGCCGCCTCCCGTCGGGTGGGACGGCCCGACGCCGCCAACCGGGTCGCCATCCTCGTCGAGTCGGCAGTGGGTACCCGTGTCCGCTGAACGCCGCCCGCGGCCCGACCTCGGCCACCGCCGACGGGTGCACGTCATCGGCGTGGGCGGTTCGGGTATGAGCGCCATCGCCACCGTGCTGGTGGCCATGGGCCACCGGGTGAGCGGGAGCGACGCCTCCGATTCGCCGGTTCTGCGCCGCCTCTCCGACCTGGGGGCCACGGTGGTCGTCGGCAGCGACCCCGCGGTCCTCGCCGACGCCGAGGTGGTGGTGCGCTCCACGGCCGTCCCCGACACCGACGTCGAGGTGGTCGCCGCCCGGGGCCTGGGTCTCACGGTGTGGCGGCGAGCCGACGTCCTGGCGGCGATCTGCGCCGAGCGGCGCACCATCGCCGTCTCCGGCACCCACGGCAAGACGACGACGTCTTCGATGCTGGCGGTCGCCCTGCAGGAGCTCGGGTGGCACCCTTCGATGATCATCGGCGGAGAAATCTCGGGGTTCGGCCCCGGGGCCCGCTGGGACGACGCCGGCGAGTGGTTCGTGGTCGAAGCCGACGAGAGCGACGGGACGTTCCTGGAGCTCGGTGCCGAAGCGGCGGTGGTCACCAGCGTCGAGGCCGACCACCTGGAGTTCTATGGGGGCATGGACGGGCTGGTCGGGGCCTTCGAGGAGTTCGTCGCCGGGCCCGCCGGGCCGGTGGTGGTCTGTGCCGACGACCCCGGCGCCGCCCGGCTGGCGTCGCCGCGGGGCGCCGGGCCGATCCTCACCTACGGCACCGACCCCGGCGCCGACGTGGTCATCGGCGACGTAGGGCTGGACCGCCGAGGGGCCCGCTTCGAGGTGCGCGCCGGACCCCGGCTGGGTTCCTACCGGGGCCCGGTGGAGTTGTCGGTGCCGGGCCTGCACAACGTCCGCAACGCCACCGCCGCTCTCACCCTGGCCGTGGCTCTCGGCGCCGCCTGGCCGGACGCGGTGGCCGGGGTGGGCCGTTACCAGGGGGTGGGTCGCCGATTCGAGAGCCGGGGGGAGCGGTCGGGGGTGTCCTTCGTCGACGGTTACGACCACCTGCCGAGCGAGGTGGCGGCCGCCATCGCCACCGCCCGCAGCGGCGGCTGGCGCCGGGTGGTGGCGGTGTTCCAGCCCCACCGCTACAGCCGCACCGAGGCGCTGTGGCGGGACTTCGCCGACAGCTTCGTGGGAGCCGACGAGGTGGTGATCACCGGGATCTACTCCGCCGGGGAGCCGGCTCGGCCGGGGATCACGGGCCGTCTGATCGCCGACGCGGTGACAGCCGCCCATCCCGAGGCCCGGGTCAGCTACGTCGAGGACCTCACCGCCGCCGCCGACCTCCTGATGGCCACCCTCCGGGAGGGAGACGTGTGCCTCACCCTCGGCGCCGGCGACATCACCACCCTCCCGGCGCGCCTCATCGAGCGCTTCGACTCCGGCCGGGCGGGGCGATGACCGCCCCGGACCCGGGCCGGGCGGGCCGGCCCGAGGGGTGGGACGAGCGGGTCGAACGGGCCCGCAGCGTCCTCGCCCGCCTCGGCCCACGCCTGTCCCCGGGGGGCGACCTCGGGGCCCTGACCACCTACCGGGTGGGCGGAGCGGCGGCCCTGCGGGTGACCGTCGGGGGGACCGACGACCTGACGGTCGTGGCCGACGCGGCTCAGGCCTCGGACCTGGACATTCTGGTGGTGGGACGGGGATCCAACCTGCTGGTGTCCGACGCCGGCTTCGGGGGCATCGCCGTGCTGCTCGACGCCGACCGCTTCGGTTACATCGACTTCGACGGGCCCGAGGTCCGGGCCGGCGCGGCCGTGGCCCTCCCGGCTCTCGCCCGCCGTAGCGTGGAGGCCGGGCTGTCGGGCCTCGAGTGGGCGGTCGGCGTGCCGGGGTCGGTGGGGGGCGCGGTGCGGATGAACGCCGGCGGCCACGGCTCCGACACCGCCTCGTCGCTGCGCTCGGCCGGCCTGTTCGACCTGCGTCTGGGTCGGGCCGCCGAGGTGACCGTCGCGGACCTCGACTACCGCTACCGCCACTCGGCGGTGGCCACCCACCACGTCGTCACCGAGGCCCGATTCGCCCTCACCCTGGGACCGAGGCAACGGGGCCGGGACACCATCCGCGACATCGTGCGGTGGCGGCGCGAGCATCAGCCGGGCGGCCAGAACGCCGGCTCAGTGTTCACCAACCCTCCCGGCGACTCCGCCGGGAGGCTCATCGAGGCCGCCGGGCTGAAGGGCCGGCGGAAGGGGACGGCGATGGTTTCCACCAAGCACGCCAACTTCATCCAGGCCGATCCGGGCGGATCGGCCGATGACGTCTTCGACCTGATCGGCGTCGTTCGCCACGAGGTCGCGGACCGCTTCGGTGTGGACCTGGTGCCCGAGCTCCGACTCATTGGGTTTCCTGCCGAACCCTCTAGTAGAGGTTCATACTCTGGTCCGGAGGTTAAGGGTTGACCGACCTGCTCGACGCTCCGGAGGGGGCCGAGATGCCACCCTCCATTCATCCCCGCATCGCCCGCCGCTGGGTCGACGCCCGCCGGGCCGAGGGCCGGCGGCGGCTCCACATCGTGCTCACCGTCGGCTCGCTGCTGGGCGTCGCGGCCCTGGCCGTGGGCAGCCTCTACACGCCGCTCCTACGGGTCCGCCACCTCCGGGTGACCGTCACCGGTGGGGGCAACCCGACGGCCGTGACCCGCCTGGCCGGTGTCACCGGCCACACCCTCATGATCGACGTGAAGGCGCCGACCATCGCCGCCCGTCTCGACGCCGATCCGCTCCTCGGGGGGGCGCAGGTGGAGCGGGTCTGGCCGGGCACGGTGCGCATTTCGGTGGCCGCCCGCACCCCCTTGGCGGTGGTGGCCGTGGGCGGCAAGTGGGCCGAGATCGACGCCACCGGCCGGGTGATCGCCGACGCTGCGGTCCAAGCCGCCGGCCTGCCCATGCTCCAATCGGTCGGCTCGGTTCCCGCCGTGGGCGCCTGGCTGGTTGGGACCCCGGGACCGCGATTGTCACCTGCCACGCCCGCCGGCGGCCTGGTCGACATGTACGCCCCGGCCGACGGCCCCGACGTACCGAGCGGGGCGGCCGCGCTGCTGGCCGTGATCGACGCCCTGCCCGCGACGCTTCGATCCGCGGTGCTCACCGCCGACGCCGGATCGCCGACCGGCCTGGTCCTCACCGTGGCGCCCCCCCGGTCGGCGGTGGGAATCGTGACCGTGCTCCTGGGCGACGGTTCGCTGCTCGCCGCCAAGGCGTCGGCGCTGGCCACCATGCTCGACTCGGCGGACCTGAGCGGGGTGACCGGCATCGACCTGTCGGTGCCGTCCCGACCGGCGGCCGAGACGACCAGCCCACCCTTCGGGCCCCCGCCGAACGCCGCGGCGTCCACCTCCGGTTCGTCCAGTCCGGGTTCGTCCCCGGCGGGAACGGCCTCAGCGGGGGGAGCGGGGACGGGCGGAGGGCCGACGGGTTCGGGGCCGGCCGGTTCAGGGTCGGCCAACGGTGGCGCGGCCAACGGTGGCGCGGCCCAGGGGGGCACCGCCCAGGGGGGCACCGCCCAGGGGGGCACGGCCCAGGGGGGCGCGGGCACCGCCGGGGCCGGGACGGCGGGGCAGACGGGCGCCAGCGGGGGAGTGGCGTCGCCTGCGGCGGGCGCGGCAGCCTCGGGCGGTGGCTCCTCCGGGGGCTGAGCACCGGGGTGCCCTTGACGGCGCGCCAAGCCGGCGGGTACTGTCTAAACCCACGCAGTAGGTTGACATAACTCTCTACCTCTAGTCAAGGGTTGCCTTGTCGAGGCGCACCAAGGGCGGGGGTGGTGAGCGGCCCGACGAATGCCCCCGGCACCGTGTGCCTGCGGGCATCCGCGCTTTTCCGGGCAGGGCGTGGCACGCTCTGTCCTGTTTATCCTGACATTCAATGGACGCCGTATCCGCCAAGGAGCGGGCGTCGGTACGCCCCGGAGGGTTTCGATGGCTGGTGCCGCCCAGAACTACATCGCCGTGATCAAAGTGGTCGGCATTGGCGGCGGTGGTGTCAACGCGGTCAACCGGATGATCGACGCCGGCTTGAAGGGGGTCGAGTTCATCGCCGTCAACACCGACGCCCAGGCGCTGCTGATGAGCGATGCCGACGTCAAGCTCGACATCGGTCGTCAGCTGACCCGGGGCTTGGGCGCGGGTAGCGATCCCGAGGTCGGCCGGGCTGCCGCCGAGGAGCACCGCGAGGAGATCGAGGAGGTGCTCAAGGGTGCCGACATGGTGTTCATCACCGCCGGCAAGGGCGGCGGCACTGGCACCGGTGGGGCGCCGGTCGTGGCCGAGATCGCCAAGTCCCTCGGCGCGCTGACCATCGGGGTGGTCACCCGGCCGTTCGGCTTCGAGGGCCGGCGCCGGTCGGTGCAGGCCGAGGCCGGGATTCAGCGGTTGAAGGAGAAGGTGGACACCCTCATCGTCATCCCCAACGACCGCCTCCTCACCGTCTCCAACGACAAGACGTCGATGGTCAACGCCTTCAAGATGGCCGACGAGGTCCTCCTGCAGGGCGTGCAGGGCATCACCGATCTGATCACCACGCCGGGCCTCATCAACACCGACTTCGCCGACGTCAAGATGATCATGAGCAACGCCGGGACGGCCATCATGGGCATCGGCACCGCGTCGGGGGATAATCGGGCCGTCACCGCGGCCAAGCTGGCCATCACCTCACCGCTGCTCGAGGCCTCCATCGAAGGGGCGAGAGGCATCCTGCTCAACATCGCCGGCGGGAGCGACCTGGGCCTCTTCGAGGTCAACGAAGCGGCCGAGATCATCCACGGGGTGGCCCATCCCGACGCCAACATCATCTTCGGTCAGGTCATCGACGATTCCATGGGCGACGAGGTTCGGGTGACGGTCATCGCCGCCGGCTTCGAGCGCTGGGACGAGCAGACCCCCGAGCGGGAGCGCCCGGCGGGTAACGGGGGCGGCATCGGCCTGCTCGAAACCGAGCGTGAACTGCGTGACGACGACGACCTCGGCTTGGTCGGCGACGAGTTCGACGTCCCCGACTTCCTCAAGTAGGTGCCCTTCGGTCCGCCCGGCGTCGGCCGGGTAGCAGTCCTTCTATGAGCGCGGCCGTCACCGCCCCGCCTTTTGTGGCCGAGTGGCACCTGGCCGGCGAGGTGCGGGTGGTATCCACGGGCTGGGCCCACGGCGACATGGCCGGCTCGTCGCCGGCGGTCGAGGGTCGCCGGCGGCGCGTCGTGGATCTGCCCTGGACGGTGCTGCAGCAGGTCCACGGTTCCCGGGTGGTCACCGTCGAGCGACCCGGCGACGGGTCGGGCGAGGCCGCTGACGCTTCTGTCACCTCGAGCGCCCGGGCGGCCCTGGCGGTACTCACCGCCGACTGCGCCCCCGTGGCCATGGCCAGCCCCGAGGGCATCGTCGGGGTGGCCCACGCCGGCTGGAAGGGCCTGCGGGCGGGCGTGGTGGAGGCCACCGTGCAGAGCATGCGCCGGCTCGGCGCCACGCGGGTGGAGGCCGTGCTCGGTCCGTGCATCCATCCCTGCTGCTACACCTTCGGCGACGAGGACCTGATGGAGTTGGAGGCCCGCCTGGGCCGCCACGTCCGCTCCACCGATCGTCAAGGGCGCCCGGCGCTCGACCTTCCCGCCGGGGTGGGCACGGCCGTCCACAACGCCGGGGCGGCCCTCGTCGGCCAATCCGGTCTCTGCACCGGCTGCGGGGGCGGCCTGTGGTCGTGGCGCACGGCGCGTACGGCCCGCCGTCAGGCGACCGTGGCCTGGCGGGCGTGACGGACCCGGCGGCGGTGGCCGTGCGACTGGCCGACGTCCGCAGGAGGGTGGAGCGGGCCGGAGGTGACCCCGACGGCATCCGGATCGTGGCCGTGACCAAAGGTTTCGACGCCGAGGCGGTGCGGGCCGCCCGGGCCGCGGGGATCGGCGACGTGGGGGAGAACTACGCCCAGGAATTGCTGGCCAAGGCGCCGGTCTCCCCAGAAGGCACCAAGTGGCACTTTCTCGGACACATCCAACGCAACAAGGTGGGTCGGATGGCCGCAACGGTTGCTGTCTGGCACGGGGTGGACCGTCCCGAGGCGGCCGAGCGGGTCGCCGCGGTGGCGCCCGGAGCCGAGGTCATGGTCCAGGTCAACGTGCTCGGCGATCCGAACAGGTCGGGCTGTGCGGTCTCCGATGTGGACGACCTGGTGGGCTACGTCCGTACCCTCCCCCTCGACCTGAGCGGTCTGATGGCAGTGGGACCGCCGTCGCCGGGGGAAGCCAGCCGGGACTGTTTCCGCTGGTTGGCCCGCCGGGCCGGTCAGCTCGGACTTAGGGAGCTGTCTATGGGCATGAGTGACGACTTCGAGATGGCGGTCGCCGAGGGTGCGACGACCATCCGGTTGGGTCGGGTCCTGTTCGGGCCGCGGCCCGAACCTGGGGGGCCACGGGAGATAGGCTTGGAGACGGGAGGCATCTGATGGCTTCGGGAATGCTGCGCAAAGCGATGGTCTACCTGGGACTGACCGACGACGAGTTCGAGGACTACGACTATGACGAGCCGGCACCGGCTTCCCCGCAACGCCGCTACGCCGAGCAGGAGCCGGTCGTCTCGGCGGTCAGGCCGGTGGCCCGGGACATGCCCACCGAGGCGTCCAACGGGGTGACGGTGACACCTCGCCCGCAGGTGGTGCGCCCGATCACCCCGATGATGCACGGGGCCAAGGTGCACGTGGTCGCCCCGTCGCGCTTCGCCGACGCCCAGGAGATCGGCGACCGGTTCAGGAACGGGCAGCCCGTCATCGTCAACCTGCAGTCCAACGACCGGGAGCTGGCCCGGCGGATGATCGACTTCTGCAGCGGCGTGACCTACGCGCTGTCGGGGAGCATGGATAAGGTCGCCGATCAGGTGTTCCTGCTGACCCCTTCGAATGTGGAGGTCTCAGCCGAGGAGAAGCGTCGACTGCAGGAGCGGGGCTACCGCTCCTAGGACCGGCACCCCTTCTAGAGACCCATGTTCGCCCCTTCGTCCAACTTCCTGGTCATCATCGGGGAGCTCTATGTGGTCGTCCTGTTCGTCCGGGCCGTCCTCAGCTGGTTCCCCTACGACCCTTCCTCACCGCTCAACCCGGTGCGGAAGGTGGTCTTCACCCTGACCGAGCCGGTGCTGGCCCCGTTCCGGCGGATCATCCCTCCCATCGGCATGATCGACATCTCGTTCCTGGTGGCCATCATCGTGGTCGAGTTGTTCGTCCGCTTGGTCTTGGCGCGCATCCCCGTCTGAGCCTCACCCCCGGCGCCCGATCCGGCCGCCCTGCGCCGCCGGTCGGCCCCTGGGCGGCCCCCGCAGCCCCCTGGTCGGGGCCTCAGGGGACGCTGCCGGTCCGGCCCTGAAGCCGGATAGGTGGCCGCCGGATGCGCTATCCGCAGCGGGCCGTCGGTGTGGAACTAGCATTAGGACATGGAGGTCTCACCGAAGACGCTGCGAGAGGTCGAATTCCGCGAGAAGATGCGCGGCTACCACCCCGAGGATGTGGATCAGTTCCTCGAGCAGGTGGCGGCCGGCATCGAGGTGCTCCAGGATCGTCTGCGTCAAGCGGTCGACCGGGCCCAGCGCGCCGAGGCCGCGGCCTCGGAGTCCGGCGGGACCGATGAGACCCTGCGCAAGACGCTGGTGCTGGCCCAGCGCACTGCCGACATGGTGGTGCAGGAGGCCCGCGAGCAGGCGTCGCGCATTCTCGGTTCGGCCGAGCAGCAGGCCCAGTCGATCATCGCCGACGCCGAGGAGCGGGGCCGCCGCACCCTCGAGGAGACCATCGCCGAGTGCAAGGCCGAGCTGAGCCGCCTGGAGTCGAGCCGCTCGCAGGCCCAGCAGGATGTGGAGACCCTGCACCGCTGGCTCGACGAGCACAAGGAGCACCTGCGCTCGGCCCTGACCGACGCCCTGTCCGCGGTCGACCGCACCGGCATCCTCTGGCCCGCCCCGGCCGCCCGCTCGAGCGACGGGGGCGTCCGGCGCAGCATGGCGCCCGCTGCGCCGCCTCCTTCCCCCTCTCCCGTGGCGGCCGCGCCGGAGGTCCGCCTGGCCGAACCGGCCGCCGACTCGGGTCCTGAGACGGTTCTGTGGCTGCCCCCCGACGCCGAGGGCAGTGGACCCTCGGGGTCGGCTACGGGTGGGGTGACTGGGCCCGGACCGGATACCTCCCCGTCGGCGTCGATGGGGTCCGGTGGGGGCCTGGCCCAAGGCGGCGGCTCGGGTGGGGGTGCGGCGGTGATCCAGGCTCCCGAGGCCAACCAGATCAGCACCGAGCAGGCCCTCGACGACTTCTTCGACGATAACGGTGACATGGACGGCGACCCCCGATTCGGGAGCCGCCTACGTCGTCGGCGTTAGCCGCCCCGCCGGCTGGCTGGGGCCCCTTGGCTGTTAGGCATGGCCGTCGCGAAAGCCCCCGAAAGGGTATAGCTCGGTCATAAACCGCCAACTAGGGTTCGGGACATAAATCGTCCCGAAAGGGTGATGCCGTGCTCCTCCTCGCGACCTTGGTGCTGGTCGTGGCCAGCGCCGTGTTCCTGATCATCGGCTTCGTGGTCAACTCCCTCGGGCTGATCTACCTGTCGATGCTCTGCGCCGGGGTGGCGGCTCTGGCCCTGCTCGTCTTCGCCCGGTTGTCGCGGCGTCACGGGTCCGGCGCCGAGCCGCCGGCGAACCATGTCGTGGCTGTGGGCTCCGAGCGGATCGGGGCCGGTAGCGACCCGGGCCCCGGCTTCCCGAGCTATGAACCGGTCGGGGTGGGAGGCGCCGCGGTCGCCGATGCCGGCAGCTCGGATTGGGTCGCCGCCGCGGAGAAGCCGCGGGTGGCTGAGCGTCCGGCGGCGGAGGCCGGCGCCCAAGGCGGTAGTGGCTTCGGCCGTGATGACGTAGAGGACTGGGGTGAAGACGTGGTCTTCCCTATCGCCGGCTACGACGGGCTGCGGGTGGTCGAGATAGTGCCCCACCTGGGTCGCCTGACCCCGGGGGAACTGCGCGACGTGAGGGATCGCGAGATGGCGGGCAAGCGACGCACCACCGTCCTCGAGCGCATCGACGACCGCTTGAAGCGTATGGAGGCCGCCGCGGGAGGCGGTCGAGCCAGGGAAGGGGCGGCCGCTACGGAACCGGGGGCTCCGCAAGGCCCGGCGTCCCCGGTGGTGCCGGCACCGCAGTCGGGCGGGCCCGGCCGGCGCCGCACCAGACCGCGCCCCGACCCCGGGACCTGACCATCCGGGCGAGACGGCTCAGGGCGCCGGAGCCGCCGGCCCGGTTCAGCCGGCTCGGCCTATGCGGAACCTCACCGCCGTCTCGTCGGCCAACTCCGTCGCCGTCCAAGGCGGGCCGTCCCCGTCCTCGTGGGTGTCACCGAGATAGGACAGGGTAACTGCCAGGACCTGCTCTTCGATGAGGGGGCCGTGAGCCCGGAGCATCTCCGAGACGCGGTCCCCGCCGGTCACCTCGAGGGTGATGCGGTCGGTCACGTCGAGGGCCAGGTCGCGCCGGGCCTTCTGCACCTCCCGCACGAAGTCCCGGGCCCGACCTTCGACTTCGAGCTCGTGGGGGACCTCGACGTCGAGCACGATGACCCCGGCGTGGCCGGGCAGCGGTCGGGTCGTGCGTTCGTCGACGGGCACGACCTTCATCTCGAACTCGCCCGGTTCGAGCACCGTCGATCCGCAGCGGGCCCGTCCCTCGTCGGCGCCTGACAACAAGGCCCAGTCCCCGCTCTTGGCCGCCCGGGCCGCCTCCTGGGTCGCCGGACCTAGCCGGGGGGCGGCGACCTTGAAGACCACGGTCAGGCTGGCCGAAGCGTACTCGGAGGCGTCGGCACTGAAGTGGACGGCCCGCACGTTGACCTCGTCGGCGATAAGGTCGGCGAACTCGGCGAGCTCCTCGAGGCCGGGACCGGCCACGACCAACGACGCGAGGGGTAGGCGGGCCCTCAGCCCGTTGGCCTTGCGCACCGAGTGGGCCGCCGAGCAGACCTCGCGGACCAGGTCCATGTTGGCGACCAGATGGTCGTCGTCGGGCAGATCGGCGCCGCCCGGCCACCCCTGGAGATGCACCGACCCGGCGCCGGTGGAGGGTGCCTGGCCTTCCGGCCCGGTCCCGCCGGCGACCAGGCCCGTCCAGACCGCTTCGGTGGTCAGGGGCAGCAGCGGTGCGGCCAGGCGGCAGAGCACCTCGAGGACCGTACCGAGCGTGTCGAAGGCATCCTGGGTGTCAGCTTCGCGCCCGCCCGAGCCCGACGTGCCCCAGAACCGGTCCCGGCTGCGGCGGATGTACCAGTTGGTCAGCTTGTCGAGGAAGGCCTCGATGGCCGAGCAGGCCCCCGACAGGTCGTACTCATCGAGTGCCGCGGTGACCGCGTTCACCGCCCCCGACAGCGACGCCAGGATGTAGCGGTCCAGCACGTTGGGCGAGTCGGTCCGGCCGAGCCGGGCCCGCCGCCCGTCGGCGTTGGCGTAGAGGGAGAAGAAGTACCAGGCGTTCCACAGGGGGAGCAGGGCCGAGCGCACGGCCTCCCTGATCCCCTTCTCGTCTACCACCATGTCGCCGCCGCGCATGATCGGCGAGGCCATGAGGAACCAACGCATGGCGTCGGAGCCGTGCTGGTCGAACATGGCCTCGGGGTCGGGGTAGTTGCGCAGGCGTTTGGACATCTTCTGCCCGTCATCGCCGAGGAGGATGCCGTGAGCCAGGCAGTTGGAGAAAGCCGGCCGGTCGAAGAGGGCCACGGCCAGGACGTGCAGCGTGTAGAACCAGCCGCGGGTCTGGCCGATGTACTCGACGATGAAGTCGCCGGGGAAGTGGCTGTCGAACCACTCTTCGTTCTCGAAGGGGTAGTGCACCTGGGCGAAAGGCATGGACCCGCTCTCGAACCAGCAGTCGAGGACGTCGGTCACCCGGCGCATGATGGACCGCCCGGTGGGATCGTCGGGGTTGGGGCGGGTCAGCTCGTCGATGCTCGGCCGGTGCAGGTCAGTCGGTCGTACCCCGAAGTCGCGCTCGAGCTCGTCGAGGCTGCCGTAGACGTCGAGGCGGGGGTACTCGGGGTCGTCGCTCTTCCACACCGGGATGGGCGATCCCCAGTAGCGGTTGCGGGAGATGGACCAGTCGCGGGCGTTCTCGAGCCACTTGCCGAACGACCCGTCGCGGACGTGGTCGGGAACCCAGCGGATGCGCTGGTTGTGCTCGAGCAGCCGGTCCTTGAGGGCCGTCACCTTGACGAACCACGACGACACGGCCCGGTAGACGAGGGGGGTGTCGGTCCGCCAGCAGTGGGGGTAGGCGTGGACGTAGGAGTCGGCCCGGACCAGCGCACCGGCGGCGCGCAGCATCCGGATGACCGGCTGGTTGGCCTCGAAGACCTGCATGCCCTCGAAGTCGGGCACCTCGGCGGTGAACCGGGTCCGCGAGTCGACCGGGCACAGCACCGGGATACCGGCCCGGGCGCAGACGATCTGGTCGTCCTCGCCGAACCCGGGCGCCAGGTGCACGATCCCGGTGCCCTCTTCGGTGGAGACGAACTCGGCCTCGAGCACCACGAAGGCGTTCTCGGTGGTGGAGAAGTAGGGAAAAAGGGGCCGGTAGTGCCGACCCACCAGCTCCCGTCCGGTCAGGGTGGCGACCCGCTCGGCGCCCTCCAGCTGCCGCTCGTAGGCCCCGGTCAGGGCCGCCGCGAGGGCCATCCGCTTCCCGTCGCGCTCGAACACGGCGTATTCGATCTCGGGGCCCACGGCCAGGGCCAGATTGGAGGGAAGGGTCCACGGTGTGGTGGTCCACACCCACAGTTGGAGGCCGTCGTCGAGATCGAAGGCGACGGTGACCGCCGGGTCCTGCCGGTCCCGGTAGGCGTTGTCCTGGCGGGTCTCGGAGTTCGACAGCGGCGTCTCGCACTCCCAGCAGTAGGGCAGCACCCGGTAGTCCTCGTAGAGGAGACCCTTCTCCCACAGCTGCTTGAGAGCCCACATGACGCTCTCCATGTAGGAGAGGTCCATGGTCTTGTAGTCGTTCTCGAAGTCCACCCACCGGGCCTGGCGGGTGACGTAGCGCTCCCACTCCTTGGTGTAGCGCAGCACCGACGACCGGCAGTAGTCGTTGAACCGGCCGATCCCGTACTGCTCGATCGGACCCCGCCCCGACACGCCGAGCTCCTTCTCGGCTTCGGTCTCGGCCGGCAGCCCGTGGCAGTCCCAGCCGAAGCGCCGGTCCACCACCTGACCCCGCATGGTCCGATAGCGGGGGACCACGTCCTTCACGAACCCGGTGAGAAGATGGCCGTAGTGGGGCAGGCCGTTGGCGAACGGCGGCCCGTCGTAGAAGACGAACTCCGGGGCGTCGGCGTCGCGACGGGCGGCCACCGAGCGGGCAAAGGTCGAGTCAGCCTCCCAGGCGGCCAGAACCTCCTCCTCGATGGAGGGGAATCGAGGCGAAGCCGGTACGTTGGGATAGGGATGGCTGGGGCCGGGGGGCATCCCACCAAGATACGGGGAACAAGAGCGCGTCCTCAGGCGTTTGGGGCTAGCGTTTCCACCCGCCCGGCACGCCGGCCTACACCTCAGGTGAGGACCACATGCAGAAGAAGGCTTCAACGGCAGCAACTGCGAAGTCCGCCACCACGCCGGCCAAGGATGAGCCGGTGGCTAAAGCCGCGTCGGCCAAGGCCCCGTCAGCCAAAGCCCCGTCAGTCAAGGCGGTCGCTCCGGCCAAGGCGGTCGCTCCGGCTAAGGCGGTAGCGGCCAAGGCGGTGTCGGCCAAGGCCGACCCGCCGGCCAAAGTCGCGGCGCCCAAGGGCCGGACCAAAAAAGTCGCCGTTCCTGTCGCCGAAGGGCCTGCACGTGGGAAGGGTCCTACCGGGGGTACCCTTTCCGATCCGCCGGCTGGCCAGCCGGCCAAGGAGGAAACCGTAACTGTGGCAGTGAAGAAGGCGGAAGCAACGGCGACCAAGAAGACCGGTGGGGCCAAGCCAAAGGTCGTGAAAGACGACCGAGCCGATTTCTTCGCCGAGCAACGCCAGCTCCTTCTCGAGGAGCGCCAGACCTACATCAGCTCGGCGGAGGCCCTCAAGGCCCAAGCTGATTCCCTGGCTCTCGAGCACGAGCCGGGCGACGTGCAGTTCGACGAGGAAGGCGGTGAGGGGGGCACGGCCAACGTCGACCGCGAGATCGACCTGTACCTGTCGGCCCAGGCCCGGGCCACCGTGGTCGAGATCGACCGCGCCCTGCAGAAGATCGAGGACGGCACCTACGGAGTCTGTGAGCGTTGCGGCGAGGCCATCCCCGACGCCCGCCTCCAGGCGCTTCCCTACGCGGCGCTGTGCGTGACCTGCAAGAGCGGCGGGCTGTCGTCGCGGCGCTAGCCGGCCGTCGGGGGTGGCTCATCCCCGCGGTGGCCGTCGTCGTCGCGGCCGTGGACCAGGTCACCAAGACCCTGGCTCTCGATCACCTGCAGGCCTACCGGGCCCAGCCCGTGATCGGTCCGCTCCACTGGTACCTGACGTTCAACACCGGGGCCGCCTTCAGCCTGGGGACCGGGGTGACTCCCATCCTCGAAGCCGCGGTCATCGTGCTGGTGGTCGGCCTGGTCGTGTTCAGCCGCCGGGTCGGCAGCTCGGCCTCTGTCCCCGTCGCCGTCGCCCTCGGGATGATCCTGGGCGGAGCCCTCTCCAACCTCGGCGACCGCCTCTTCCGCCACGTCCCGGTCTCCGGAGGGGTCGTCGACTTCATCCGGGCCGTCACCTGGTGGCCGGTGTTCAACGTGGCCGATGCCAGCGTGGTCGTCGGCGTGATACTGCTTGCTCTCACCTGGCGGAGCCGTGCCTGAGGACCAGACCCTGGATCTACTGGTGCCCGCCGCCCTCGAGGGGGAGCGGGTGGACCGGGCCCTGGCCCTGATCACCGGACTGTCCCGGCGGGAGGTCGACGAGCTGCTCGGCGCCGGTCGGGTGGATATCGGCCGGCGTCCTCTCACCTCCCGGTCGCGGCGGGTCCACGCCGGTGAGCGGCTGGTGGTGCACGGCTCCATTGAGCCGGTCGGTCCGCAGGCCCCCGAAGCCGACCCGACGGTGACGGTGCCGGTCGTCTATGCCGACCCGACCCTGATCGTGGTGGACAAGCCGGCGGGGCTGGTCGTGCATCCCGGCCACGGCAACCGCCGGGCCACGCTGGTCAACGGGCTCCTGGCCCGCTTCCCCGACCTGGCCGCCCTGGCCGAGGGGGACCAGATCGACCGCCCGGGGATCGTCCACCGATTGGACAAGGGGACCTCCGGGCTGCTCGTGGTGGCGCGCACCGAGGCCGGGCGAGCCGACCTGGCCGCCCAGCTACAGGCCCGCACCGTCGGCCGGGAATACCTGACGCTGGTCTTCGGCCACGTCGAGTCCGATGAGGGCCTCATCGACGCCCCCCTCGGGAGGTCCGACATCGATCCCAACCGGATGAGGGTCCAGTCGAGCGGCCGGCCCGCCCGGACCCGCTACGAGGTGGTGGCCCGCTACGCCGACCCGGTGCCGGTGTCCTTGCTCCGCTGTCGTCTGGAGACCGGGCGAACCCATCAGATAAGGGCGCACCTGGCCTCCATCGGGCACCCCGTGGTGGGCGACGACCGCTACGGCGGCCGGGCCCGTGGGGGGTGGCCGCAGCTCCCCCCCGGGCGGCCCTTCCTGCACGCCGCCGAACTCGGTCTGGTGCACCCGGTAAGCCGAGAAGACCTCCATTTCTCCTCCCCCCTTCATGAAGATCTGGCGACGGTGCTGCGGGACATCAGCCCGTCGGGGCCGGCCCAGGTCTAGTGTGTCCGGTTGATCCGGGTACGGCCCGATCTCAGGAGGAGCCAGATGAAAGCAGTCAGACCCAAAAGGGCGAGGGTGGTCGCCCTCGTCGCAGTGGCCGCGCTCGGCGTGGCCGCCTGCAGCTCGAGTAAGACGACCAGCAGCGGAGGATCCACCACCACTGCGGGGTCGAGCGGAGGTGGCGGGGGAGGTGGAGCGGCGCTGAAGCTGGGCTTCTTCGGCGCTCTAACCGGTCCCAACGCCCAGCTGGGGATCAACATCGAGAACGGCGAGAAGCTGGCCGTCCAGCAGTTCAACGCCACCAACCCGGCCCATACCGTCACCATCGACGCCTTCGACAGCCAGGGCCTGCCGTCCAACGCCAACAACGGCGCGACCAAACTGATCGGCGACAAGGTCGTGGCCGTGATCGGCCCGGCCTTCTCGGGTGAGTCGAAGGCGGCCGACCCCATCTTCGAGCAGGCCGGCATACCGAACGTCAGCGCCTCGGCGACGAACGTGGCCTTGGCCCAGAACGGATGGAAGTACTTCCACCGGGTGCTGGCCGACGACAGCTATCAGGGACCGGGCGACGCCGACTACATCGTCAAGACCCTGGGTGACAAGGCCGTGGCTGTCATCGACGACAACAGCACCTACGGTGCCGGCCTGGCCACTGCCTTCGCCGGCCAGGTGACCAAGGACGGCGGCTCGGTGGCCGTCACCGACCACCTGGATCCGAACGGTGCGGACTACGGCTCGACGGTCAACAAGGTGGTGGCCTCGCACGCCACCGCGGTCTTCTTCGGCGGCTACTACGACGCCGCGGGACGGCTGATCAAGCAGCTGAAGGCGGCCGGCTTCACCGGTGCGTTCATGTCCGGTGACGGCTCGGAGGACGTCCGGTTCGTTCAGGACGCGGGTGGGGCCTCGGTGGCCGACGGCGCCTACCTGTCCTGCGCCTGCGCCGACGAGTCCAACAACCCGGCCGCAGCCCAGTTCGTGTCCGCCTACAAGGCCGCCTTCGGCACCGCGCCGCAGATCTACTCGGCCGAGGCCTACGACGCCACCAACTTCGTGCTGGCCGCCATCAAGTCCGGCGCCACCACGCCGTCGGCCATCAACAGCTACCTCGGTAGCAACTCGTACACGGGCCTGACCAAGACCATCAAGTTCCAGTCCAACGGCAACATCTCGGGCGGGACCATCTACGTGTACAAGGTGTCGAACGGACAGATCGTCCAGTTTGCGACCACCTCTTAGCCGGACGCCCGGAAGCCGGCCTGTCCGGCGGTAGGGGGGAGCGGGGGCTCTGAGCCCCCGCTCCCTCTATTCCCCATAACGGAGGAACATTGAGCTTCCACAGCTTCGTGACCCAGTTCTGGCCCTCGACCGTCGACGGCCTGACCCTGGGAAGCATCTACGCCCTGTTTGCTCTCGGCTACACGATGGTCTACGGGGTGCTAAAGCTGATCAACTTCGCCCACAGCGAGGTGTTCATGGTGGGCACCGTGGCGGTGCTCGGGACCCTCAACGCACTGAACATCCACCATCCGCCCGGTGGTGTAGCCTTGGTCGGTCTCATCTTGCTGTGCGCCGCCGCGGCCATGGCTGCGTCGGGCGCCACGGCCGTGATGCTGGAGCGGATCGCCTACCGACCTCTGCGCCGTCGCGGGTCGAGCCGGCTGGCCGCGCTCATATCGGCCATCGGCATGTCGTTCGTGCTGCAGGAGGTCTTCGCCCTCTTCGTGCTGTCCAACGGACATCCGAGCAACCCCAAACGCGACCCGCGGGCGTTCCCGTCGATCATGGGCAACAACACCGTCTTCCACATCGGCCCCGCCTCCGTTACCGGCATCGACATCCTGGTCATCGTCACCGGGGTGGTCATGATGGTGGCTCTGGACCGTCTGGTCGGCACGACCCGCCTGGGTCGGGGCATCCGGTCTGTGGCCCAGGACCCCGAGACCGCCACCTTGATGGGGGTGAATCTGGACCGGGTAATCCTGGCCACCTTTCTCATCGGCGGGGTGATGGCCGGAGTGGCCGCCACCTTGTACGGCATCCGCTACCAGCAGACCTCGTTCAATGTCGGTCAGCTGCCGGGCATCAAGGCGTTCACGGCCGCCGTGCTGGGCGGTATCGGTAACCTCCGCGGTGCCCTCCTGGGCGGTCTCGTCATCGGGCTGCTGGAGTTCTACGGCGCCAGCATCTTCGGCACCCAGTGGCAGAACCCGGTGGTGTTCATCATCCTCGTCGTCGTGCTGCTATTCCGCCCTACCGGCATACTGGGCGAGTCTCTCGCCAGGGCCCGGGCATGACCGGCACCGACCGGGACCTCCGAGCCGGGCTCGGCAGTCGGGCCGCCGGTGGATACTCCCGGCTGGCCGACGCCTTCTGGGGGCGCTGGGACCGGCTGCCCCTCGTGGCCAAGGGGGTGGCGGTGGTGGTCCTGTTCCTCCTGTTGGCGGTGGTCGTGCCGATGCCGTGGGTGGCCAGCTTCATGGCCCCCCAGAGCGGTTGGACAGCGGCCCTGTCGGAGCAGATCGGCATCTTCATCCTCCTCGCCATCGGCCTCAACGTGGTGGTCGGTCAGGCCGGCATGCTGGACCTCGGCTACGTCGGCTTCTGGGCCGTCGGCGGCTACGCCTACGGGATCCTGGCCGCCCGGCACCACTGGGACTTCTGGCTGATCCTGCCGGTCGGGATCATCCTCTCGGCCATATCGGGCCTGATCCTCGGCGCCCCGACCCTCCGGTTGCGCGGCGACTACCTGGCCATCGTGACGCTGGGATTCGGCCTGATCATCTCGCAGGCCATCACCAACCTCAGCTTCGACGGGGGGGCCCAGGGCCTCTCCGGCATTCCCCACCCTCCGTCGATCGGCGGCGTCAAGGCCTTCACCTACGGGGTGCTCGACTACAAGCCCTACTGGTACCTCGTGTTGGGCGCCATATTCCTGGCGGTCTTCGCCGTGCGACGCCTCGAGCGCAGCCGGGTCGGACGGGCCTGGGTGGCCATCCGCGAGGACGAGGACGTGGCCGAGCTCATGGGGGTGCCGACCTACCGGTTCCGGCTGTGGGCGTTCGCTATCGGTGCCGCCGTGGGAGGCGCCGGCGGAGTCCTCTATGCCAGCCAGGCCAACGCCATCGACCCGACAGTGTTCAGCTATCAGGTGTCGATCCTGGTGGTCGCCTCGGTGGTGCTGGGTGGTTCGGGCAACCTGCTCGGGGTTATCGTCGGCGGTTTCCTCGTGGCCTGGCTGCCCGAGCGTTTCCGCAACCTGACCGACTACCGCTACCTGGGATTCGGGGCGGCACTGGTGATCGTGATGATTCTGCGCCCCGAGGGCCTCATCCCGTCCCGTCGCCGGCGGGCCGAGATTTCGGACCTGGCGGCGGGCGGGGGAATGGGCGCGCCATTGATGCCCCCCGACGTGGAGGCGGCATCGTGAGCGCCCTGCTCGAGCTGCAGGAAGTGAGCATCCGCTTCGGGGGGGTGGTGGCCATCTCCGAACTGGACCTGCAGGTGCCCGAGGGCTCGATCTTCGGCCTCATCGGCCCGAACGGGGCGGGGAAGACCTCGTGCTTCAACGTGATCACCGGGGTGTACCAGCCGACCTCGGGCCAGGTGGTCTTCGAGGGCGGTTCGCTCACCGGGTTGAAACCGCACCGCATAACCCAGAAGGGCGTGGCCCGCACCTTCCAGAACATCCGATTGTTCCCTGAGATGTCGGCCCTCGAGAACGTGATGGTGGGCGCCGACGCCCGCCACCGGACGGGGCTGCCCGGGGCGTTGCTCGGCCTGGGGCGGCACCGCCGGGAGGAGCGGGAGGGACGCCAGACCGGCCGGGAGCTGCTGTCGTTCTGCGCCGTCACCGAGTCGGAGTCCGAAGCGGCCCGCAACCTCCCCTACGGCAGCCAGCGGCGCCTGGAGATAGCCCGGGCCATGGCCACGAAGCCCCGGCTACTACTCCTCGACGAGCCAGCCGCCGGCATGAACCCGGCCGAGAAGAATTCGCTGGCCGACCTGATACGGGCGGTGCGCGACCGGGGCATCACGGTGCTTCTGATAGAGCACGACATGGGCTTGGTCATGTCGGTCTGCGACCGCATCGCGGTTTTGGACTTCGGCCGCAAGATCGCCGAGGGGACACCGGGCGAGGTGCGCGACTCGCCTCAGGTCATCGAGGCCTATCTGGGCCGCCCGGACGTGGACGAGGACGAGTCGTTCGAGCAGATGGAGGCCGGCGATGCTCCTCGAGATTGAGGATCTGCATGTCTTCTACGGCCAGGTCCAGGCCCTCAAAGGCGTGACCCTGGCGGTGGACCGGGGCGAGATCGTGGCCCTGATCGGGGCCAACGGGGCGGGCAAGACCACCACGCTCAAGACCGTCTCCGGGCTGCGGCCGGTGCGCCGGGGCAAGGTCGTGCTCGACGGCCGGGACATCACCAGTCTGGCCGGCCACCGGCGGGTCCGTCTCGGGCTGTGCCAGGCCCCTGAAGGCCGGGGGATCTTCCCGGGCATGACGGTGGTGGAGAACCTGGAGATGGGCGCCTATGACCGCAAGGGCCCCTTCGACGAGGACTTCGACCGGGTCTTCACTCTGTTCCCCCGGCTGGCCGAGCGCAGAACCCAGATGGGAGGCACGCTGTCGGGCGGTGAACAGCAGATGCTGGCCATCGGCCGGGCCCTTATGGCCCGCCCCCAGGTGCTGCTCCTCGACGAGCCGTCGATGGGCCTGGCCCCCAAGCTGGTGAGCCAGATCTTCTCGATCCTGCGCGAGATCAATCAGCAGGGCACGACCATCCTCCTCGTGGAGCAGAACGCCGTGCAGGCTCTGTCCCTGGCCCACCGGGCCTACGTGATCGAGCTGGGACGGGTGACCCGTTCGGCGCCCGCCTCGGAGCTGCTGGAGGACCCGGCGGTGCGGGCCGCCTACCTGGGCGGGGCCTGACCCCGGCCCCCGACGAGACCGCGGCCGGGGCGGTCAGGCCAGGGCGACCGCGGCGGGCAGGGTCCCGTTGGCCCGTTCGACCATGTCGGCCAAGGTGAACGAGTCGAGATGGCGGCGCATGTGCTGACCCACCTCCGACCACACCGAGAGGAGCACGCACTGCCCTTCGTGGTCGCACGCCCCGTTCTGGTGGGGCTCGCCGAAATCGCCGGCCTGGATGGGGCCGTCCACCGCGCTCACGATCTGTCCGAGGGTGATCTCCGCCGGGGGCCGGGCCAGGATGTAGCCGCCTCCCACGCCGCGCTTGGAGCGGACCAGGCCGGCGCCTTTGAGCGCCAGGAGGATCTGCTCGAGGTAGGGCTGGGGGAGCCCGGTGCGCTCGGCGATGTCCCGGACCGAGGTGGGTACCTGCTGGCCGGCGTGCAGCGCCAGGGACAGAAGGGCCCGACTGGCGTAGTCACCCCGGGTGGAAACCTTCACGTCACCATTCTACCTCTAGGGTGGTCCTGTGAACTGGAGCGGAGCCGTCCTGCCCGATTACTCCGCAGCCAACCTGGCCGGCCTGGTACCCGCCCTCATGGCCGAGGCGGGTACGAGGCCGGAGTGGATTCCCGCCCCGGCGGCGGGAGCCGAACGGGTCGTCCTGCTCGTGATCGACGGACTCGGCTGGTCCCAGCTCACGGCGCGCCGCCATCTGGCCCCGGAGCTGTCGGCCATGGAGGGCTCCGCCATCACGTCGGTGGTGCCCACCACCACGGCCTGCGCCCTGACGTCGCTCACGGTGGGGGCGCCCCCCTCGGGGCACGGCATCGTCGGCTACCGGGTCGCGGTGGACGGCCCCTCGGGCCGCGAGGTGATGAACGTCCTCAAATGGAGGACTCCCTCGGGCGACGCCCGCCCCTTCGTGGACCCCATGACCTTCCAGGTCGCCGAGCCGTTCGCCGGCCGGCCCGTCCCGGTGGTGAGCAAGGCGGCCTTCGCCGGGACCGGCTTCACGGTGGCCCACCAGCGGGGCGCCCGCCAGGTCGGCTGGTACGAGACGTCGGGCCTGGTGGTGGACACCCTGGCCGAGGTCGCCGCCGGTGAGCGTTTCGTCTACGCCTACTACGACGGTGTCGACCGGACCGCCCACGTCTACGGCTTCGACGCCCACTACGAGGCCGAGCTGGTCGCGGTGGACCGTATGGTGGCCGACCTGCTCGCCGCCCTGGGCCCCGACGTGGCCCTGGTGGTGACCGCCGATCACGGTCAGGTGGACGTCGGGGCCAACCTGGTGGAGCTCGACGGCGAGGTCATGGAGCGCCTGTCCATGGTGAGCGGCGAGCCCCGCTTCCGTTGGCTGCATGCCGCCGCGGATGACCAGCAGGCGGTGGACGAGCTGGCCGGTTTGTGCCGCCAGCGCTACGGCGACCGGGCGTGGGTCCTCACCTTCGAGGAGATGCAGGCCGGGGGTTGGATGGGCGGAGCCGTACCCCCGGAGTTCCGCAGCCGTCTCGGGGACGTGGCGCTGGTGCCGTTCGCGCCGATCGCGTTCATGGAGCCGGGGGAGGGAGCTGAACACCGACTGGTGTGCCGTCACGGGTCGCTCACACCCGACGAGATGTTCGTTCCTCTGCTGGCGTCGCGGGGCAGACTGGAGGGGTGATGCCAGGAGCCGAACGCCCATCCCAGATGCCCGACCAGGTGCTCATCGTGCCGTCCATTTCCGCCGAGGACGAAGACCCGGCACAGGCCCCCCCTCCCGACCGCGAGGCGGTCGAGCAGCCGGCCAAGGTGATGCGCATAGGGTCGATGATCAAGCAGCTTCTCGAGGAGGTCCGCCAGGCCCCCCTCGACGACGCCTCGCGCAGCCGTCTGCGGGAGATCTACGACACCTCGGTCAAGGAGCTGGCCGACGGCTTGTCCAGCGACCTGCAGGAGGAGTTGGCCCGTCTGGCCTCACCGTTCAGCTCGGATGCCGTGCCGAGCGACGCCGAGCTGCGCATCGCCCAGGCGCAGCTGGTCGGGTGGCTCGAAGGGCTGTTCCATGGCATCCAGGCCACCCTGTTCGCCCAGCAGATGGCCGCCCGGGCCCAGCTCGAGCAGATGCGCCAGCGCAGCCTGCCGGCGGGCACCGAGGAGCGGGCCCGGACCGGTACCTACCTCTAGGCCGCCGGCGCCGTCGCAGCTCTGCGCTAGCCTCCAGGCCGGAGTAATCACACCGGTGTAGTTAGTCCACAGGTTCTGCACAGGGACCTGTGGACGGCCGTCGGTGAGCCGATTCAGCGGACCAGCCAGCAGGAGGACAGGAGTCGAGTGGGGGCGTCGTTCACCCATCTCCATCAGCACACCGAGTTCTCGATGCTCGACGGTGCGGCCCGGGTGCCCGATGTGATCGCCCGGGCGGTGGCCGACGGCCAGCCGGCCATCGGCATCACCGACCACGGGAACATGTACGGCGTCCTGGACTTCTACAAGGCGGCGCGTCAGGCCGGCATCAAGCCCATCATCGGCACCGAGGCCTACATGGCCGGCGAGTCCCGCTTCGAGCGACCGGTGCGGCGCGGCCGGGTGGACGACACCGGTGGGGAGGGGGAGGCCGGCGAGAAGCTGTACTACCACCTGACCCTCCTCGCCGAGAGCGACCAGGGCTACAAGAACCTCCTCAAGCTGTCCTCGGAGGCGTTCCTCGAGGGTTACTTCTACAAGCCCCGCTGTGACTGGGAGCTGCTCGAGCGCCACCACGAGGGCCTGATCGCCACCACCGGCTGCCTCGGCGGGGTGGTGCTCCAGTCCCTGCTGCGGGGTGACTTCGAGCGGGCCACCGCCCTCGCCGCCCGCCTGCAGGACATCTTCGGCAAGCAGTCACTGTTCGTCGAGCTGCAGGACCACGGCCTACCGGAGCAGCACAAGACCAATCCCGAGCTGATCCGTCTGGCCCAGCGCATCGGCGCCCCGCTGCTCGCCACCAACGACAG
>JAGWSF010000060.1 GCA_028876385.1 Acidobacteriota bacterium | reverse complement strand
GTGATCCTGTCGGCCCACGGGGTGTCGCCCGAGGTGCGCTCCGAAGCCGCTCACCGCGACCTCCAGGTCATCGATGCCACCTGCCCGCTGGTGTCCAAGGTCCACCACGAGGTGCGACGCTTCAGCCAGAGGGGTTACCAGATCGTCATGATCGGCCACCCCGGCCACGACGAGACCGAGGGCACCCTCGGCGAGGCCGAGGGCATCACTTTGGTCACCGAGCGCGCCGACGTGGCCCGCCTGCGCGTCGCCGACCCCGACCGGCTGGCCTACATCACCCAGACGACCCTGTCGCCCGATGACGTGGCGGAGATCGTGTCGGAGCTGTCGGCCCGCTACCCGGCGGTCGTCGGGCCTCATGCCACCGACATCTGCTACGCCACCCAGAACCGCCAGGATGCCGTGTCAGCCATGGCCGCCGAATGCGACCTGGTCCTCGTCATCGGTTCCGCCAATTCCTCGAACGCGGCCCGCCTGGTGGAGGTGGCCGAGCGGGCCGGCGCTCCGGCGGCTCTCATAGAGGACGAGTCCGAACTACGCTTCGAGCACCTTTCCCGTGCCCGGGTGGTGGGTGTGACGGCCGCTGCGTCCACCCCTCCCCATCTGGTCGAACGTCTGGTCGCGACCCTCGACGCCCTCGGCGGCGTAAGCGTCGAGGAACGTCGCACCACCACCGAGAACATCAATTTCCCCCTGCCTGTGGAGGTCCGCTGAATGTCTGTTTCCCTGCGCCAGAGCGTGGCCGTCGGCAAGTATCTGGCGGCCCAGAAGCTCGCCAAACGCGACAAGTTCCCCCTCATCGTGGAGCTAGAGCCGCTCTTCGCCTGCAACCTCGAGTGCAACGGCTGCGGCAAGATCCAGTACCCCACCGAGATCCTGCGCAAGCGTCTCACCGTCGAGCAGGCCGTCGCGGCCATCGAGGAGTGCGGGGCCCCGATGGTGTCCATCGCCGGGGGCGAGCCCCTGCTGCACCCCGAGATAGAGAAGATCGTCTCGGAACTGCTCGACCGCAAGAAGTTCGTGATCCTTTGCACCAATGCGCTGCTCCTCGAGCGCAAGATCGACCGCTTCAAGCCCCATCCCCGCTTCCAGTGGATGGTTCACATCGACGGCCTGCGGGAGCGCCACGACGAGAGCGTCAGCCGGGAAGGTACCTTCGACAAGGCCGTCGCCGCGGTGCGCCTGGCCAAGGAGAAGGGCTTCCAGGTGTACACCAACACGACGTTCTTCAATACCGACTCCCCCGAGACCATCCGCGAGATCCTCGACTTCTTGAACGACGAGCTCGAGGTGGACGGGATGCAGATCTCCCCCGGCTACGCCTACGAGAAGGCCCCCGACCAGGTGCACTTCCTCAGCACCCGCAGCTCCAATGAGCTGTTCGCCCAGGCCTTCGCCGACGGCCGGCGCCGGCACTGGAGGCTGAACCACAGCCCGCTGTTCCTCGACTTCTTGGAGGGCAAGGTCGACTTCGAGTGCACCCCCTGGGGCATCCCGAGCTACTCGGTGTTCGGGTGGCAGCGCCCCTGCTACCTCATGGCCGACGGCTACACCGAGACCTACAAGGAGCTCATCGAGACCACCGACTGGGACCGCTACGGTCGGGGCAAGGATCCCCGCTGCGCCAACTGCATGGCCCACTGCGGATACGAGCCCACCGCCGTGCTGGCCACCACCAAATCTCTCCGGCAATCCATCCGCGCCGCCGTTAGCGTCTGAGCCCATGGGTTTCGATCTGAACAGCCTGCTGGCCTCCCGGGCGGGGGAAGGGGCCCATCTCTGGGACCGCTACCTGAACCCGCAGACGGCCAAGGTCCTGCACTCGGTCGGTCTCGACCGTCAGTGGGTACGGGCCGAGGGTCCCTACCTATGGGATGTCAACGGCGACCGCTACCTCGACTGGCTGGCCGGCTTCGGGGTGTTCGGCGTGGGCCGCAACCATCCGGTGGTGAGGCAGGCCGTCAAGGACGCCCTCGACGCCGACCTGGCCGACATGGTCAAGATGGACACCCCCCTGCTGGCCGGCCTGCTCGGTGAGGCGCTGGTGGCGCGGGCCCCCTACCTGGACCGGGTGTACCTCTGCAACAGCGGCACCGAGGCGGTGGAGACGGCCCTCAAATTCGCCCGCTACGCCACCGGTCGCCCCCGGGTCCTCTACTGCAGCCACGCCTACCACGGTCTGACCGCCGGGTCGCTGTCGGTCAACGGCTCCAAGGACTTCACCGAGGGCTTCGGCCCGCTCCTGCCCTCGACGATGATCCCCCTCGGTGACCTCGACGCCCTCGAGCGGGAACTGGCCCAGCGCGACGTGGCCGCCCTGATCGTGGAGCCGGTGCAGGGCAAGGGCGTCCACGTGGCCCCGCCGGGCTTCCTCGCCGGCGCTCTGCGGATGCTCCACGACCATGGGGCGCTGCTCATCTGCGACGAGGTGCAGTGCGGGCTGGGACGGACAGGACGGTTCTTCGGCTTCGAGCACGACGGGATCGAGCCCGACCTGGTCAGTGTGGCCAAGACCCTCTCGGGCGGGGTGGCGCCCATCGGAGCCACCCTCGGCAAGGAGAAGATCTTCGCCAAGGTCTACTCCAACATGACCCGCGTCCTGGTCCACGACACCACCTACAGCCACAACAACACGGGCGCCGCGGCCGGTCTGGCCGCTCTGAGCGTGCTCGACGACGAGGGTCTGATCGCCAACGCCGCCGAGCGGGGTCAAGAGCTCACCGACGCCCTGTGCGCCGCCGCCGCCCGCTACGACTTCATCTCCGACGTGCGCGGCCGGGGGCTGATGATCGGCATCGAGTTCGGTATGCCCCGCTCCCTTCGGCGCCGGGCCCGCTACGCGCCGATGACCCTGGCCCGCAAGGGACTGTTCACCCAGATGATCGTCTGCGACCTCTTCGCCCGCCACCGGATCCTCACCCAGACCGCCTCGGACCACGCCGACGTGCTCAAGCTGCTCCCCCCGCTGACCACCACGAGCGAGGACATCGAGTGGTTCATGACCGCGTTCTGCTCGGTGATGGACGCCATCTCCAGCAGCTCCAAACCGGTCTGGGAGTTCGCCAGAGGCCTCACCACCAGGGCCCTCGGATCGTCTTGAACGCCCGGCCCCCGGCCGGCGACGGCCGGATCGGCTCGGTCTCACCAGCGAGGGCCTCGGGGAACCGTACACTGTGGCCAGACCCGAGTTACCCCGGCCGCCCGGCCGGACCCGAGAAGAGGAGCAGAGACGCTGGCTCAAGGTAAGGAGGACGCAATCGTGCTGGAAGGCACGGTGAGCGAGGCCCTCAAGAACGCCATGTTCAAAGTGCAACTGGCCAATGGGCACGAGGTGCTGGCCCACAACTCGGGGAAGATGAGGATGAACCGCATCCGGGTGCTGCCCGGGGACAAGGTGCAGGTGGAGATCAGCCCCTACGACCTGACCCGGGGCCGCATCACCTACCGCTACAAGTAGCGCTCAGTCGTCCTGGTCGGGGTCGGCCAGCACGCCGTTGGCCGCGGCCAGGGCGGTGGCCGCCCGCACCGCCTCCTCGTAGACCGCGGTGAGGTGCCGTACCGCCTGCGCCGAGTCGATGGCGAGCGGCGGGTTCCCGAGGGAGCGCACCAGGACGCCGGGATCGGGGCTGGGGCGGATGCTGGTGTTGACCGGGGCCGGCTCGTAGGACGCGCCCCAGAACCTCTGTTCGGCCAGCCGGCGGGTGGCCGCCGGACGTCTCCTCTTGCTCACGGTCAGGCCGCCTCCTCCTCGTTGGAGTCCTCGCCGGTGGGCTCGTCCTCCACCAGATCCTCGTCGCGCAGCCCGAGGGCGGCGCGCAACTGCTCGGCGTCGAGATCCCCGAGGGTGCTGCGGGCGGGCAGGACCATCCCGGCGATGCGCCGCTTGCCGGCCACGATCTCCTCGACCTGCTCGTCGACGGTGCCGGGGCACACCAGACGGTGGCACATGACGGTGTTCTGCTGGCCGATACGCCAGGCCCGGTCCCGGGCCTGGTCTTCGACGGCGGGGTTCCACCACCGGTCGTAGAGCACGACGTGGTTGGCGGCGGTCAGGTTCAGACCCGACCCTCCGGCCTTGATGGACAGCACCAGGGCTCCCGCGCCGGCGCCCCGCTGGAACTCGGCGATCAGCTCGTCGCGGACGGTCCGCGACAGGCCGCCGTGGTAGCAGCCGACCTTGGTGCCGGTGCGCTGGCTCAGATGGGCCGCGAGGCGCTCCCCCCAACGGGCGAAGTGGGTGAAGATGAGGATCCGCTCCCCCGCGGCGAACACGTCGTCGACGATCTCCTCGAGGCGCGTCAGCTTGCCCGACCGGCCGACCAGCGTGTCCTGGTCGTCCTCGTCGCCGAGGAACGCCGCCGGGTGGTCGCAGATCTGCTTCAGCGCAGTGATGGCCGCCAGGACCTGACCTTTGCGCTGGTTGGCGTCGGAATCGAGACCGTTGTCGAGCAGCCGGTTGACGACGGCCTGGTAGAGACCGATCTGCTCGGGAGTCATGCTGCAGTGGTCGAGACGGTCGACCTTGTCAGGTAGCTCGGCGGCGATTTCGGGCTCGTTCTTGGTCCGGCGGAAGATGAGCAGACCGTTGAGGGCCCGCAGGGCGTTCTCCTCGCTGCGCGGTGCCGACGCACCGCGGTCGGCGGCGCCCTGGCCTTCGGCGCCTTCGGTCTCTGCCCGGGGGGCGACCACCGCGCTGTTACGGGACAGGTTCTCGATGAACGAGGTGCGGCCCCCGACCAGCCCCGGGTTGGTCCAGTCGAGGATGGCCCACAGGTCGCCGAGACCGTTCTCCACGGGGGTGCCGGTGAGGGCCAGGCGGCTGTCGGCCGACAGGCGGCGCAGCTCCCGGGCGGTGTCGCTGGTGTGGTTCTTGATGACCTGCGCCTCGTCGACGACCACCCGCCGCCAGTGCAGTGCCGACAGGGCCTCGATGTCGCGAACCGCGGTGGCGTAAGTGGTGAGCACCACGTCCGACAGACCGGCCAGCTTGGCGATCGACTCGCCCTCGGCCCTTCGGGGGCCGTGGTGCACCGAGACCTTCAGGCTCCTCGTGAAGCGGGCCGCCTCGGCCGCCCAGTTGCCCAGCACCGCCGGCGGGCAGATCACCAGCGACGGGCCGTGACCCTTGTCGAGGAGCATGTGGGCCAGCAGGGTTGGGGTCTTGCCCAGGCCCATGTCCATGGCCAGGCACCCCCCGAGCCCGGCCCGGTCCAGGAAGGCCAGCCACCCGGCGGCCTCGGCCTGGTAGCTGCGCAGCTGGCCGGCGAAACCGTCCGGGGTGTCGATCGGGGCGGGCGGGTGGCTGGTGGCGCCTTTGAGCAGCTCGGCCGCCCAGCCGGAGCCGTCGACCCTTACCGGGCCGCCCAGGGCGCTGCCCTCCAGGCCGACGGCGTGGCGGATCATCTCCGCCCCCGACATCTGGGTGATGGCCGCCCGCTCGGCCAGCGCCGCCGCGGCGGCGGTGAGATCGGCCCGGTCGAGATGGACCCAGCGGCCCCTCACCCGGACCAGGGGGGACGCCTCCTTGGCCAGACGGTTGATCTCGGCGGCGTCGAGCTCGAGGTCGTCGAAGAGCACCGTCCAGCGGACGTTGGACAGCTGGCGGACGCCGACCTGGGACTCACCGCCGAGGGCCTCGGCGAACAGCCGCAGCTGCGGCGACGGCCGCCGGCGCGACACCCGGGGCAGGCTCACCTCGAAGCCGGCGGCCTGGAGGGACGGACCGGTCGTGAACATCAGCTCCATGGCCTCGTCGCCGTCGAGCACGACCTGGCCGCGCCGGGTACTCGGGCGGCGCAGGGCCGGCACCAGACGCTCCAGCCGCTTGAGCTGGGCTTCCACGTGCTGGGACTTGGTGCCCGACGACACCACCAGGGCGTGCTCCACGGGCATCGGGTGCTTGTCCACCCCGGTGGCCTCCACGGTGAGCAGCCACCCGCCGTGCTGCTCGGGGGGATCGAGCCGGACGATCAGTCCCACCCGGTGGTTGCTCGTCACCGGCGCCGCCCACCGCTTGAGGTCCTCGCCGACTCTTCCGGCGGGATCGATGTCGGCGATGAAAGGACGGCCGTCCAGGCCCGACAGGAGGGCCTCGGCGATCTCGGTGCGGGTGCCGGCGTGGGGCGGAGCGGCCGGGGCCACCAGGCGCCCGGCCCCGGCCCGGGAGACAGCGTCCACCACGGCCGAGAGGATGGATCGGGCTACCGCGTCGGCGGGGGTGGCGTTCTGCAGGCACGAAACCGCCCCGGGCATGCGCACCACCAGGTCGTGCAGCCTCTCCCGGCCGACCAGCGCGGGTACCCAACGGACCCGGTGCCGTCCGCTACCGGGACGGCCCCCCGAGGGGGCGCCCGTCGCCGAGCGCAGGACCGGGACCATGTGACCCTGGGCCACCAGCTCGGTGCCCCAGAGGGCCACCTCACCCAGCCAGCGCAGGCTGGAACCGACCTCGTCGCCGGCCGCCCCGGCCCCGATGCCCACCAACCAGCCCAGCGTCTGGGACAGCGGGGCACTGCGGGCCTCCACGGTTTCGCCCGAGGGCACCGGGACGGGAGCGTGCTTCTCCCAGCCGATACCCGACGCCTCGGCCTTGGCCAGCAGCTCGTCGAGCTCCTCGCTGGCGGCCACTGCTCCCGGGCCACCTCCCCACACCACCACCCGTCCCTCGCCCCACGATGCGTGGAGGCGGGCGGGACCGCTCGGCATCTCCACCTCGGTCGGCGGCCGGACAGCCTGCGGCCGGCGGCTGTCCACCTCGGTCGGCTCCGGCCGGGCCGGTCCGTCGGCGGCCACGTCCGGCGGGTCGATGGTGTCACCGCCGGTCACCCTTGACAACGCCGCCGCCAACCGCTCCCGCTCCGAGCGCAGGTCGGCGAGGACCACGTCCCTCAGGTCCCCGGTGAGGCCGGCCGCCGAGCGGAGGCCGTCGTCGGTCTCGTGTATCAGTCGACGCAGCGCGGCGGCCCAGGCCAGGGGCTGGGCTGTGAGCGCACTGCGCTCCTCTTCTGACGCCCAACCGCCGGCATCAGCGGCGGCTGCTGCCTCTAACGTGATCTGGTTCAGCTCTCTCTCCACTCACACCCTGGAGCCACCCGGCACCGGGGAACCGCGGCCGTTACAGGCCGCGTCGCCCGACAGTCGGCCCGTCGCCGACACCCGGCTTCCCATTACGTCACCCAACGGCCTTGGAATCGACGGCCAAAGCCCCTTGGTTGAACCTATTCCGGTTTCCTTCCATTCCGGACTTGTCGACCTGCGGGGTCACGACCCCTTCGAGGCCCGCATCCATCGAGCCGTCCGGGATTCATGTGGCCCTGCCGCGGCCATAGTAGCGCAGGGCGTCGCGGATCAGGTGGTTATGGTATCGCCCAGGGCGGGCGGCGGGGCCGGCCCGGTCGACGGGCCGGCCGGGACGGCGGCGGGAGGACGCCGGGCCTAGACGTCGCGCAGAGTGATCTCGGGATGGGAGTTGGCCACCATCCTCCGCATGCCGTCCTTCCAGTGCACCTCGGCCGGCCCGATCAGCTGCTCCATGAAGCTGGTGTCCACGGCCACGCTGGGCAGGGCCTGCTCGGTCTCCTCGATGACCGGCTCCTTGCCGACCAGCGACCCGAGGTACCCGCACCACTCCTGGACGCTCACCACGTCGGGCCCGGCCCAGTTGACCGTGACCGCGGGGACGGCGGCCACCCCGAGGAAGCGGGGGATCTGGCGGATGATGTCATCGCTGTGGATGGGCGAGTAGTAGGAGGGTTCACCGGGGAGCACCTGGATGGGATGGCCGCCGAGGATGCACTCCAGATGGATCGACGGCCACGCCACGGCGTCGCCGTAGGGCACGTTGAGGCGGGTGATCACCGTCGGCAGGTCGTACAGCCGGGCCGACAGGCGCGCCACCGACTCGGCGGCGATCTTGGAGATGCTGTAGGTGGGCAGCAGGGCCCGGTGATTGTCACCCAGCGGGTCTTCCTCGCGCATGCGGTGGGAACCGTTGGGGGCGTAGACCCCCGTCGACGAGCAGTGCAGGAAGGCCTTGGCCGTCCGGAAGTGACGCATGATGAGGCCGAGGCTCTCGGCGTTGGACCGGAGGGCCGTGGCGAAATCGTTGGAGTGGGTGACGGCCAGGTTGACCACGTAGTCGACCTCGGTGGGCAGCACCGAGGTGTCGGGGTCGGACAGGTCGAGGGTGACGGTCTTGACGCCGGCCTCCTCGAGTGCCGCCTTGGCCGCCTGATTGTTGAACCGGGCCACACCCCAGACCTCGTTGTCGGCGGCCAGACTGTGGATCACGGGGGTCGCCACCATGCCGGTGGCCCCCAGTACGACGACTCTCTGACCGGACAGCTTGTCCATTTAGACGGTCTCCTCTGCCATCAGGGCGCCGAGGCGCAAAAGGTTGGGGGTGGCCCCGCCGAGGGTCAGCTCGATCTGCTTGGCCGCCAAGAAGTAGCGGTGCAGGGGATACGAGCGGTCCACTCCGAGGCCGCCGTGGAGGTGCTGGGCGGCGTGGACGACCCGCTGGCCCCCGTCGGCGGCCCAGAACTTGGCTATGGCGACGTGCTCCTCGGCGGGCAGCCCGGCCGAGATCCTCCAGGCCGCCTGGCGGGCTGTGATACTGACCGCCTCGGTGTCCACGTAGGCGTCCGCGGCCCGCTGCCCCACGGCCTGGAAGCTGGCGATGGGCCGGTCGAACTGCTTGCGGGTCACCGCGTATTCGGCTGTCAGCTTGAGCGCCGCCTGGCAGGTACCGGCCATGAGCGAGCACAGGCCTGACGTGGCCCGCGGGCGCAGCCAGGCCAGTACGGCCTTTCCGCCGTCGGGGTGGCCGAGCACGGCCTCGGGACCGACCCGCACGCCGTTCAGCTCGAGGCGGGCTTCGGGCACGTCGGTGGTGGTCATCTCGGCGGTCACCTCGACGCCGTCGGAAGCGGCCTCGACGAGGAACACCCCGACGGCGTCGCCGACGCGGGCCGGCACCAGGAAGGTCCCGGCCAGGGTGCCGGCCGCCACGCAGATCTTGGTCCCGTCGAGCACCCAGCCCCCATCGACGGCGCGGGCCGTGGTGAGGGGTTGCTCCGGCTCGGTGCCGACCTCCACCAGTGCGGCGGTCAGGATGAGCTCGCCGGTCACCGCCGGGCGCAGGAGGCGCTGCTTCTGCTCCTCCGACCCGAACTCGGCCACGGGGAGGGCGCCGAGCACCAGGGCCGCCCACAGGGGGACCGGGGCGGCGGCCCGACCGGCCTCTTCGAGCAGAACCGACAGTTCACCGAAGCCCAGCCCGCTGCCGCCGTAGGCCTCGGGCACGGCCAGGCCCAGCAGGTTGGCCTCGGCCAGGTCCGACCACAGCTGCCGGTCGATACCTTCCCCGCTGGCGGTCACCTCCTGGCGCCTCTCGTCGCTCAGATGTCCTTCGAACAGCTTGGCGGCCGCCTCTACTACCGCGGCCTGCTCCTCCGACAATGAGAAATCCACGATCCTGGCTCCTCGCGTCCAGTTCCTCAGCGGGAGGCCCGGGGAAACCCGAGCCCGAACATGGCGATGAGATCGCGCTGGATCTCATTGGTGCCCCCACCGAAGGTGAGGATCAGGGTGCTGCGGTAGACCCGCTCCAGCCGGGCGTGCAGCACGGCGTCGGGCGACCCGTCCTTCAGGTAGGCCCGCTCGCCGATGATCTCCATCAGCACCCGGTAGGCCTCCAGGTAGAACTCGGTGCCGAAGACCTTGATGCTCGACGCGTCGGCGGCGTCCAGATGGCCCTGGGTGGCGGTCCAGGCCACCTTCCAGTTCATCAGGCGCAGGTACTCGAGCCGGGCTCGCAGGCGGGCCAGGTTCACCTGCACCCATTCCTGGTCGATGACCCGCCGGCCGTCGGCCAGTTTGGTCTCCTGGGCCCAGCGCTGGACATCGACCAGGTGGCGGTCGATCACCCCCGACGAGCACAGCGTCACCCGCTCGTGGTTCAGCTGATTGGTGATGAGACCCCAGCCCTCGTTCTCCTTGCCCACCAGGCAACTGGCCGGGATGCGCATGTCGTCGAAGAAGGTCTGATTGATGTCGTGTTCCGACAGGAGGCTCATGGGCTGGATGCTCAGGCCCGGGGTGTCCATCGGGACACAGAACATCGAGATGCCCTTGTGCTTCTTGGCCTCGGGATCGGTCCGGGCGGCCAGCCAGATGTAGTCGGCACCACCGGCCAGGCTGGTGAAGATCTTCTGACCGTTGACCACGTACTCGTCGCCGTCCCGGATGGCCGTGGTCTTGAGGTTGGCCAGGTCGGTGCCGGCGCTCGGTTCCGTGTAGCCGATGCAGAAGTGGATCTCGCCTTTGAGGATGCCCGGGATGAAGAAGTCCTGTTGCTCCTTGGATCCGAACTGGCGGATGGTCGGTCCCACGCTGTTGATGGTGAGCATGGGCACGGGGGCACCGGCGCGCATCGACTCGTCGAACCAGACGAACTGCTCGATGGCGGTGAACCCGCGACCTCCCCACTCCTCGGGCCACCCGACCCCCAGCCAGCCGTCGGCGCCCATCTGGCGGACGACCCGCCGCATGGTCTCGCCGACCCCCTTGGAGTCGGCCAGCTCGGCCTCGACCTCTGGGGTCAGCAGCTCGGCGTAATAGGCCCGCAGCTCCTGGCGCAGGCGCTCCTGTTCCTCGGTGTATCCGATGTACACGTTCGCCCTCCCTTTCCCGATCTGAACATTACAGAACGTGTTCTAGTTTCGCCAGGACACGGCCCGGCGTCCCGCTCCGATCCACGTCAGAGGGTCATGCCGCCGTCCATGAGGACCACCGATCCGGTCATGTAGTGGGCCTCGTCGGATCCCATGTAGGCGTAGAGCGACGCCAGGTCCTCGGGCCGGCAGAAGCCGGTCGGCGTCACGTAGCGCATGATGCGGGAGAAGTCGCCGCCTTCGGGGAGCTGGGAGAAGTCCTTCATGATGGGCGTCTCCACCCCGCCGGGGGCGATGGCGTTCACCCTCAACTTACGGTCGAGGTACTCGAGCGCCAACGCCTTGGTGAGCATCACCACCCCGCCCTTGGAGGCGCAGTAGGCCGCCTGCCACGGCTGGGCGAACAGGCCGGAAGTGGAGGCCGTGTTCAAGATCACGCCGCCACGATCGAGCATGTGGGGCAGCACGGCCTGGGCCACCAGCCATGTGCCGGTGAGGTTCACGTCGATGATCCTCTGCCAGTCCTCGGGCGCCATCTCGGTGCTGTTGTAGTAGCGGCCGATGCCGGCGATGTTGCACAGCACGTCGGTCGGCCCGTAGAGGCCGACGGCGGCCTCCACCGCGGCCCGCACCTGCTCCACGTCCGACACGTCACAGCTCACCGCGGTGGCCGTGCCCCCCGCCCCGGCGACCTGCTCCACCAACTCCGAAAGGGGTTCGGCCGCGCGGTCCAAGCAGGCGACCCGGGCCCCCTCGGCGGCCAGGCGCAGGGCCGTGGCCCGGCCGATGCCCGACGCCGCTCCGGTCACTATGACCGACTTGCCGACGTATCTGTCCATCGGGGCGCTCACCGGTACCTCACGGGGAGTTCCTTGATGCCGTTGAGCCACCCCGACCGCAGCCGGCGGGGCGGCCCGGCGGCGTTGATGTCGGGCAGGTGATCGGCTATCGCGTTGAACATCAGGTTGATCTCCATCCTGGCCAGGTTGGCCCCGAGGCAGTAGTGCGGACCGCCACCACCGAAACCGAGGTGCGGGTTGGGGTCCCGGCCGATGTCGAACGAGTAGGGGTCGTCGAACACCTCCGGATCGAAGTTGGCGGCGCTGTAGCACAGTCCGACGCGCTGGAAGGCCTTGATGTCGGCTCCCCCGACGGAGGTGTCCTGCAGGGCGGTGCGCTGGAACACGATCACCGGGGTGGCCCAACGGACCACCTCGTCGGCCGTGGTGGCCGGCCGCTCGGCCTTGTAGCGCTCCCACTGCTCGGGGAAGCGGAAGAACCCCATCATCCCGTGGGTGAGGGCGTTGCGGGTCGTCTCGTTGCCGGCGACGGCCAGCAGCAGCACGAAGAAGGCGAACTCGTCGGTGGTGAGGCCGCGGTCCTCCAGGTCGGCGGTCACCAGCTTGGTGACGATGTCGTCGCGCGGCGCGGCCGCCCTTTCCTGGCCGAGTGCCATGGCGTAGTTGATGAGCTCGGCCGAGGCCACCGCCGGGTCGATCTCGTACTCGGGGTCGTCGTAGGCGATCATCTGGTTGGACCAGTCGAAGATGCGCCGGCGGTCCTCCTGGGGCACCCCGAGCAGCTCGGCGATGGCCTGGAGGGGCAGCTCGCAGGCCACCTCCGTGACGAAATCCCCGCCGTCCTTCTTGGCCGCCTCGACGGCGATGCGCTCGGCCCGTTCGGCCAGCGCGCCCTCGATCATCCGGATGGCCCGGGGGGTGAAGCCCCGGTTGACTATGCGTCGGAGCTTGGTGTGATCGGGCGGGTCGACGTTGATCATCATGACCCGCTGCATCTCGACGTCCTCGCGGGTCATGCCCTCGGCGAAGCGGACGATGGCGCCGTTCTGCCAGCTCGAGAAGATCTCCGGGTGCACCGAGACCTCACGCACGTCGGCGTGGCGGGTGAGCAGCCAGAATCCCCCGTCGTCGAAACCGAAGCCCGACGGCTGGGAGTTCCACCAGACCGGCTCGGTGGCCCGCAGCTGGTCGAGCTGCTCCATCGGGACGGCCTGTTGCACCAGGTCCGGGTCGGTCAGGTCGATGTGCTTCATGTGTGCCATCTCCAGGGTTCGGGCCGGGCGGTCATCGGCGTTTGAAGTCGGGGACCCGCTTCTCCGAGAACGCCTTGGGACCCTCCTTGGCGTCCTCGGAGGCGAACACCGCCTGGCCGCGGGGCCACTCGTCGGCGAAGGCCTCGGCCTCGGTCATACCTCCGGTGCTGCGGATGGTCTGCAGGACCGCCTCGACGGCCAGCGGACCGTTGAGGCTGATCTGGGCGGCGATCTCCTTGGCCTTGTCCAGCGCCTGGCCGTCGGGGACGACGTGGCCGATCAGACCCAGCTGCTTGGCCTCGGCGGCGGTGATGTGCTTGCCGGTGAGGAGGATCTCGGCGGCGGCCGTGTAGGGGATCTGGCGGGGCAGCCGCACCGCTGAGCCGGCCATCGGGTACAACGACCACCGCACCTCCGAGACCCCGAAACGGGCGCTCTCGCCGGCCACCCGGATGTCGGTCCCGAGCAGGATCTCCGTGCCGCCGGCGATGGCCACGCCCTCGACGGCGGCGATGATGGGCTTCAGGGGACGGTCGATCTTCAGAAATCCCTTCCACGGGATGTCCGGGTCGGCCGCGGTCTTCTCGGCCGCGTCGGCCCGGGCGTCCTCCTCGTCGGCGAGCCCGGCCATGGCCTTCAGGTCGGCGCCCGACGAGAAGTTCCCGCCGGCCCCCGTGAGGATGATGCAGCGCACGTCGTCGTCGGCCATGGCCTCGGCGTAGGACTCGACCAGGGTCACGAGCATGGTTCCGGTGAAGGCGTTCAGCCGCTTGGGCCGGTTGAGCGTGAGGATCATGGTGTGGGCGTCGCGCTCCACGATTATCTGGGGCATGGCTTCCTTTCCTGAAAAGGGGTCCGGTCCCGAGCGGGGGCCCGGGTCCGAGAGGGGGTCCGGCGCGAGACGGTCACGACTCCCCGGGGAGCATGTGCATGAAGTTGCGTTCCTCGCGCAGCGAGGCGATGCGCCAACCGTCGGGGGTGCGGGCGAACTCGTGGTGGTACCACAGCGAGCACACCATCACCTTGGAGTCCTTGCCTTGGCCGAGCAGCATCGGGTTGTGGCAGGGGGTGGCGGCTCGGGCGCGGTCACCGTCGATCTCGATGTGGGGCAGGCCCAGCATGTGCTGGGTCTTGGCAAACCTGGGCATGGCCCCGGCGAGGAACTCGAGGGTCTCCGGCACGCCGCCGACCGAGCCCCCGAAGGCCCCGTAGTCGATGCTGGCGTCAGCGGTGAACAACGCTCCCAGCTCGGGCCACTGCCGCTGGTCCAAGTGGCGGGTGTAGCGGGTGATCAGGTCGGCGATCTCGGCCCGGTCGGATAGCTCCTGCACGTCCATTTCTACTCCTCCTGGATGCCTGACAGGTTGGCCGCCGGGTCGCGCAGCACGTGCTTCATGACCTTGCCGGTGGCGTTGTGGGGAAGTCTCTCCACGATCTCTAGCTGGGAGGGAACCTTGAAGGCGGCCAGCGCGGCACCGACCCATTCCTTCATCGTGTCGACGTCGAGGTCGGCGCCGGGGTGCAGCACCACCACCGCCTTGACCTCCTCGCCGAGGATGCGGTCGGGTATCCCGATCACCGCCACCTCGGCGACCGCCGGGTGCTCGATGAGGCGGTTCTCGATCTCTATGGGGTAGATGTTCTCGCCGCCCCGGATGATCAGCTCGCTGCCCCGCCCGTCGAGGTAGAGCAGGCCCCCCTCGATGTGGCCGAACTCGCCGGCGTGGTACCAGCGGTCGGCGTCGAGGGCCCGGGCGGTGGCCTCGGCGTTGTCCCAGTAGCGCAGCAGGTTGCAGGGGCCTCGCAACCAGATCTCCCCCACCTCCCCCTCGGCGACGACGCGCCCGTCGGGGTCGCGCACCGACAGCGAGTAGCCCGGCACCGGGGCCCCGACGGCGTCGGGGTGCTCGACGGCGGCCCGCCCGTCCTGGTGGGTGCCCGCCCCGCAGGTCTCGGTCATCCCGTACCCGGTGCCCATACGGTCCAGGTGGGGCAGCTTCTCGGCCACCCGCTTCCACAGCTCCGGCTGGAACGTGGCCCCGCCGCCACCGACGCGCCGCAGCGACGACAGGTCGTAGCGGTCGAAGTCGGGGTGCTCGAGGAGGCGCCACAGCTGGGTCGGCACCAGGGCCCAGTTGGTCGCCTGGAAGCGTTCGGTCATCTGCAGCTGCACCTGCGGATCCCAGCGCCCCGGCGGTGGGTAGGCGATGGTCATGCCCATCACCGAACCGCCGATGAGCGCGGTCGAGAAGCCGGAGATGTGGAACATCGGTGACACCCCTATGGCGCAACCACTCACCCCGGAAGGGGCCGGAGCGACCGGTCCGCCACCCGGCGCGGGAGCCGGCCCAGCACCCGCCCCGGCCCCCGGTTGGGGGCTAGAAGCTGGTTCCAGGATGGCACCGACGGCGCCTTGGAGGGCGGCCTGCGTCATCATGTGGATGTGGGCCCGGTGGGACAGCACGGCGCCCTTGGAACGGCCTGTGGTCCCGCTCGTGAAGAGGATCACCATGGGGTCGTCCTCGTCGATGCCGTCGGGTGGCAGAGCGACGCCCGCCCCCTCGGCCTCGAGGTCGGCCAGCTCGTCCTCGAAGCACACCACCGGAATCCCGATGTCGTGACCGGCCAGCCGGTCCAGGCGCTTGCGGTCCCCGAGGAGCACCTTGGGTTTGGTGAGCTCGAGTCCGTGGACCATCTCCGGCCCGGTCCACCAGCCGTTCAGCTCGACGATGATGCCGCCGAGGCAGATGGTCGCCCACGACGTCAGGGCGTGTCCCTCGCAGTTGGCCGCCACCACCGCCACCCGGTCGCCCGGTTCGATTCCGTAGCGGCGACGCAGCGCGCCGGCCACGGCGCTCACCGGTTCGATCATGGAGCGGTGGGTGAAGGTCCTTCCCGGGAAGATCAGGAACGGTCGGTCCCCGAAGCGTTCCCCGGCCGATTCGAGGACCTGGCGCATGTTGCGGGGCCGCTTGACGAAGACCCGCATGGTGGTCCCGAGGACCTCCTCCTCGGTCATCTCGAACGGCGCGCCGGGTCCGGTCAGCGCCGCCCGCGCCGCCTCGGGGAGGAGCTCGTCCTCGGCCCAGGTGAGCAGCGCCGGGCGCCGGGATGGGGCCTCGGTGCTCACTCGCTCTTGGCCGCTCCGGCCGGCTCGGCCGCGGGGGCGAGCAGCGGCAGTCCGAGGATGCGGGCGGCATTGTCGTGGAGGAACTTGGGCCACACGTGGTCCCGGAAGGCCACGTTGGGCATGTCTCCCATGATGCGCTCCAGGGTCAGCCCCATCGGGTAGTAGCCGGCGTAGAGGATCTTGTCCGCACCGCGGGTGTTGGCGTAGTCGATGATGGCCTTCGGGTAGTGCTTGGGGGCGAACGCCGACGTGCAGTAGTGCAGGCCCGGCCACTTCAGCATCAGCTTCACGGCGAGCGCCTCCCAGGGCTCGCACCCGTGCATGGTGACGAAGGTGAGGTCCGGGAAGTCGTACATCACCTCGTCGATCAGCTCGACGTGCTGGCACATGCCCCGCAGGCGCGGCCCGGGAATACCGGCGTTCACCCACGCCGACAGGCCCAGCTCGACGCACTTGGCGTAGATCGGGTACATCTTCTTGTCGTTGATCGGAACCTGCGGGAAGGTCCCCGCGGGGAAGACCGACACGGCGCGCACGCCGAGCTCCTCGTGGTCGCGGACGATCTTGTGGATGGCCTTCATGCCCTCGTTGGGATCGACCGACGTGCGGCCGATGAACCGGTCGGGGTGCTCCCGCAGGGCCCGGTCGCTGACGCCGTCACGGCTGGTGCCGATCATCCCTACCGCGATGTTGTAGCGGTCCATCTGCTCGAGGGTGCTGGCCACCGGGTCGCTGACCCCGTCGTGGCCCTTCGGGACGTCCTTGAACATGTACTCGACGGGGAACTGCATCCCCTCCTTGGAGTCGTCGTCTTTCACCTGGCGGCGGATGAAGCCGTAGGTGGCTTCGAAGTCGGCGACGGGAAAGCCGATCATGGTGTCGATGATCGGAACGTCCTTGGGCATGGCCATCAGCTATCACTCCCCTGCGCGGGCCGCCGGCGGGACCCTCTCGCTAAGCTAGAATCAGCTTTCATTGCCTACAACGTAGGAGATGCAGTCGAGCCGCGCTCAAGCCGGGGTCCCACCCACCGGAAATGTGGCCGGCGTGGACCGCCCGGGAGGGAACGACTCAGTGCCCAAGCGATCGACTCCGAAGGTGAGCGCCCCGCCGCTGCCCGAGACGCTGAGCGCGGCGCAGCTGGCCCGCCGGGAACGCATCGTCGAGGCCGGGCTGTCGCTGCTCAGGAGCCACGACCACACCCAGATACAGATGAAGGACGTGGCCGGCGAGGCCGGGGTGGCCCTCGGGACGGTGTACCGCTACTTCCAGTCCAAGGATCACCTCTTCGCCGAGGTCCTGGCCCACTGGGCGGCCCAGCTGGTCACCAACGTCGAGCGGCGCCCGTTGCGGGGATCGACCAACGCCGAGCGCCTCACCGATGTGCTGCACCGCTCCATGAGGGCCTTCCAGAGCTGGCCGCAGCTGGCCCGGGTCGTTTTGTCCCTGGAGACGTCAGAGGATCCCTTCACCCGGGAGATCTTCGCCCGCAACATGGCCCGCAACACCAAGGTCTACGTCGAGTCCCTGCAGGGTCTCCCCGACGAGGTGGCCAAGGACGTGGTCTCGGTGGCAACATCGGTGTTCGACCTGCAGCTGCGGCAGTGGGTCATGGGGTCGCAATCGATCGCTGACGTCTACGACCGCATAGCCAGAGCGGTGTGGGTGGTGCTGGAATTCTCCGAGCGCCTCCCGGCCTCGTCGGTCGCCTGAGCGCGACCGGCCCATGGAAGTCTCAGAGCAGAAACGACGACGAAGGGAGCCGGGAGGCAAGTGCCGGTTACATCGCAGTTAGGGGACGGTGGCATCGCCGAGGTGGTGATGGACTGCCCGCCGGTCAACGCGCTCCGAGTGGCCGACTGGTTCGCGGTGGCCGACCAGGTCAGCGCACTCGGCCGAGATCCCGAGGTCCGGGTGGTGATCCTGCGGGCCGAGGGCCGCGGCTTCAACGCTGGTGTCGACATCAAGGAGATGCAGGAGACCGAGGGCTTCGACGCCCTGATCGGCGCCAATCGGGGCTGCTACGCGGCGTTCGCCGCGGTGTACGACTGCCCGGTACCGGTCGTGGCCGCGGTCCACGGATTCTGTGTGGGCGGCGGGGTCGGGTTGGCCGGTAACGCCGACATCGTCGTGGCCTCCGACGACGCCTACTTCGGTCTGCCGGAGGTCGACCGGGGGGCGCTCGGCGCCGCCACCCACCTCTCCCGCCTCGTGCCCCAGCACCGGATGCGCGCCATGGTCTACACCTCGGCCACCGTTACGGCGGCCGAGTTGCACGCCTACGGCTCGGTGCTGTCGGTGGTCGCGAGGGACGGCCTCGTGGACGAGGCCCGGCGGGTGGCCGGGACCATCGCCTCCAAGTCGCCGACGGTGATCAGGGCGGCCAAGGAGTCGCTCAACGGCATCGACCCGTGGGACGTGAAGAAGTCCTACCGCTTCGAGCAGGGCTTCACCTTCGAGCTCAACCTCTCGGGGGTGGCCGACGAGCACCGCGACGCCTTCGTCGCCAAGCGGGACACGGACACCTCCCGATGAGCTCCAAGCTCATGTCGCCCGAAGCGGTCGTGGCCACCCTCGAGGACGGCATGACCATCGGTATCGGCGGTTGGGGCAGCCGGCGCAAGCCGATGTCCATTGTCCGGGCCATGGCCCGCTCGTCGCTGCGGGACCTCACCGTCGTGAGCTTCGCCGGCCCCGACCTCGGACTGCTCTGCGCCACCGGCAAGGTGCGCCGGGCCGTGTACCCCTTCGCCTCCCTCGACTCCATCGCCTTGGAGCCGCACTTCCGCGCCGCTCGCCAGTCCGGCGCGGTGGAGGACGTGCCCTTCGACGAGGGCCTGTTCCTCCTGGGTCTGCAGGCGGCCGCCTGGCGGGTCCCTTTCCTGCCCACCCGGGTGGGACTGGGCAGCGACCTGATGAAGCTCAACCCGTTGCTCTCCACGGTCAGATCGCCTTTCGCCGACGGCATGGAGCTCGTGGCGGTGCCGGCCTTCGAGCTCGACGCCGCCATCTGCCACCTGAACCGGGCCGACGAGAGGGGCAACGCCACCTTCCTCGGGCCGGACCTGTACTTCGACGACCTGTTCCTGCGGGCCGCACCGACCCGCCGGTTCATCTCGGCCGAGCGGATCGTCCCCACCGCCGCCCTCGCCGAGGAGGCCGGAACGGAGCTGCGGCTGCGGATAGCCCGGATCATGGTCGACGGCGTGGTCGAAAGCCCCGGCGGGGCGTGGTTCACGTCGTGCGTCCCGGACTACGAGCGCGACGAGGAGTTGCAGAAGCAGTACGCCGCCGCGGCCCGCTCCCCGGAGGACTGGGCCGAGTTCTACCGCCAGCATGTGGAGGTGCCGTCGTGAGCGCGACCCGAGCCGATGTGTGCGTGGTGGCTCTCGCCGAGTGCTTCCGCGGCGACGGCGAGATCGTCGCCAACCCCATCGGGACCATCCCGATGATCGCCGGTCGCCTGGCCCGGGCCACTTTCGAGCCCCTCCTGATGGCCACCGACGGCGAAGCGGCCCTGATCGCCAACGACGGCGCCTTCGGCTGGCCCGAGGGCCGGGTCGTGGAGTACTACAACCCCTACCGGTCCATGTTCGACGTGGTGTGGTCGGGACGTCGTCACGTCGTGATGGGAGCCACCCAGATCGACCCTTACGGCAACCAGAACTTCGCGGCCATCGGTGCCGACTACGCCCGTCCCAAGACCCAGCTGATCGGCTTCCGGGGCGCGCCGGGCAACACCGTCAACCACGCCACCAGCTACTGGGTGGCCAACCATTCACCCCGGGTGTTCGTGGAGAAGGTGGACGTGGTGACCGGGGTGGGCTGGGACCGGGCCGCGGCGGCGGGTGCCGGCGCGCTCGAGTTCCTGGACCTGCGCCGGGTGGTGACCAACCTGGCGGTCCTCGACTTCGGGGGACCGGACCACCGCCTGCGGCTGGTGAGCGTCCACCCGGGCGTGACCGTCGACGAGGTGGTGGCGGCCACCGGCTTCGAGCTGGCCCGGGCCGAGGTGATCGACCAGACGAGGCTTCCGAGCGACGAGGAGCTTCGCTTGATCCGCGAAGTGATAGACCCCGGCGACCAGCGTCACGTGGAACTACCCGAGGAGGGTTCATGACCGAGGCGGCTCCCGTCATCGACGGGTGGTTCACCACTGACCCCCAACCGGCGCTGATCGGGCGGCGCTGCCCGGAGTGCGGCACCTACCAGTTCCCTCCCACCGGGGAGTGGTGTCCCAACCCGGCGTGCCGCTCGGCGGTGATGGTCGACACCCCCCTGTCACGGCGGGGGCGGGTGTGGAGCTACACCGACGCCCAGTACAAGCCGCCCCCGCCGTTCGTGGCGGCCACCGAGCCCTTCGAGCCGTTCGCCATAGCGGCCGTCGAGTTGCGCCCGGAGAACATCGTCATCCTCGGCCAGGTGGCGTCCGGCTACGGGGTCGCCGATCTGCGCGTCGGGGCCGCAGTGGAGTTGGTGGTGGAGCCGATCGACGGGTCAGGGGCCCTGGTCTGGAAATGGAGGCCTTGCGGTGACTGAACCGGTGGCAGTGATCGGGGTGGGCATGCACCCGTGGGGCAAGTGGGGACGCAACTTCGTCGGGTACGGCCTGACCGCCGCCCGGGCCGCCCTCGACGACGCCGGCGTGGCGTGGTCCGACATCGATTTCGTGGTCGGCGGCGAGACGGTGCGCAACGGGTACGGCGGCTACGTCGCCGGCTCCACCATGGCCCGGGCTCTCGGCTGGAACGGCGCCCGGGTGGCGACCTGCTACGCCGCTTGTGCGTCCGGTTCGGCGGCCATAGAGGCGGCGCGGACCAGGATCCTCGCCGGCCTGTGCGACCTGGCGTTGGTCGTCGGGGCCGACACCACCCCCAAAGGCTTCCTGGCCCCCAACGCCGGGGAGCGATGGGACGATCCCGACTGGCTGCGGTTCCGCCTGATCGGTGCCACCAACCCGGCCTTTTTCGGTATGTACGCCCGGCGCCGCATGGACCTCTACGGGGCCGACCCCGCCGACTTCGCCATGGTGAAGGTGAAGAACGCCCGCCACGGCCTGCACAACCCCAACGCCCGCTACCGCGGCGAGGTGACCGCAGAGGAGGTCGCGGCCTCCCCGGTGGTCTGCGATCCGCTGCGCCTGCTCGACATCTGCGCCACCTCCGACGGGGCGGCCGCGGTGGTCCTGTCGTCGATGGACACCGCCCGCCGCCTCGGCCGGGGTGACGTGCGCATCAGGGCCGTCTCTACGGTGACCCCGCGCTTTCCCAACACGGCCCTCGACCTGCCCGACATCGCCACCGACTCGGCGGCCTCGGTGGCCGCCCCCGATGAGGGGTTCCGTCCCTCCATTGCGTCGGCCGCCTACGAGGAGGCCGGGGTCGGGCCCGACGATCTGTCGCTGGCCGAGGTCTATGACCTGTCGACGGCGTTGGAGCTCGACTGGTACGAGGACATCGGGCTGTGCGCGCCGGGCGAGGCCGAGAAGCTGCTCCACGCCGGGGATACGACCCTCGGGGGTCGCATCCCGGTGAACCCCTCGGGAGGCTTGGCCTCCTTCGGGGAAGCGGTACCGGCCCAGGCCATCGCCCAGGTGTGCGAGGTCACATGGCAGCTGCGCGGCCAGGCCGGGGTCCGCCAGGTGGAGGGCGCCCAGGTGGGTTTGACCATCAACCAGGGCCTGTTCGGCCACGGCTCGTGCGTGATCCTGTCGCGATGAGCGCGCTGCACACCCCCGCCTGCGACCTGCTGGGGGTCCGCTACCCGATCGTCCAGACCGGCATGGGCTGGGTCGCCGGGGCCCGGCTGGCGGCCGCCACCTCCTCGGCCGGCGGCCTGGGGGTGATCGCCTCGGCCACCATGACCTACGACGAGCTGAAGCGGGCCATCGCCGAGGTGAAGGACCGCACCGGTAATCCCTTCGGCGTCAACCTGCGCTCCGACCACGCCGAGATCGACCGGTTCGTGGCGTTGATGGTGACCGAGAAGGTGCGCGTCGCCAGCTTCGCCCAGGCCCCCAACGCCGCCCTCATCGCCCGTCTCAAGGACGCCGGCGTGGTGTGCATGCCGACCATCGCCGCGCCCCGCCACGCCGAGAAGGTCGTGGCCATGGGCGTCGACGCGGTGATCGCCCAGGGCCAGGAAGGCGGCGGCCACACCGGCCAGATACCCACCAGCCTCCTCCTGCCGCGCGTGACCGCCATGGTGGACGTGCCGGTGATGGGCGCCGGAGGCTTCCACGACGGGCGCGGCCTGGTGGCGGCGTTGGCGTGGGGTGCGTCGGGTGTCGCCATGGGCACCCGCTTCCTGCTCACCAAGGAGAGCACCGTGCCCGACCCGGTCAAGGCCCGGTACCTGGCCGCCGCCCTGACCGACACCGTGGTGACCCGGGCCATCGACGGGGCGCCTCAGCGGGTCATCCGCACCTCGCTGGTCGACCGTCTGTCGTCGGGCCCGTCGGCGTTGGTGATGGCCCGGGCTGCGGGTAACGCCCTGCGCCTGCGGCGTCTGACCGAGACGTCCCTCGGCGGCCTGGTCCGTGAGGGCCTGGCCATGAAGCGCAACGGGGAGCTCACCTGGGCCCAGGTGGCCATGGCCGCCAACGCCCCCATGCTCACCCGGGCCACCATGGTGGAGGGCCGGCTCGAAGCCGGGATCCTCCCAACCGGTCAGGTCACCGGTCTGATCGACGAGCTGCCGACCGTCGCCGAGCTGATCGAGTCCATTGTCGAGCAGGCCCGGGCCACTCTCGCCCGGCTGGCGGCGGTCACCGACGCCGCCGGGGTCGAGTGAGGACCGCCCCGGGGGCCGGGCGGTGACCGGGGACCCCATCGAGGCGCGTCTGCGTCGACTGGAGGATCTGGAGGAGATCCGCCAGCTGTTCATCGACTACGGGCAGCTGCTCGACCAGGGCGATTTCGCCGCCTACGCAGGGCTGTTCGCCGACGACGGGGAGCTGATGCTGGGACCGCTAGGGAGGGCCCGGGGGCCTGCCGAGATCGAAGCCATGATGAGACGGGTGGGCGGCTCGGGAGGCTCCCTGCACCTCATAACCAGCCCGGTGATCGATCTCGACGGCGACCGGGCCCGGGCCCGGGTCATGTGGACGGTGATCAATCCCGCCGACGACGCCAACCCCGCCGTCGGCATGGTCGGTCACCACGAGGACGACCTCGTGCGGGAACGGGGCCGTTGGCGCTTCGCTCGACGCCGAGGGTTCGTGGAGATACCCACCACGGTTCGCCGCTGACGCCACCCGGGAGCGAGATCAAGCCCGGGAGCGAGGTCAATCCCGGGGGCGGCCTACAGACGCTCGATTATGGTCACGTTGGCCTGGCCGCCGCCTTCGCACATGGTCTGCAGCCCGTAGCGGCCGCCGGTGCGTTCCAGTTCGCAGAGCAGCGTGGTCATGAGCCGGGCGCCGGTCGCGCCGAGAGGATGACCGAGGGCGATGGCCCCGCCGTTGACGTTCACCTTGGCCGGGTCCGCCTTGGTCTCGGCCAGCCAGGCCAGGACCACCGACGCGAAGGCCTCGTTGATCTCGACCAGGTCGATCTGGTCGATGGTCATGCCCGCCTTGTCGAGCGCGTACTCGGTGGCGGGGATGGGCGCGGTAAGCATGATCACCGGGTCGTTGGCCCGCACGCTGAGGTGGTGGATGCGGGCCCGGGGCTTCAGCCCGTGGGTCTGCAGGCCGCGCTCGTTGACGATCAGCACGGCCGCCGACGCGTCGGAGATCTGACTGGACACGGCGGCGGTCAGGCGGCCGCCCTCGGCGAGTGGGGCCAGCTTGGCCATCTTCTCGAGGGAGGTGTCCCGGCGCGGCCCTTCGTCGACGGCCACCCCGGCGAGGGGCACCACCTGGGTCTCGAAACGTCCCTCGTCGATGGCTGTCACGGCCCGGCGGTGCGATTCGAGGGCGAAGCGCTCCATGTCCTCGCGCGAGAGGTTCCAGCGCTCGGCGATCATCTCCGCACCCCGGAACTGGGAGATCTCCTGGGTGCCATAGCGCTTCTGCCAGCCGACCGAGCCACTGAAGGGATCGTCGAAGCCGAACTGCTGACCCACGACCATGGCCGAGCTGATGGGGATGCGGCTCATGTTCTGCACCCCGCCGGCCACCACCACGTCGGAGGTCCCCGACATGACCGCCTGGGCGGCGAAATGGATGGCCTGCTGCGAGGACCCGCACTGGCGGTCGATGGTCGTGCCCGGCACTTCCTCGGGGAGCCCGGCAGCCAACCAGCAGGTGCGGGCGATGTCGCCGGCCTGGGGGCCGATGGTGTCGAGACAGCCGAACACCACGTCTTCCACCGCCGCCGGGTCGATGCCGGTGCGGTCCATCAGGGCGCTCAAAGAGGCGGCACCCAGATCGGCGGGGTGCACGTCGGCCAGGCCGCCGCCCCGTCGGCCCACCGGGGTCCTCACCGCGTCCACGATGTAAGCCTCAGGCATTCGTTCCCTTCCCTCCTGGTAGTGGCGTGCCGATCCTACCGGTTCAGCCGTACAGCCCCATGTCCACGCCCACCCGCCGGCGGTGCCAGCGGGCCGAACCGAACGCCGGGCTGAGACACCACACCCGCTTCAGCCACAGGTGCAGGTGGTAGTCGTCGGTGTAGCCCATGGCGCCGTGACACTGCAGGGCGGTGCGGGCCGCTCTCTCGGCGGCGTCGGAGGCCAGGGCCTTGGCCAGCGACACCGACGGCGCGACCCCGCCGTCGTCTCCGCCCCGCTGGTCCATCTCCCACGCCGCCGCCCACACCGCGGGGGCGGCGAACTCCACGTGCATGGCGGCGTCGGCCAACTGGTGCTTCACCGCCTGGAAGCTGCCCACGGGGACCCCGAACTGGTGGCGATCCTTCACGTACTCCACGGTGGTCGACACCAGCGCCCGGCCCAGCCCGACCAGGACGGCGGCGGTGGCCAGGGCCCCGTAGGCGAGGGGTGATCCCACCACCAGACCGTCGCCCCGGACCTCCACCTCAGCCAGGTCCCGGGTCGCGTCGACCGAGGCCACCGGGCGCAGGACGACGTCGTCGCGCCCGTAGAGGCGGTCCCCCAGCACGAACCAGTCGGCCCGGCTGGCGGCCGGGACCCGGGGTCGCGCCCCTCCGTCCGGCTCACCGGTACCGGAGGCCACGGTCACCACGGCCCGCCCCGCCACGACCGACGCGAGGATGCCGGCCGGGTCCCCGGCCGAGGCGAGCAGGGGCACCCCGATGGCGGCCGTCTCGGCCAGGGGCAGCGGCAGGGCGACCCGCCCCGCCTCAGACAAAACGAGTGCCGTGGTGACCCAACCCAGGCCCGAACCACCGGCGGACTCGGGGGCGAGGAGCCCCTGCACCCCCATGTCGGCCAGGTCCGGCCACACCGCCCACGCCGCCGCCGCGGCGGGGTCCGACCAGGCCTGCTGCAGGACCGTCAGCCCGGCCCGCTTGTCGAGCAGGGCCACTACTGCCTCCTTGACGGCGATCTGGTCCTCGTCGAAGCCGAAGTACACGGTGGCTCAGCTCCTCGGCAGGCCGAGCAGTCGCTCGGCGGCGATGTTGCGCTGGATCTCGTTGGTGCCGGCGTATATCGGGCCCGACAGCGAGAACTCGAAGCCCCGCATCCACGCGTCGTCGAGCTCGGCGGCATCGCCTTGCAGAGCGAGGGCGGTCTCGTGCAGGTGGATGTCCAGCTCCGACCACCAGATCTTGTTGAGGCTCGACTCGGCACCGGGGCGGGCCCCGCCGGCCAGCGCGGTGACCGCCTGGAGGGTGAAGAGCCGATAGGCCTCGGCTTCCATCCACCCTCTCACCACCTGGTCGGCGAGGAGCGGGTCGGGCGGGCCGCCGGGGCCGGCCGAACGTCGGGCCAGGTCGACCAGCCTCGTGACCACCGCCGAGAACCGCCCCGGCGAGCGCAGCGTGAGACCGCGCTCGGAGCCGGTGGTCGCCATCGCCACCGACCAGCCCTGACCGACCCCGCCGAGCACGGCGTCCTCGGCGACCACGACGCCGTCGAAGAACACCTCGGCGAACCCTTCGTCGCCGTCGAGTCGACCGAAGCCCCGTACCGTCACCCCCGGGGCGTCGAGGGGGACCAGGAAGTAGGTCAAGCCCCGGTGACGGGTCGAGTCGGGATCGGTCCGGAACAAGCCGAACAGGTGGGTGCAGAACGCCCCTCTGGTGGTCCAGATCTTCTGGCCGGTCAGGGCCCAGCCCCCTTCCACCGGCTCGGCCCGACTGGTGATTCCGGCCAGGTCGCTGCCGGCGCCGGGCTCCGACCAGCCCTGGCACCACAGGTCCTCGGCGGCCGCCATCCGGGGGAGGATGCGCTGCTGCTGCTCGGGGGTGCCGAACTCGAACACCGTCGGGGCCAGCAGGAAGATCCCGTTCTGGGTCACCCGCTGCGGGGCTCCGGCCCGGTAGTACTCCTCCTCGAAGATGAGCCACTGCCACAGGCTGGCCCCCCGGCCGCCGTACTCCTCGGGCCAGGAGACCACCGACCAGTGGTTCTCGAACAGGTGCCGCTCCCACTCCAGGTGGCGGGCGAAGCCCTCGCGGGTGTCACCCGAGGGCAGGGCCGGCCGGGGCACGTTGGCCTCCAGCCAGGAGCGGGCCTCGGCCCGGAAATCCTCGTCGGCCCGAGACCAGGTCAGGTCCACAGCTCTACTCCTCCACTCCGCCGACCGGCCCCATGGCCAGCATCCAGGCCGGGATCTCGCCTCCGCCGTCGACGACGATCTCGGCCCCGGTGAGGTAGGCCATGGAGGCACTGCAAACGTTGACGCACACCGCGGCCACGTCGGCGCCGGTGGCGAAGCGGCCGGCGGGGATGGTGGCCTCGACCGCGGCCACGTTGGGCCCGTAGGTCTCGGCGACCAGTTCGGTCCTCAGCAGCCCCGGGGTGACCTGCACGACACGCACCTTGGGCGCCCACTCGATGGCCAGGCCCCGGGTCAGGCCGGTCAGCCCGTTCTTGGCTGCCGCGTAGGGCACCGAGTGAGGGGCCGGGCGCTGGGCGGCGACGCTGCCGATGTTGACGATCACGCCCCCGGCGTCCTGGGCCTGCATTATCCGGTTCACCTGCTGGGCCACGTAGAAGGGGGCCACCAGGTTGAGGGCGACGACCCGCTCGAACAGGCGCGGGCTCATGGCGTCGGCCAGCGCGTACGGGGTCCCGCCGGCGTTGTTGACCAGCACGTCGATCCGGCCCATCCGGGCGTGGACCTCGGCCACCATGGCGGCGACCTGGTCGGCGTCGCGCACGTCGCAGAGCACGAACTCGCCGGCGAAGGGTGTCTCGGGCTGGTGGCGGCCGCAGGCCGCCACCCGATACCCGGCCTCGGCGAAAGCCCCGACCAGGGCTCGTCCGAGGCCTTTGGCACCGCCGGTGACCAAAGCTACGGGTCCGTCGCCGGGGTTGGCGGTGGGGGCGGTGCTCACCGCAGCCACCGCGAGACCGACTGGACCACGCAGGCCGGCTCGGCCCCCTCCACCTCGACGCGGATCTCCACGACCGTCTGGACGCCACCGGCCACCGCCGCCGACGACTGCAGTGACGCCTTGACCCGTATGCGGTCCCCGGGGGCGAGCGGGGGTCCGAACCGGGCGCCTTCGGTCCCGTAGTTGACCCCGCTCGACGCGCCCGGCACCGCCAGCAGAGACGGCAGGAAGCGGTTGGTGAGCGACAGGGCCAGGTACGGGGAAACCGGGCCGCCCGTCGCCGCCTCGAAGCGGTCGATCTCCTCGCCCGTGACCTCGGACCAGTCGGTGCCCCCGAGGTCGAGGGGCGCCGCCCCGAGAAGCTGGTCGAGGTCGTCGAAGATGACCGGGTTCACGGATGCTGGCTGCTCACGCTCACGACCTCGCCGGTGAGGTAGCTGCTGTATTCGCTGGCCAGGAACACGATGACGTTGGCCACCTCCCACGGCTCGGCGGCCCGCCCGAAGGCCTCCCGTCCGGTCAGCTCCTCGAGCAGCTCGTCGGTGGTCACCTTGGCCAGGAACGGGTGCATGGCCAGGCTGGGGGGCACGGCGTTCACCCGGACCCCGTAGGCGGCGGCCTCCACGGCGGCGCAGCGGGTGAGGGCCATGACGCCCGCTTTGGCCGCGGCGTAGTGGGCCTGCCCGGCCTGGGCCCGCCATCCGAGCACCGACGCGTTGTTGACGATCACCCCCGACCCCTGGTCACGCATCAGGCGCAGAGCCGCCCGGGTGACGCGGAAGGTCCCGTTCAAGGTGATGTCCATGACCCGCCCCCACTGCTCGTCGGTCATGTCCACCAGTTCGGCGGTGCCACCGAGGCCGGCGTTGTTGACCAGCACGTCGAGGCGGCCGAACTCGGACCGGGCGGCGTCGATCAGCCCCTGCACGTCGGCCTCGACGGTCACGTCGCAGCGGCACGTCACGGGCGGCCCGGAAGCGCCGGGGAGCGCGGCGAGGGCTTCGGCGGCCTCGCCGAGGCGCCTCTCGTGGACGTCGCTTATGAGGACCCGGGCCCCTTCCTCGACGCAACGGCGGGCCGTGGCGAAGCCGATACCGGTGCCCGCCGCGGCGGTGACCACCACCGTGCGGTCACGCAGCAGGCCGTGGCCGGGGGGGTAGTCCGGCACGGCCGACAGGCCGCCGGCGCCGCTCGTCACCCGCCGGCTCCGTATACCGGGGCCGGGGCGGGGGCGGCGGCGAGCAGGTCCCGCACCGCCGGACCGATCTCGGCGGGGTCCCAGCGGGCCCCCTTGTCCACCGTCGGTCCGTGCTGCCAACCGTCGGCCACCCCGATCTTGCCGCCTTCGACTTCGAACACCCGCCCGGTGATCCCCGCCGATTCGGGGGAGCCGAGCCAGACCACCAGCGGCGACACGTTGTCAGGGTGCATGGCGTCGAAGCCGCCCGCGTCGGGGGCTTTCATGGTGGCCGAGAACACCTCCTCGGTCATGCGGGTGCGCGCCGAGGGTGCGATGGCGTTGGCCGTGACGCCGTAGCGTCCCAACTCGGCGGCCTGCACCAGGGTCATCGAGAGGATCCCCCCCTTGGCCGCCGAATAGGCCGCCTGGCCGACGCTGCCGAGGAGGCCGGCGCCCGACGAGGTGTTGATGATGCGGGCGTCGTTGGTCTCGCCGGCTTTGGCCCGGTCCCTCCAGTAGGTGGCCGCCCACCGGGCCACGCAGAAGTGCCCCTTCAGGTGGACCCGCACCACGGCGTCCCACTCGTCCTCGGTGGCGTTGGCGAACATCCGGTCGCGGACGAACCCGGCGTTGTTGACCACCACGTCGAGGCCCCCGAAATGCTCGACCGCCGTCTGGACGATCTGGCGCGAGCCCTCCCAGTCGGCCACGTCGTGGCCGTCGATGACCACCTGCCCGCCCAGGGCTCTGATCTCCTCGGCCACCTCCTCGGCCGGCCCGGAGGAGCTTCCCTTCCCATCCAGCGTGGCGCCGAGGTCGTTCACCACGACCGACGCCCCTTGGCGGGCGAACTCCACGGCGTGGGACCGACCCAGTCCCCGGCCCGCCCCGGTCACGACCACCACGCGGCCCTCGCAGATCACGAGTTGGCTCTCCTCTCCTCGACCACCGCCCGCGCCCGTTCGCGCAACACGTGCTTCATCACCTTGCCCCCGGCATTGACCGGGAGCGCCTCCACGACTTCGACGAGGCGGGGAACTTTGTAGTTGGCCATACGCTCCCGGGCGAATTCGATCAGGTCGGGCGCCTCGATGCGCTGCCCGGCCCGGGCCACGACGTAGGCCATACCGACCTCGCCGAGCCGTTCGTCGGGAACGCCCACGACGGCCACCTGGGCCACGCCCGGGGCCTCCATTAGCGCGGCCTCGATCTCGGCCGGGTAGGCGTTGAACCCCCCGACGATGAACATGTCCTTGATCCGGTCGGTGATACGCAGGCCCCCGTGCTCGTCGAGCACGCCTACGTCACCGGTGTGGAGCCAACCGTCGGCGTCTATGGCCTCGGCGGTGGCGTCGGGGTCCTCGAAGTAGCCGTCCATCACCGCGTAGCCGCGTACGACGATCTCCCCCGGCTCCCCCACCGGTGTCGGGCGGCCGTCGGGGCCCACCGTCGCCACCTCCAGGCCCGGGATGGCCCGGCCCGACGTGGACGACACCACCTCGGGGGGGTCGCCCACCCGGCACATCGTGACCAGCCCGATGGTCTCGGTGAGGCCGTATGCGGTCAGCACCACGTCGAACCCCAACTCCTCGTCCATGCGCCGCAGCAGCTCCACCGGAACGGCGGCCGCCCCGGTGACGGCCAGGCGGAGGGACCGCAGGGACCGGCGCGCCTCCTCGGGCAGTTGGAGGAGGGAGTGGTAGATGGTCGGGGGCCCGGGGAACACGGTGATGTGCTCGGCGGCGATGAGCTCGGCGGCCGCCGGCGGGTCGAAGACCGGCACCGGGTAGAGAGTGGCCCCCGCAGTGAGGCCGGCCACGACGCCGGCTTTGGAGCCGAAGGTGTGGAACAGCGGGTTGACCAGCAGGTAGCGGTCCCCGTGGACGATGCCCAGGTTCTCGGCGTAGTAGCGGAACGACCGGATGGAATCGCCGTGGCGGGACAGGACCCCCTTGGGGTGGCCGGTCGTGCCCGACGTGAACATCAGGTCGAGTGCATCGTCGGGATCGACCGAGTCGGCCCGCGCCTCGGCTCGGTCGGGGTCGTCGGCCCGCTGCTCGAAGGCGTCGAGGCCGCTGTCGAAGGTGACCACCTCGCGCAGGTCGGGGGTCTCCTCCCTCCGGATCAGCTCGGGGAAGCGCCGCCCCAGGAACTCGCTGACGGTGAAGAGGATCCGGGCTCGGCTGCGGCGCAGGACGTACTCCGCCTCGGGACCCTGGAAACGGGTGTTGAGCGGTACCAGGATCCCGCCGCAGTAGGCGATGGCCAGCTGGGTGACGATCCACTCGGCCGAGTTGGGCGCCCACACCGCCACGGTGTCGCCCGGTTCCACCCCGGAGGCCATGAGCGCCGCCGCCGCTCTCCTGACCCTCTCGAGCAGGTCGGCGTAGGTGATCCGCCGCCCCGCGTCGACCACCGCCTCGGTCGAGGGATGGGCGCCCGCGGTGGCCCGCAGCAGTCCCGGGATGGTTTGCGTTTCGGGGCCGCTCACGACGGGGCCAGCACCACCGGGGGGGTCATACCGCGGCCGGGGCGGTCATACCGGGGCCGGGACCTTGGCCAACTCGGCGGCGATCTGGATGATCTGGTCCTCCTGGCCGCCCACCAGCCGCTGGCGGCCGCACTCGAGGAGGATCTCGGCTCCCGACACGCCGTAGCGTTCGGCGGCCCGGTAGGCGTGCTTCAAGAAGCTCGAGTACACCCCGGCGTAGCCCATGATCAGGGCGAGGCGGTCCAGCACGCACTCGTCGTCCATGACCGGGCGCACCACGTCCTCGGCGGCGTCGATGATCTGCAGCACGTCGATACCGGTACGCACCCCGAGCCGTTCGAGCACCGCGGCCAGAGCCTCGACGCTGGTGTTGCCGGCCCCGGCGCCGAAGCGGCGGGTGGAGCCGTCGACCTGGACGGCTCCGGCCCGGATGGCCAGCACCGTGTTGGCCACCGACAGCGACAGGTTCTCGTGGGCGTGGAAGCCGACCTGGGCGTCGGAGCCGAGCTCGGCGACGACGGCGCTGACCCGGTCGGAAGCGTCTTCGAGGACCATGGCCCCGGCCGAGTCGACCACGTACACGCACTGGCATCCGGCGTCGGCCATGATCCGGGCCTGGCGGGCCAGGGTCTCGGGGGTCGCGGTGTGGGCCATCATCAAAAAGCCCACCGTCTCCAGGCCTATCTCGCGGGCCAGGGCGAAGTGCTGCTCCGAAACGTCGGCCTCGGTGCAGTGGGTGGCGATGCGGATGACCTGCACACCCAGCTCGGCCGCCGCGGTGATGTCATCCTTGGTGCCCAGACCGGGGAGCATCAGCGCGGCGATGCGGGCTTGGCGGGCGGTTTCCACCGCCGCCTTCATCAGCGTCCGTTCTGGGGTACGGGAGAAGCCGTAGTTGAAGGAGCTGCCGCCCAGGCCATCACCGTGGGCGACCTCGATGACCGGGACGCCGGCCTGGTCGAGGGCGGCGACGATGGAGCGGACCTCGTCCTCGGTGAACTGGTGCCGCTTGGCGTGGGAACCGTCACGCAGCGAGGTGTCAGTGACCCTCACGTCGAGGGTGTCGGAGTAGGCCATGTCATTCGTCTCCCGGATTGAGGTGGAGGGCCAGCTCGTCGCCGACCTTGGCCGCGGCTGCCGTCATGATGTCCAAGTTTCCGGCGTAGGGCGGCAGGAAGTCCCCGGCTCCTTCGACCTCGATGAACACCGCGACCCGGTCCACGGTGCCGCCGGTACCGTCGGGCACCTCGTCGAACTGCGGGTCGGTGCGTAGCCGGTAGCCGGGAACGTAGGTCTGAACGGTCTCGACCATCTGCCGGATGGACCCGTCGATCTTCTCCCGGTCGGCGCCGGGGGGCAGCGAGCAGAAGATGGTGTCGCGCATGATTATGGGCGGTTCGGCCGGGTTGAGAATGATGATGGCCTTGCCCCGCTTGGCGCCGCCGATCACCTCCACCGCCCGCGACGTGGTCCGGGTGAACTCATCGATGTTCTGGCGGGTGCCGGGCCCGGCCGACTCGGATGAGACGGTGGCGACTATCTCGGCGTAGTCCACGTCGACGATGCGCGCCACGGCGTGCACCATCGGTATCGTCGCCTGGCCCCCGCAGGTCACCATGTTGATGTTCGGCTCCTGGAGGTGCTCGGCCAGGTTGACCGGCGGGATCACGAACGGGCCGATGGCCGCCGGGGTCAGGTCGATGGCCTTCATCCCGGCGTCGTAGTAGCGCGGGTAGTTCGCCCGGTGGATGTAGGCCGAAGTGGCCTCGAAGACGATGTCGGGCGGCTCGGTCCTCGACATCAGCCAGTCCACACCCTCGTGGGAGGCTTCGAGGCCGTTCTGGCGGGCCAGGGCCAGGCCCTTGGACTGGGGGTCGACCCCGACCACGTAGCGCAACTCGATCCTGTCGGATCGCAGGAGCTTGTACATCAGGTCGGTACCGATGTTTCCAGAACCGACGATGGCGGCGGTGACCTTGCCCATGCAGACAGGATGTCGGGTGGGACACCCCTCGGACAATGGGCCGTTCCGGCCACCGAAACAGCCTGTTCCGACCAGTAGCACGAGTGGGGAGGCCACCCCGAGCCGGCGGTGCCTAGTGTGCCGCGGTGCAATTCTCGACGATGTACTCGATGATCGAGCCGTCCTTCTACTGCCCGCTCGCCCAGGCCGCCGAGGAGTGCGGCTTCTCCAGCATCGGTTTGGCCGACAGCATCTGCTATCCCAAGGAATCGACTTCGACCTACCCGTACAACGGCGACGGCACCCGGGAGTTCCTCGAGAACAAGCCCTTCATCGAGCCTCTCATCACCGCCGCCGCCATGGGGGGGGTGACACGGACCATCCGCTTCCACACCGCCGTGCTGAAGCTGCCGATCCGCAACCCGGTCATCTTCGCCAAGGAGGTCACCTCCGTCGCCGCCATCACCGGCGGCCGGTTCGACCTCGGCGTGGGCATCAGCCCGTGGCCCGATGACTACGAGGTGGCCCAGGTGCCGTGGGCCGGACGGGGCCGCCGGTTCGAGGAGTGCATAGAGATCGTCACCAAGCTGTCGAGCGGCGACTACGTCCAGCACCACGGCGACTTCTACGACTTCCGGCCGATCAAGCTGAACCCGGGGGCGCGGGTGCCCATCCTAATAGGTGGTCACAACGACAAGAGCCTGGAGCGGGCCGCCCGCCTCGGCGACGGGTGGCTACCGGCCGGGATGTCGCGCGAGGACCTGGCCCGGTCGATCAAGCGCATCGCCGAACTGCGCAAGCACTACGGCCGTGACCACCTCCCTTTCGCCATCCACGCCATAGGGATGGAGTCCTTCACCGTCGACGGCGTCCGTTACCTCGCCGACCTGGGCGTGACCCACGCGGTCGGAGGTTTCAGTTCGTTCAACCCCTACGGCCTCGAGCCCGACACCGAGACCCTGCAGCAGAAGATCGACGCCCTGCACCGCTACGCCGACGAGGTGATCGCCCCTACTGCGGACGTCGAGCCGACCCCGATCTGAGTTCCGATCCCGGACCGAACCACCCTTCCGTCCCACTCAGCGGTACACTGTGGCATGGCTGTGGATGTGGGGGAAGCGGGGCGGGCGGGTGTCAGCGGGACCGGCGGGGATGACGACGTCGAGTCCGTCGACGGCGGCGGGGGTATCGCCAAGGAGCACCGGGAGTCGGTAGCCGGGCGTATCACCATGATCGTCGGGGCCTTCGACGCCAACTCCCCGACCCTGTCGCTCAGCCAGCTCACCGAGCGTACCGGCCTGCCCAAGTCCACCGTGCATCGCATGGCCGACCAGCTGGTCGAGTTCAAGTGGCTGGAGCGGACCCCTACGGGCTACCGGCTCGGGATACGTTTCTTCGAGGTCGGAGGGCTGGTCTCGAGCCGCACCCACCTCCGTGAGCGGGCCCTGCCCTTCCTGCAGGACCTCCAGGCGGCGACCCGCCACCCGGTCCATCTCGGCATCCTCGACGGCCGGGACGTGGTGATCCTCGAGAAGCTGTGGGGCCACGAATCGGCCATGCTGCCGACCAGGGTCGGGGGCCGTATGCCAGCCCACTGCACCGCCGCCGGCAAGGCGCTGCTGGCCTTTGCGCCTGACAAGGCCATAGAGGAGGTGCTGGCCGGCGGGCTGGAGCGACGCACCGGTCGGACCATCGTGGTGCCGGAGCTGTTCCGCCAGGAGCTGGCCACGGTCCGCACCGCCCATTGGGCCCTCGAGACCGAGGAGAACGTCGCCGGGTTGCGCTGCGTGGCCGCCCCGATCCGCGGCGCCGGTCGGGCCATCGCCGCGGTGTCGGTGAGCGGTCCGGTCCACAAGGTGGACGTGAGCCGGTGCGTGCCCCTCGTTCGGCGCTGCGCCGCCGACATCTGGAACCACCTGTTCGGTCGGCGCACGACCACCGAGCCCGGGCCGGTGGTCGATTCCCGCCACCCTTGGGACGTGGAGCAGTGGTGGGACTGGTTGGAGCAGACCGCCGGGGAGTGGATGTAGCCATCGGCGGTGTTCCAGTAGCCGGGACCCCGCCCCCAGCCGCCCAGCGGGCCGCTCTTAACATCGGGGGATGGAGTTCGAGTGGGACCAGTCGGTCGATGTAGTGGTGGTGGGCAGCGGCGCCGGTGGCATGACGGCGGCCTTGACCGCCAGCGCCGCCGGTGCCTCGGTCGTCCTGGTGGAGAAGTCCGATCGCTACGGGGGCAGCACCGCCCTGTCCGGAGGGGGTATCTGGGCCCCCAACAATCCCACCCTCCTGCGTGAGGGTCTGGGCGACGATCCCGACGACGTGCGCCGCTACCTGCACGCCGTGGTCGGTGACCGGGTCCCGGCGGCTCGACTGGACACCTTCGCCGCAGCGGCGCCGCTGGCCCTATCGTTCCTCGAGAAGCAGAGTCCCCACATGCGGTTCTTCTGGTGCCGGGGCTACAGCGACTATCACCCCGAGTTCCCCGGCGGCCGCCCCAACGGGCGGTCCATCGAGGCCCTCCCCTTCGACAAGCGCCAACTCGGCCCGATGGAGTCCGAGATGCTCGACACCGGTATCCAGGGACCGGCCGGTCTGTGGGTGACCGCCACCGACTTCCACGACCTCAACCAGGTGACCCGCACCTGGACCGGCAAGAAGGCCCTGCTGAGGGCGGCCGGCCGGGTGGCCTCCAACTTGGTGAGACGCCGGCACATGGCCACCACGGGCTCGGCTCTGGTGGGCCGGCTCCGCCTGGCCCTCGCCGAGGCCGGGGTGGAGGTCTGGCTGTCGGCGCCGGTGAAGTCGCTGGTCGCCGCCGACGGCCGGGTGGTGGGCGTGGAGGTCGAGCGCAACGGTCGTAACCAGCGCGTCGAGGCCCGCCGCGGCGTCATCCTGGCCACCGGGGGCTTCGACCACGACCCCGAGCTGCGGGCCAAGTACCTGTCGATGGTCGATCACGACTGGAGCATGGGCGCACCCACCAACACCGGCGACGGGATCCGCCTGGGCGAGGAGGTCGGCGCCGCCCTCGACCTCATGGACGACGCCTGGTGGATGCCGGCCATCGAGCAACCCAAGGGCCGGTTGTTCCCCCTGGTGTCCGAGCGGTCCATGCCCGGCTCGATCATCGTCAACCAGGCCGGCCGCCGATTCACCAACGAGTCGGCGCCGTACGTGAACTTCATCCACGACCAGCTCCGTCTCCACGAGCAGGAGGGGGGCCACGTACCGGTCTGGTTCATCATGGACCAGCGGGCCCGCCAGCGCTACACCTTCGCCGCCGTGGCGCCCTACCAGCCGATCCCCAAGTCCTGGTACGGCATCGGCACCATGTTCAGCTCCTCGACCATCGAAGGCCTAGCGGCCAAGATCGACGTTCCCGCCGCGGCCCTCGCCGCCACCGTGGAGCGGTTCAACGCCGCGGCCCGCCGGGGACGCGACGACGATTTTCAGCGCGGCGACAGCGCCTATGACCGCTACTACGGCGACCCGACGCTTCCCAACCCCTGTCTCAACGAGCTGGTCAAGGCGCCCTTCCACGCCGCCCGGGTCGTGCCGGGGGACCTTGGCACCAAGGGGGGCCTGGTCACCGACGAGCACGGGCGGGTGCAACGCGAGGACGGATCGGTGGTGGAGGGGCTCTACGCGGTAGGGAACACCTCGGCGTCGGTCATGGGCAACGAGTACGCCGGCGCCGGCGCCACCATCGGTCCCAGCCTCACCTTCGGGTGGGTGGCCGCCCGTCACGCCACCGGACAGCCCTTCGACGCGCTCACCGCGACCCTCCCCACGCCCTGACCGGGGTCGGGGGTCAGCGAAGCCAGCAGTCAGCGAGGCCAGCAGTCAGCGGGTCAGGAAGTCGATCACCAGTCGTTCGAAGTCGTCCTTGCGCTCCACCTGGGCCCAGTGGCCGCAGCGCGAAAACAGATGCAGCTCGGCATTGGGCATCTGCCGGTAGCCGAACAGGGCCCCTTCCACGGGGAGCATCCGATCGTCACGACCCCAGGTGATGAGGGTGGGAGCCTTTATGTCCTTCACCCGGGCGTACAGCGGGACCGCCTCGGGGTGCTGGGCCAGGGACATGAAGATGGCCATGGCCGATTCGAGGGCGCCAGGGGCCATGGCGTTGGCCAGGCGCTCGTCGATGAGCGCGTCGTCGACGACCTGCTTGTTGGCCACCATGGTGTCCACCCAGGCTTCCATGGCTTCCTTGGACGGCGCCCGCATGAAGTCGCTCAGCCGGCGGGCCCCCTCACTCGGGTCGGGGCCCATGACGTTGGCGGCCAGGCCACCTGGGCCCATTCCCACCAGTCGGTCCACCCGCTCGGGGTAGGCCAGGGCGAACTCGAGGGCGACGTAGCCGCCCATGGAGTTGCCGAGCAGATGGGCCTTCTCCAGGCCCAGGCCGTCCATGAGACGGGCCAGGTGATCGGCCGCCACCCTCGGGTAGGCGCGGTCGAGCGGTGGCCGCTCGCTCTTGCCAAAGCCGGGCATGTCCATGATCACGGTGCGGAAGTGCTGGGCGAAGACCGGGAAGTTGCCTCGGAAGTTGGACCAGCCGCTGACGCCCGGGCCCGAACCGTGGAGCAGCACCAGCGCCGGACCGGACCCGGCCTCGTGGTAGTGGATTCGGGTCTCGCCCTCCAGGTAGTGGCTGGTGGCGTCGAAGTCGAGCGGGGTGAGGGCCGTCACGGGCTGAATCCTAAACATCGGGTCCGCCGCGACCGTCGGCCATGTCCCGATCATCGGCATGGGGGCGTGGCAGTGTATTGGTGGGCGAGGCAAGCTTTCGCAGCCTTGCCCAGAAGGAGCGTGCCATGAGCGATACCGAGGTTCTCGACCGGGTCCGTGACCTGACCCCGCTGATCCGGGAGCGCGCCGCCGAAGCCGAGCGCAACCGGCGACTTCCCGACGAGTCGGTGAAGGAGCTAAAGGAGTCGGGGCTGATGCGCCTGCTCCAACCCAAGCGCTACGGAGGCTACGAAGCCGACCCGAGGCTGTTCTACGAGTCCCTGTTCGCGGTGGCCGCGGCATGCGGTTCCACGGGTTGGGTGACCGGCGTGGTCGGTGTCCACCCCTGGCAGGTGGCGCTCTTCCCCGACCAGGTGCAGGCCGAGGTGTGGGGCGACGACCCCGACACCTGGATCAGCTCGTCGTACATGCCGGGCGGGCGGATGGTGCCCACCGACGGCGGCTACATCCTCAACGGTCGATGGAGCTTCTCCTCGGGCTGCGACCACTGCCAGTGGGTGATCCTCGGGGTCATTGTGGACCGGGGCGACGGTTCGGCCCCGGCCATGTGGAACGTCCTGATACCCCACACCGACTACCGCATAGAGGACGTCTGGCGGACGATGGGCCTGTGCGGCACGGGCAGCAACGACATCATCGTCGAGGACCTGTTCGTCCCCGAGTACCGCACCATCGACCTGGTCAAGATGTTCGCCTGGGAGAGTCCCGGCCTCGCTCTGAACACCTCCCCGCTGTACCGGCTGCCGTTCGCCACGATGTTCGCCAACGCCATCACGGGCGCCATCATCGGCATGGCCGAGGGCATCCTCGCCGAGAACCTGGAGTACACCAAGGCCCGGGTTTCCAAGAGCTGGGGCAAGGCCACCGACGATCCCTACACGGTCACCGCTCTGGGTCGGGCCGCCTCCGAGGTGGACGCCTGCCGCAGCCATCTGCTCCACCACATCGGTTCGATGTACGACACGATCTGCGCTGGTGGCGAGATCACCACCGAGATGCGCAGCCGGGCCCGGCGCGATCAGGTTCAGGGCACGGCCCGGGCCATCGCCGCCATAGACGACGTATTCGACCGCAGCGGGGCCGGGACCATCATGTGGTCCAACCCCATCCAGCGACTGTGGCGCGACGCCCACGCCGGGCGCCACCACACGGTCAACTCGATCGACCGGTCCCTCCACAGCTACGGCATGACGGTCATGGGTTTCAGCCCGACCGACGTGATGATCTGATCGCCGTGACCCCCGACGATCTGGTCGAAATCGAAGCCATCAAGCAGGTCAAGTACCGCTACCTCAGGGCGGTCGACACGAGAGACTGGGATCTGCTCGCGACCACTCTCACCGACGACGCCACCTCGGCCTACAGCTCGGGGAAGCTGAGCTACAAGGGTCGGGACGCCATCATCGAGTTCCTCCGGGCCTCCATGCCCGAGAAGGAGATGCTCACTTCGCACAAGGTCCATCACCCCGAGATCGAGCTCACCGGGCCGGACACGGCCACGGCCCGGTGGGGCCTCGAGGACGTGGTCATAATCCTCTCGGCGGGGATGAACCTGCGCGGTGCCGCCTACTACGAGGACCAGATGGTGAAGGTCGACGGTCAGTGGCGCATCGCCCACACCGGCTACCGCCGGCTGTACGAGGAGATGAGTCCCCGTAAGGACGAGAAGCTGACCGACCACTGGTGGAGCGACTGAGGCCCAACAGCCCGGGTCGCCCCGACCCGGTCAGGCCGTGAAGCTGCCGAACCCGCCCCGGTAGAACAGGAGGGGCTGGCCGGAGCCCGATTCGAGCTCGGTGACCCGGGCGGTCACCAGCCAGTGGTCACCGGCCTCGTGGACCTCCTCGATGGTGCAGTCGAGCCAGGCCAGCGCGCCGCTTAGGCGGGGCGCCCCGTTGGCCGAGGCGCTCCATCCCACCCCTTCGAACTTGTCCACCCCGCTCTGCGAGAAGGTACGGGCCAGAGCCTCCTGGTCTTCGGCGAGGACGTTCACGCAGATCGATCCCGAGCTCGACACCTTGGGCCAACTCGTCGACGACCGACCGGGCGCCAGCGCGACCAGGGGCGGGTCGAGCGAGAGGCTGAAGAACGACTGGCAGGTGAAGCCGGCCGGCCTATCCCCGTCCATGCCGGTGACCAGCACCAGGCCCGACGCGAAGTGGCCGAGCACGGCCCGGAACCGGCCCTGGTCCAGTCCCCCGCCGCCGGCCTCCGCCCCGCTCACAGATCGGGCAGTCCCAGCGGGAGGTTCGGGGTCCGGAGGCCGCCGTCGACCTCCAGGATCTTTCCGGTCATGTAGGAACCGGCCTCCGATGCCAGGTAGAGAACCGCCACCGCGATGTCCTCCACCCGTCCGAGGCGACGCAGGGGGGTCATGGAGGTCATGGTGTTGCGCATCTGCTCGTCGAGGACCGAGCCGAGGGCGTCGGTCTCGATGGAGCCGGGCGCCACCGCGTTGACGCGGATGCGCGGCGCCAGGTCGGCGGCCAGCTGCCGGGTGAGGTGGTCGAGAGCGGCCTTGGCCGTGCCGTACCCGGCGAATCCCCGATCGCATAGGTGCCCGACCGCCGAGGTGATGTTGACCACGGAGCCGCCGCCGCCTTCGAGCATCAGCGGAACGGCGGCCTGGGTCAGGGCGAAGGCGGTGGTCACGTTCCAGTGGAACGCCGACTCGAAGAACCGGGGCGAGGTGTCGAGGAACGGGCGGGGCATGGTCCCCCCCACGTTGTTGATCACGACATCGAGGCGACCGAATGACTCTCTCGCCGTGTCGACCAGGCCGGTCAACGCGTCGAGATCGTTGAGGTCGGCGGTCACCACCTCGACCCGGCGACCGGTCGAGGACCGCACCGAGTCGGCGTAGTCGCTGAGCACGTCGAGCGATCGGGCGGCCACCACGAGGTCACAGCCGGCCTCGGCGAGGGCCCGCCCGGTGGCGGCGCCGATCCCCCGGGACGCACCGGTGACGATGGCGACCCGGCCTTCCATCTTGAACAAGTCGAGAACCACGGCGGCGCAGCCTAGAACTTTCCCGGCCGGGCGCCTCGGGCGCATCCCGAGCAACGGGACGGTGGCGACGGCGTCGGGGCCGTCGGGGCCAATAGCTTCGGGGACATGAACAACCTCGAGGCCATAAGCCCCATCCCCCCCACCCCGGTGTCGGAGGTGGCGTCGTGGGAGACCGAGTCCGACGTCGTGGTCGTCGGCTACGGCTGCGCCGGGGCGTCGGCGGCCATCGGAGCCATGGAGGGTGGGGCGTCGGTGACCATCCTCGAGCGGGCCGGAGCCGGCGGGGGGGCCAGCGCCATGGCCGGCGGAGAGATTTACATGGGCGGGGGCACCCCGATCCAGAAGGCCTGCGGTTTCGACGACACCCCCCAGGCCATGTTCGACTTCCTCATGGCGGCGACGGGCCCCTCCCCCAACGAGGAGAAGCTGTCGGTGTACTGCGACCGCAGCGTCGAGCACTTCCACTGGCTGGTCGAGTGCGGAGTCACCTTCAAACCTTCGTTCTACGCCACCCCGTGCTGGGAACCCCCCACCGACGACGGTTTGGTCTACACCGGCGGGGAGAACGCCTGGCCTTTCAGTGACCTCGTTCCTCCCGCACCGCGGGGGCACGTGCCGCAGATCCAGAACAAGAGGCTGCTCGAACGATCGGGCGGGTGGGAGCTGATGCGCCACCTGTCGGCCACCGTCGACAAGGGGGGCGCCGCGGTCAGGCCCGACACCCGGGTGCGTTCGCTCATCGTCGACGACGGGAAGGTGGTCGGGGTGATCGGTCGCTCGTTCGGTCAGGACTTCGCCATCCGGGCCCGCCACGGGGTGGTTCTCGCCTCCGGCGGTTTCGCCGCCAACAAGGACATGGTGGCACACCATGTGCCGGCCATCGCCGGGCAGATGGCCCTCGGCACCGACGGTGACGACGGCACGTCGATCCGCCTCGGCCAGGGCGTCGGGGCCATGGTCGCCCATCTCGACGCCGCCGAAGCGGCTCTGCCGAGCAATCCCCCGCTCGTATACCCGTCACTGCTGGTCAACCAGTTCGGTCAGCGCTTCATAAACGAGGACACCTACTGCGGCCGCATCGGTCAGATGGCGGTCTTCCACCAGCAGGGGCGCTGCTCTCTCGTCCTCGACGAGGCCATCTTCGAATCCGTTCCGGAAGCCGAGCGCTGGGGTGCCCGTCCGACCTACGTGGCGGCCACCCTCGCCGAACTGGAGGAGGAGATGTCGCTGCCCACCGGGTCGCTGCAGGCGACGGTCGAGACCTACAACCGTTTCGCCCGGGAAGGCCACGACCCCATGTTCCACAAGCGCCAGGAGTACCTCCGTCCTCTCGAGGCTCCTTTCGGCGGCATCCCCCTCGACGGTCCCTATGCCACTTTCACCCTCGGCGGAATGGTCACCACTATCGACGGCGAGGTACGCGGCGCCAACGGGTCGCCCATCCCCGGCCTCTATGCGGCCGGGCGGGCCACGTGGGGCATTCCGTCGTGGGGTTACGCCAGTGGCACCTCGCTCGGCGACGGCACCTTCTTCGGTCGCCGGGCCGGTCGCGCCGCCGCCCGGTCCTAAAGGCGCCCGGGCCGCTCCCGGGGCCAGCCGTCAGGACTGGCCGTCAGGGCTGGCCGAAGACCCACTCCCGGGTCCACGACACCGGGGCCACACCGTCCATGAAGCGGTCGCAGCTCTCCGACATGGCGGCCATGTGCCTCGAAAGTCGCTCGTCGTCGCCGACGGCGTCGAAGAACACGTGCAGGTCCCCGCTGGCCTCGCTGGGGAAGCACTCCTCGACGATCGCCGCGTACGGCGGCGCGCCGGGGGTCAACGCCCTGAACACCACGTTCTGCACGTAGCGGAATGACGACTGGGTGTTGATCGCTACCGAGGTGTGCGATCCCTGCCAGATGTTGCGCCACTCCCCCCATGACAGATGGGGTGGTCGGGCCAGGGCCACCAGCTGCGCAAAGCCGGCCACGGCGCCGTCCGGGCCAGGAGGATGAGCCCGGTTGGGCATGGGTTCGGATTCGCACACCAACCACCCGTGCCAGCTCGCTCCATCCGAGCCGGGTTCAGGCAGTGCCGCCGTCAGACGGTTGCCCTCGGCGCTATCGACCCACGCCGACACGGCGGCCAGGATCTGGTCGGTGCCGGCCTCGGGTACCACCCCGAAGGGGTGCCCCAGCGACTCGTCGGCCACGTTGACCTGCACGGCCCGGGCGCCCAGGCGGGTCAGCTCGGGGGCGGTGTCGTGGCGCAGCCGGTCAGACAGGTCGGGGACGGGAGGCCCGGCCGGACCGACCAGCAGGTAGACGATTTTCTCCATCGCCGGCGACGCTAGCGGTCCGGTGGGTGACGGCGGGCCGTACCCCCCCGGTGTTGGTCCGGTGAGTGGGCCGCAGGGTGTGGCGCGCCGGCCCGTAACGTGCTTGCCTGCAGGGAATGGATGGGGGAAAGAATCTCGCAGGAAAAGTAGCCGTGGTGACCGGCGCCAGCCGGGGTATCGGCAAGGGCATAGCCCTCGAGCTGGGCGCCGCCGGGGCGACGGTGTACGTCACCGGTCGGTCGGTGAAGGACGGATTCCTGCCCGGCACCGTGTCGGCCACGGCCGCCGAGATCGACCAGGCCGGCGGCAAGGGCATCCCGGTGCAGGTGGACCACCGCGACGACCAACAGGTGGCGGCCCTCTTCGCCCGCGTCGCTGAGGAGCAGGGGGCCATGGACGTCCTGGTCAACAATGTCTACGACGCCCCCGGCTCGGCCAAATGGCTGGGCAAGCCCTTCTGGGAGGTCGGCGCCGACGGCTGGGACCACACGTTCACGATCGGGGTCCGCTCCCACTACATGGCCGCCATGCACTCGGCTCCCCTGCTCATGAAGCGGTCCGGGGGCCTGATCGTGAACGTCTCATCGCCGGGAGCCGTGGCCTACTCGCACAACGTGGTGTACGGGGTGGCCAAGGCGGCGGTGGACCGCATGACCGCCGACATGGCCATCGAATTGCGGGCCCACGGCGTGGCGGCCGTTTCCATCTGGCCGGGGATCGTCATGACCGAGTTGCTGCAGGCCATCCCCGCCGACGCCGACGGCAAGCGCATCCTGCACCTGCCCGGCGAGGGGGACTACGACCTGGCCCTGGCCGAGACCCCGCACTACGCCGGGCGGGCCGTGGTGGCCCTGGCCTCCGACCCCGCCGTCGTCGAGCGCTCCGGCCGGGCGTTCTATGTCGCCGACCTGGCCGACGACTACGGTTTCACCGACATCGACGGCCGGCGGCCCAAGCCGATGATCCTTCGGGGCGGCTGACCTGCCATCATCACCAGGGGTCCACGGGCGACACAAGGGGGAAGAGGTTTGAGCCAGGAACGTGATCCTTTCTCGGAGCTGCAGCGATCCAGCCGCGACGTCGAGGAGGTCCGCAAGGGGCTGGAGCGGGCCCTTGCCGCCCACCTGCCCCACGGCCGGGGGCACACGGTGCACTCCATCGAGGGCACCTCGGCTACTGGCATGTCGAGCGAGACCCTTCTCTTCGACGCCAGCTGGGACGACGGAGACGACCGCCGACACGAGCGCCTGGTCGCCCGGGTCGCCCCTTTCTCCAATGATGTGCCGGTCTTCCCCGAATACGACCTGCCGGGGCAGTTCCTGACCATCCAGACCGTCGCCGCGCTGACCGACGTTCCGGTTCCGCCGGCGTGGTGGTGCGAGGAGGACCCGTCCCTGATCGGCTCCCCCTTCTTCGTGATGGGCCGGGTCGAGGGCGAGGTGCCCTCCGACATACCGCCTTACAGCTTCGGCTCGGGTTGGCTCTTCGAGGCGACCGACGAGCAGAAGGGCCGCCTTCAGGACTCGACGGTCGCCGTCCTCGCCGAGCTGCACGCCATCCCCGAGCCGGAGAAGCATTTCTCCCACCTGCGGGCCGACTTGCCGGGCGACACGGCCCTTCTTCGCCACGTGGCCGGACGTCGGCAGTGGTACGAGTGGGCGGCGCGCGACTCGGGCCGGTCGGCGCTCATAGAGTCGGCCTTCGATTGGCTCGAGCGGCACTGGCCGGCCCACGAGAGTCCGACGGTCTTCTGCTGGGGCGACTCGCGCATCGGTAACGTCATGTACCGGGATTTCCAGCCCAGCGCGGTGCTCGACTGGGAGATGGCCGGCCTGGCTCCCGGTGAGACCGACCTGGCGTGGCTCGGGTACCTGCACCAGATGTTCGAGGACATGGCCGTCGCCTACGGGTTCCCCCACATGCCGGACTTCCTGCGGCTCGAGGATCTGGCCGCCACCTACGAACGTCTGTCCGGGCGCACCCCTCGGGACCTGGACTTCTACTTCGTGTACGCGGCGATACAGCTGGCCATCGTCTATCTCCGAACGGGCATGCGTTCGGTGCGCTTCGGCGAGCGCGAGGCCCCGGCCGACGCCGACGAGCTGATCATGAACGCCGACCGTCTCCGGGCCCTCCTGGGCTCCTGATAAGCAAAGGACCACCCCCGTGCCCGCACCCCTCGACGAGTACCCGATCCATCAGGTGCCGCTCTCGATGGCCTACACCGAGACCAGCGACCGCAACTTCTACGACCGCTGCTACTTCAACGCTCACGGGCGCCAACCGGACCTGTTTCTCATCACCGGCCTGGGGGTGTACCCGAACGTCGGGGTCACTGACGCCTTCGCTCTGGTTCGGCGCGGTGACCGGCACTGGTCGGTGAGGATGTCCGACGCTCTCGGCGACCGCTCCTTGGACGCCCGGGTCGGGCCCTACCGGGTGGAGGTGCTCGAACCGCTGCGGCGCATCCGGCTGGTCTGCGACACCGCCGACCGGGGCCTGGGCTTCGACCTCACCTGGGAGGGGTCCTTCGACTGCATCGACGAACCGCGCCACATCAACCGGGCCGGCGGCCGGGTGGTCCTCGACGGCTGCCGCTTCGCCCAGCTCGGCAGTTGGGAAGGGGTCATCCACCTCGACGGTGAGGACATCGCCGTCGACCCCGACCGGTGGCTGGGCTCCCGGGACCGGTCCTGGGGTATCCGACCGGTGGGCGAGACCGAGCCCGCCGGCCGCAGCGGTGACGAGCCGCGCGAGGGATTCTGGTGGCTGTACGTGCCGCTGCGGTTCGACGACTACGCCCTGATCGTCATCGTCCAGGAGGAGCCCGACGGCACCCGCACCCTCAACGCGGCCAGCCGGGTGTGGGCCGACGGACGCCACGAGCAGCTCGGCTGGCCCGAGGTGGACATCACCTACCGGTCGGGTACCCGCATCCCCGAGCGGGCCGTCATCCACATGCGCACCGCCGACCGCCAGCCGGTCGTGGTCGAGGTGGAGGCCCGCAACGGCGTGGCCCTGCACATCGGCGGCGGTTACGGCGCCGACCCGGACTGGTCGCACGGCGTCTGGCGCGGCCGCGACTGGGTCCAGTCGGCCACCTACGACCTGACCGACCCGGCCGTGGCCGGACGGGTCCCCTTCGGAGTCATCGATCACATCGGCCGGGCCACCTGCGACGGAGCCGAGGGATGGGGCCTCTTCGAGCACGCCACCGTCGGCCGCCACGACCCCACCGGGTTCAAAGACTTCATGAGCGTCGCCCCCTGACGACAGGGGAATAAACGCCGCGCTCCGGGCGCTTGTTTCGCTAGCCTAAGTTCTCCGCTCACCCCCCGGGAGCCGGTTTTGACGCGACGCCAGATGGATCAGAAGATTGCCGTGAGCGTGGTGTTCGTGGCCGCCATGTTCATGAACATCATGGACACGACGATCGTCAACGTGGCCCTGCCGACCATCGGCAAGCAGTTCAAGGTGGCCGCCGACTCGGTCGACACCGTCGCCATCGGGTTCCTGGTGAGCCTGGCCGTGTTCATCCCGGTGTCGGGTTGGCTCGGCGACCGCTTCGGAGCCCGGCGGGTGATGCTGTCGTCGGTGGTCATCTTCACCGTCGCCTCGGCCCTGTGCGGGGTGGCCCAGAACCTCGGCGAGCTGGTGGCCTTCCGGGTGCTTCAGGGCGTCGGCGGCGGCCTGATGGTCCCTGTGGGCATGGCCTTGCTGTTTCGGACCTTCCCCCCCGAGGAACGGGTGCGGGCTTCGAGCATCCTGATCGTGCCCACCGCTCTAGCTCCGGCCCTCGGACCCGTCCTGGGCGGCCTGTTCGTCACCGAGGTCTCCTGGCGGTGGGTGTTCTACGTCAACCTCCCGATCGGCGTCATGGCCCTGGTGTTCGGGCTGATCTTCCTCGATTCCCACGACACCGAGAGTGCCGGCCGGCTCGACGTGGCCGGTTTCGTGCTGTCGGGTGCGGGACTCGGCCTGTTGATGTACGGGGTGTCCGAAGGTCCGTTCAAGGGGTGGGGTCAGCCGCAGATCGTGGCCACCGTCGCCGCCGGAGCCCTGCTGCTGATCCTCATGGTCTGGGTGGAGTTGCGGTCCGCCGACCCGCTCATCGACCTGAGGCTGTTCGGCGACAGCCTGTTTCGGACGGCCAACATCGTAATGGGCCTCGGCGCAGTCTCCTTCCTCGGGGTTCTGTTCATCGTCGCCCTGTTCTTCCAGGACGGTCTCGGGCAGAGCGCCCTGTCATCGGGGCTCAGCACCTTCCCCGAGGCGGTGGGGGTCATGCTCGGCTCCCAGATCGTCACCCGGTCCATGTATCCCAACCTCGGGCCCCGCCGGACCATGTTCATCGGGCTGCTCATCCTTTCCGCGGCGCTGGCCCTGATGAGCCTCATCAACACCACCGGGGAGCTGTGGTGGATGCGGCTGCTCATGTTCTTCGTGGGCTACGGCATGGCCCACGTGTTCACCTCGGCTCAGGCTGCCGGCTTCGCCACCATCTCCGGAGCCGACACGGCCCGGGCCTCGACCGTGTTCAACGCGCTGCGCCAGCTGGGAGGGGCTGTCGGCGTCGCCCTGCTGTCGACGGTGGTCGCCGAGATCGGCCCGGTCACCCTGTCCCACGGACACCTGGTGCCCCGCCTGGCCGCTTACCACGCCACGTTCCTCGCCGCTGCCGGCGTCTCCCTGATAGCCGCCGTCGCGGCCCTGTGGATCGACGATGCAGCCGCCGCACCCACCATGGTCCGGCGGGGCGCGGGTCGACCGGCCGCCGCCGAGCCCACCGAGGCGGTGGCCGTCAGCGGGGCCTGACCGCCCCGCCGCCCCCGGGCGGTTGACCCACCGGACACATTTCACGGTCCCGCCCGAGCGGCGCGCTACCCTCCACGACGATGAGTGTCACCGACGAACGGATCGCCTGCCGTTGGTGCCGGGCCCAGTCACCGAGCTCGGCCAGGACCTGTGACCGCTGCGGAGCGCCGCTCGACGGGCGCGACGTGGTCGCCGATTCGGGCTGGCGGGCGGCACCGCGGCTACGGGACCTGACCGAGTTCTCGCTCGGGGGCACCCGCATACAGATCGACGGGACCATCGTCCCCGTCGCCGACGTGGAGCTCGGGCCGGACGACTCCATCTTCTTCGAGCATCACGCCATGCTCTGGAAGGACGATCAGACCTCCATGTCGGTGATGGACGCACCCGGGGGCGCCCGGAGGATGCTCGGGGATCTACCGTTCGTGCTGAGCGTGGCCCGCGGGCCGGGACGGGTCTCCTGCTCGCGCGACGCGCCGGGCGAGCTGGTCGTCCTGCCCGTCGACTCGGGCCAGGAGGTGGACGTGCGGGAGCACGCCATGCTGCTGGCCACCTCCAGCCTCACCTACAGCTTCGAGAAGATGGCCGGGCTCAAAGCCACGCTGGCGGTCGGAAGCGGCATGTACCTGGAGAGATTCCGGGCCGAGGCCGGACCGGGCCTGCTGCTGCTCCACGGGTTCGGCAACGTCATGGACCGCACCCTCGCCCCCGGGGAGACCATCGAGATCGAACCCGGCGGGTTCCTCTACAAGGAGGCTTCGGTCAGCTACGCCCTGTCGACCTACAGGCTGGCCCCGGAGGGTTCTTCCGGCGCGGCCCAGGCCGCCAAGGGGCTGGCCAGCCGGGGCCTGGCCGGGCTGCGGGCGGCCAAAGCCCTGAAGAAGGAGGGTCTGAGCGGCATCCTCTCCGGGGACGTGATGCAACAGGCCAGCGCCATCTTCACCGGACCCGGGCTCAGCCTCATGAAGCTGACCGGCCCGGGGAGAGTGGGCGTCCAGTCGATGTACCAGCACTTCGGAGCGGCCTGATGTCCGACGCCACCGTCACCAGCTACACCTGCCCGTACTGCCGCAGCACGTCGAGCGGCGCCGAGACCACCTGCCCCAGTTGCGGGGCGCCCGTCGATATCGCCCGCCGGACCACGTCGGGCTGGGTCGAGCAGCCGGCCATCCCCGACATGACCCGGATCCAGATGGGTGGCTCGACGATGCAGATCCTCGGCAAGCTGGCGCCCGCGGCCGACGTCCGCCTGGCCGCCGGCGAGGGAGTGATGTTCCCCCAGCACTCGCTGCTCTGGCAGGAACCCTCGGTGCAGGTGGACAATCTCCGCCTCGACGGGGCCTGGAACCGCATGCGCGCCGGCCTGCCGGTCGTCATGCTCGAGGCCAAGGGGCCGGGCACCATCTCCTTCTCGGCCGACCGACCGGGCGAGCTGGTGGCCATACCGGTCCAGGCCGGGTCGGCCGTGGACGTGCGCGAACACCACATGATCGCGGCGACCAGCGGCCTCGGATTCGAGTGGTACGACAGCGGCATCTGGTTCGTGACCCGCGGCAGCCCGGGCGCGGGCAGCCAGTTCGGAGGGTCCGGCCTGCTCAAACTGGGCATGGACGCGGTGCTCGACAGCGACCGCGACGATCGCAACGAGACCGAGTACCACTACCCTCTCGGGCAGTTCGTGGACCGCTTCGTCGCCCGCGACCGGCCCGGCCTGGTCCTGGCCCAGGCCGGCGGCAACGTGTTCCTGAGGGACCTCGCCGACGGCGAGAGCATTCTGGTCAAACCGCCGGCGTTGCTCTACAAGGATCCCGGCGTGGCCTGGCAGCTCCACGTCGAGTTCCCCCACGCCGGGATGAAGTTCTGGCGGTCGTGGGGCAACCGCTACATGTGGTTGCGTCTGTGGGGACCGGGGCGGGTGGCGCTGCAGTCGAGCTACGACCGCCTCGAGGATCCCGGAACCGACTTCCGCGACAGCTGCCAGTACACCCAGCACATGTGGTGAGCCGGGCGAGTTTGGGCGCTCAGGCCCGGCGTAGGACGGCCAGTCGCACCACTCCGATCCCCTTCAAGCGGTGGGGCCGGATAGCCGCCACGCGGTAGCGGGGGTCGTCGGCCAGCATCTCGGCCAGGGCCGGCGACACGAGGACGGTACCGGGACGCGCCGCCACGGTGGCCCGCTGAGCCAGGTTGACCACCGGCCCGAAGAGGTCTCCCCCCAGGCTCAGCACCGAACCGCTCGCAGCGCCGACGCGCACCGAGGGAAGGTCAGGCGAAGCGAAGGTCTCGGCCAAGGCGAGGGCGATGTCGGCGATTCGGTCGGGGGCGGCGCTGAACATGACCTCGTCGCCGATCATCTTGACGACCCTCCCCCCGCCCCCGACGACCAGGTCGGTGGCCAGGACCTCGAAGCGCTCCACCAGGTCGGCGGTCTGGAGGTCCGACAGCTGCTCCGACAGCGAGGTGAAGCCCACCAGGTCGGCGAAGGCGACGGCCACGGGCGGCCCCTCGGACGCCCCGGCCAGGGCGGCCTGGAAGCGCGACACCGCGTCCAGCAGGTGACGGCGGAAGAGGTACCCGATCAGCTGCTCGAGCTCATCCACCCGTTCCCCCTCGAGCAGGTCCAGGCGGGCGTCGGCGGTGATGCGGTCGGTCCAGAAGCCCACCACCGCGTCGGCCATCCGGGCGGCCGCCAGACCCAGGGTACGGGCCATGTGCAGCAGGTCCTCGTCGGCGAGGTCACCCATCTCGACCAGACGGCGCACCCGCCGGAGGGCGTCCACGTCGGCCTGGAGGTAGCCCCGCTCCCCTGCGGCCACATCCGGCAGGCCCATGGCCCGCCTCAGTCGGCGGGTCAGCTCGAGGTCGGTGCCCGACTCGGTGGCCACCTCCTCGTCGGTGTAGCGCCGGGCCCGCGGCAGGACCGTCTCGGCGAAATCGCCGAGAAGGGTGGCCAGACCGCCGGGCTCACCCTGAGGGGACGAGTCGGGCGCTCCTAGGCCCGGTCCCGCCACCAGCCCACTAGGAGCCGGTAGAGCAACCCTCGGTCTCGGCCGCCATCGCCGACGGTACCGCCTCCGTAGAACCGCTGGAAGGCGGCGGTGTCGTCCGGGCCGGGGCTGAAATCTTCCGGTTCGGTCGTCATGGGAGCGAGTCTAGAGACCCCGAGGGGCCCCTTCGAGGATGAAGCTCAGGCGGCGTGGCGCTCGAGGATGTGCACGCCGCAGGCGTTGCCGAGCCCGATCACGTGGGCCAGGCCGACCTTGGCGTTGGGGATTTGGCGGTCGCCGGCCTCACCCCGCAGGTGATGGCAGATCTCCCACACGTTGGCGATCCCGGTGGCGGCGATGGGGTGACCCTTGGACTCCAGACCGCCGGACACGTTCACCGGGCTCTTCCCGTCCCTCCAGGTGGCGCCCGACTCGAAGAACGGCACCGCCTCACCGGGCTGGCAGAGCATCAAGTTGTCGTAGTGAACCAGCTCGGCCGTGGCGAAACAGTCGTGCAGCTCGATCAGATCGAGGTCCTCGGGGCTGACCCCTGCCGCGGCGTAGGCCTGCTCGGCGGCGTTGCGGGTCAGGGTGTTGACGTTGGGGAGCACCTGGCAGGCCTCCTCCCAGGGGTCGCTGGTCAGCACCGACGCCGAGATCTTCACGGCCCGTCGCTGCTGGTCGGGGTCCAGGGTCTTCAGCTTGGCTCCCGAGACCAGCACCGCGGCGGCCGCCCCGTCGCAGTTCGCCGAGCACATCGGCCGGGTGTTGGGATAGGCGATCATGACGTCGTTCATGATCTCGTCGAGGGACATCTTCTTGGTGTAGGCGGCCAGCGGGTTCAGCGTCGAGTGGGAGTGGTTCTTCTCGCTGATTCGGGCGAACAGCTCGAAGCTGGCGCCTCCGTAGCGGTGGCCGTATTCCATGCCGATCTGGGCGAACACGCCGGGCATGGTGTCGGTCCCGATGCGCCCGTCCACCGGGGCCACCGCGCCGTACCGGCCGTGGGGCTCGTACTTGTTGCCGTCCTTCTTGGCCGAACCCCCGGCGAGCAGGCCGGCCCCGGCCAGCTTCTCCACGCCGACCGCCAGACCCATGTCGGTCTCACCGGCCTTGATGGCCATGACCGCGGTCCGGATGGCGGTGGCGCCGGTGGCACACGCGTTGCTCACGTTGAACACCGGGATGCCGGTCTGGCCGATCTGCTTCTGGAGCATCTGCCCCTGCGTCTGGCCGACCAGGTTGCCGTAGGCCAGGATCCCGACGTCCTTCATGGTCACCTGGGCGTCCTTCAGGGCGTTCAGGGCGGCGTCGGAGGCCAGGTCGATGGCGTCCTTATCGGGATGCTTGCCGAACTTGGTCATGTGGATGCCGAGGATCCAGACGTCATCGGTTGCCATTGGAGTCGCTCCCTCTCTCTTCTAAGCGGGTTCGAAGCCGAAGCCGACGGCCTCGGTACCCTCGTCGTCGGTACCGACCACGTAGGTGGCCAGGCGGACCTTCATGCCCGTCTGCACGTGCTCGGGGTCCGCCGGCGTGTTGATCACGTTGCCCCGCACGCTGGTGCCGTCGCAGTCGACCACCCCTGCCACGAACGGCACGGGAATCCCCGGGGCGGCGTAGGCGACGATGGTGAAGGCCCGCAGGACGCCCTCGGTGGGCAGGTCGACGGCCTTGAAGGTGGTGTTGCTGCACGCCGCGCAGGCGTTGCGGTGGTCGAAGAACCGCGCACCGCAGGACTCGCACTGCTGGGCCACCAGGTGGGGCTCGTCACCGAGCACCAGGTAATCGACCAGCGGGATCTGTTGGCCCACGCTTCCTCCTATGCGTCGTGTCGACGAAGCAGCCTATCGGCCCATCACGTCGGCACCAATTCGGAGGCTATAGCTTCTTTCCCGTGACCGAGCCCCCCGCCCGCAGCATCGACCTCCTCGACGGCGATTGGTACGCCAACGGTCCCTACGCCGACTACGCCTGGATGCGCGAGGAGGCCCCCCTCTACTGGGACGAAGTCAACGAGCTGTGGGGCGTGTCCCGCCACGCCGACGTGGTCGACATCGAAAAGCGCAAGGACGTCTTCATCAGCTCCGACCAGGCCAAGGGCGGCTACCGGCCCAACATCCCCGCCGACCCGGCCATCATCGGCCTCGACGACCCCGTCCACCATGTCCGCCGCAACCTGGTCTCGCGCCGGTTCACCCCCCGCGCCGTGGCGGCCTGGGAAGGGGTGATCCGGGAGAAGGTCACGTCGCTGCTCGACGCCGTCGCCGCCAAGGGAGGTTCGGCCGAGGTCGTCGGGGATCTGGCGGCTCCGCTGCCGGCCATGATGATCGGCCGGCTCCTCGGCTTCGAGGAGGACCGGTGGCCCGACCTCCAGCGCTGGTCGGAGCAGACCATTGCCCTCGGCGGGGGACCCCGCTACATGGACGAGGCCGGAGTCCTGGCCGCCACGGAGTTCTTCATGTCGGCGGTCGAGCTCTACCAGGAGAAGGCCCGCTGCCCGGCCGACGACGTGATGACCGTTTGGACCCAGTCGGTCATCGACGGCCAACCCATCCCGCCCGACACCGTTGCCGCCGACTGCCTGCTGGTGCTCGACGGAGGCGCCGAGACGACCCGCACGGTGATCGCCCGGACGCTGGTCAACCTCATCGCCCACCCCGAGCAGTGGCAGCACCTCAAGGCGGGCGGGGACATGGTCGTGGCGGTGGAGGAGATGATCCGCTACGTCACCCCCGTCCACAACATGTGCCGGGTGGCCACAGTCGACACCCCCGTCGCCGACGGGGTGGTGAAAGCCGGCCAGCAGGTCGTCATGATGTACGGGTCGGCCAACCGGGATCCGTCGGTGTTCGAGCGCCCCGAGGAGTTCGACCTGGCCCGCACCCCTAACAACCACATCGCGTTCGGCTTCGGCACCCATTTCTGCCTCGGCGCTTCCCTGGCCCGCACCGAGATCCGCATCTTCTTCGAGGAGCTGGTCCGGCGGGTGTCGTCGTTCCGGATGGTCCCGGGGACCGAGCCGGTGGAGATGCCCAATGCTTTCGTCTACGGGTTGCGCTCGGCCCACATCGACTTCGATTTCGTGGCCTGAACCGGCTCGGGAGCCGGTCGGCCGTGGGCGAGCGGTCCGCCTCCTGGGTCGGCTGGGGACTCTGGCGCTGGTGCTCGGTGGGGGCCTCCTCGGCGGGGTCGTCGTCGGCGGGGTCGTCATCGGCGGGGTCGTCATCGGCGGGGGTGAGCGGCCGGCCCAGGCACTGACGGGCACACTGACGGGCACGCTGACGAGCGCCCCGACGACGACCACGTCGGCCACCCCGGCCGGCTCGGCCGGCTCCTCCTCGACGGCGCCCGGCACCGGCGGCCCGGTCGCGCCGCCGACCAGCCAACCGGCGGCCCCGGCCACGCCTCCCACCACCACCATCACTTCCCAGCAGGAGCTGGTCGTGACCGCTGAGCACCGCGCCGCCCTCGACGCGGCCCGGGCCGCGGTGGACCACTTCGCCGCCGCCATCACCAGCGACCAAGCGGCCCTCGCCACCGACCAGAAGAAGTTGGTCGCCGACCAGGCGCAGCAGACCGCCACCGCCGGCCGTCTCGCCGCCGACCAGGCCGCGCTGTTCGGCGACCGCCGGACCCTGAGCGCAGCTGAGGCCGCCCTCGGCCTGGACCGGGCCCAGCTGCGGGTCATTGCCGTCGGCATGTACACCGGGGACTTCACCGATCCTCCCCCGAGCGGCGGCCAGAGCCTGATCCTGGCCCAGCAGCAGGTCATCGACACCTCCGAAGCCGAGGTGGTGGCCGGCCTGGTCGATCACAACCTCCGGCGCGACGTGGGGGCGGTGTCGCATGACCGCGACCAGGTGGGCCGGGCCGTCACGCTGGTGGGGCAGGACCAGCGCGACCTGTCCCAGGCGGTGCTGGCCGTCGCCGAAGGGGCCCGCCAACTGGCCCAGGACCAGGCCACCCTCGTCAGCGACCAGAAGGGACAGACCGGGGCCGTCCAGCAGCTCGGTTCGGTCGAGGCCGCCCTGACCGCCGCCCTCGCCTCTCTCAACGGGCCGGCCGACACCCCGCCCGGGCAGGTGAGCCTGCTCGGGGGGGCCGCCATCGACGCCCGCCAACTCGTCGAGTGGTACAACTCGCAGGGCTACGTGGACCTGACCGCCGCCCCGATATCGGACCTGGCCAACTGGTACCTCCAAGCGGGCCTCGCCGAAGGCGTACGGGGGGACCTGGCCTTCGCCCAGGCCATCCTCGAGACGGGCGGCTTCGCCTCACCTGACGCGGTGGACCTGAACAACTACGCCGGGATCGGCCACTGCGACACCTGCCCCGCCGGCTGGGCCTTTCCCTCGCCGCAGTTGGGGGTCCTCGGCCACGTGCAGTTGCTCCGCATATTCGCCGACGCCGGCCCGGGGCCGGCCCAGGCCCCTCCACCCGTCCTGCCCGTCCTCACCCCGTCGGCCCAGGGTCGAGCCGGCTGCTGCGCCACCGTGGAGTCCCTGACCGGCGTGTGGGCCACCGACCCGACCTACGGCCAGCAGATCCTGCAGATCTACGCCTCCATGCTCGACTACGCCCTGTCGTCGCCGGACCTGGTGACCCAGTCGGCGCCCCCGACCTCGACTACGACATCCCAGGTCCCGACCACGCTGAACAATCCCCCGGTCCCGTCGTCAGCCGCCGCCCCCGCCGCTCACTGACGTGCACTTTGGTCCGCCCAAGAGGGTCACTGTTCGAAGGTTGTCGGACGCAGTACACTCCGCGCTAGGCAGCGATTCGAGACAGGGGATAGCGACATGAAACTGTCGGAGTGGGACTTCGATGCGGTGGCCGAGATCAATCGACAGACACTCAAGGACCTCGCCGACGGCGCCTCTACCGAGTACTGGTCGGCGCAGAAGTATGTCCTGATCGGCCCGAACCATCCGCAGGGTTACTACGAGCTGTTCGAGGAGGAGGGAGCGACCTTCTACCACGGCACGGTGACGATCGAGAAGGGCGGGTTGACAGACCCTGGTTCCCTCACCTTCAGCGGCGTGGGCGGTGGTAGGGGCGAGCTCGAGGAGCACATCTCAGGCTTCTCGAAGAAGAGGGTTCTCTACTCCTAGGCAAGTTCTTGGCCGCACGGCCATCCTGTCGCCCAACAGGTGATGAGGCCGACCCCGTAACGAGTGCGCTGATGTTAGGGGCGGTGGTGAGGAGTCGGTCCGCTTTCGCCTTGGGGCTCCGCGGCAACTCCCTACCTTGACGGCTTCAACGAGTACAGGCGCTCCGCAGACCGCGCTCCCGTCCGCCTGGCATCACGCCTACAGCAAGAGAGTGAGCGTCGAGACAGGTAACAGCCTGCTCGAGCACCACCTGGACCAGATGACCCGCCACTTCGGGAAAATCGGGGCTCGAAAGGAAACGAGCCTTGGAGCGGACGACGGGATTCGAACCCGCGACCCCAACCTTGGCAAGGTTGTGCTCTACCAGCTGAGCCACGTCCGCAAGCGGAGCGTCATGGTACCAGACTGTCGGCCCGGTCAACCTCCGGGGGTCACCGCCACCACGCACTCCTGGTGGAGGTAGCGCACCCCGGGGTAGGCCAGCTCCACCGCCACCGTGCTGGCGGGGCAGGTCGGGCTGCCCGGGGTGGTGGGGACCACCTGGACCACCTTCACCGCCGCTTTGGCCGAGGTGCAGGCCACAGGTTTGCTGCTGAAACCCTTGGAGCCGTTCCTGGCCAGGCACTGGCCGAGCAGTGCCGTCGCCGCTTTGGCTTCGGCGGCCGTGTTGCCCGACGATGAGGGCACCGACTGAAAGACGGCGATGATGATCACCGCCACGAGCAGCAGGAGCGGAAGGACGCGCCAGGGGCTGCGCCAGCCGGGGCGGGTCACCCGGGTCGGGACGCCGAGCAGCTGCCAGCGTGGGGGCAGGGGTGGAGCGTCCACGCCCCGGGCCCATCGCACCCATTCCGAGCCGCTGGCGTCGTAGAAGCTGACGTTGCCCCGGGCGTCCCGGTACCAGTGGACCCCCCGGTGCACGCAGCGTTCGCCTCCGTCGCCGTCGCCGTCGGCGTCGCCGTCACCGCGCCGACGTCCGCTGATCATGTCACCCCCCTCACTTCAACAGCCGCGACAGGCGCCGGTCGGCCAGCGGCTTGCCTCCGGTCTGGCAGGTGGGGCAGTACTGGAAGGACTTGGTGGCGTAGGAGACCTCGCGGATGGTGTCGCCGCACACCGGGCAGGGCTGTCCCGCCCGGCCGTGGACTGCCAGGCCGGATTTCTTCTCCGACTTGAGACCCGAGGCGGCCAGCCCTTCGGAGCGCACGACGGCTTCGCCGAGCACCCCGACGAGCGCCGCGTAGAGCCGTTCGGTCTCCTCGGCGGTCAGCTTGGCGGCCGGTTTGAACGGCGACAGCCGGGCGGCGTGAAGAGCCTCGTCGGAGTAGGCGTTGCCGACACCGGCCAACGCCGACTGATCGGTCAGGACCTTCTTCAGGTGTCCGGTGGCGCCGCGCAACTGCCGGTCGAGGGTCTCGAGGTCGAAATCCGGCGCCAGAGGATCGGGACCCAGGCGGGCCACGCCCTCGACTTCGGCGGGGTCTCGCACCACCCAGATGGCCAGACGCTTCTCCGTGCCCTGCTCGGTGACGTCGAAGCCGGCACCCCCCGAGAGTCCGACTCGAAGCGCCAGCGGGCCGCGTCCGGGGCGGGCCCGGCCGGGCGGGACCCGGTCGCGCCAGTGGACCCAACCACCCCGGGCCAGGTGCACCACCATGAACTGCGCCCCGACCCGCAACGACAGGTACTTGCCGACCCGTGTCACTCCGGCCACGGGGGCGCCGACCAGAGCGTCAACGGGTGGGTCGAAGGTCTTCAGGGCCGAGAGGGCGGCGACCTCCACGCGGGTGATCTCCTGGCCCCGGCAGTGGTCGTCGAGGAACCCGGCCAGGGCCTGCACCTCGGGAAGTTCAGGCACGTCTCACCGCCCCGTGTGGCCGAAGCCGCCGCGGCCGCGCACCGAGTCGTCGAGGTCGGCCACCTCGACGAACGACACCGTCTCCACCCGCTGGATCACCAGTTGGGCGATCCGGTCCCCTCGCCGCACCTGGAACTCCTCGTCGGGATCGGTGTTGACCAGGATGACCCCGATCTCGTCCCGGTAGCCCGCGTCGATCAGCCCTGGCGAGTTCACCAGGGTCACCCCGTGACGCAGGGCCAGACCGCTGCGCGGCTGCACGAAGCCGGCGTAGCCGTCGGGAATGGCGACCCGGATGCCGGTGGGTACAAGGGCCCTTCCCCCGCCGGAGGCGAGGACGGCGTCGGTACGGGCACGCAGGTCCACCCCGGCGTCACCGGGTCGCGCCGGGGCCGGAACGGGCAGTTCGGTATCGAGGCGAACGATGGGGATCTCCAACACCAGCGATCAAGGTAGCGACTGCGAACATCGAAGCGGGCGGGGGCCCGCCGGGGCACCGGACCTGGGCGGAACGCCGCCCCGACGGCGGAGGTCTCGGGGCCGGCGCGCGAGTAGCGTCGGGCGGATGCTCGCCTGGATGGACCTCGAGATGACGGGGCTCGATCCCGACCGCCATGTGATCGTGGAGATCGCCACGCTCATCACCGACGACGACCTACGGGTGGTGGCCGAAGGGCCCGACATCGTGGTCCGAGCCGGCGAGGACGACCTGGCGGCCATGGACGAGGTCGTGGTCAACATGCACACCCGCAGCGGCCTTCTGGACGCCATCCGTTCGTCGCAGGTCGATCTGGCCCAAGCGGGTGAGGCCACCCTCGACTTCCTGAAAGCCCACATCCCGGCACCGAAGACGGTGCCTCTGTGCGGCAACTCGATAGGTACCGATCGGCGCTTCCTGGCCCGGTGGCTGCCCGAGATCGACCAGTACCTCCACTACCGCTCCATCGACGTCTCGACCGTCAAGGAACTGGCCCGGCGCTGGTATCCGCAGGCTCTCGCCGCCCAGCCCAGGAAGACCGGCGCCCACCGGGCCATGGGCGACATCCTCGAGAGCGTCACCGAACTGGCCTATTACCGCAACGCCATCTTCATCCCCGCCGAAGCGGCGGGCGGCTCGACCCACCACCCGGCCTCGACTCCCGACCCCGTCTAGGCCACCGTTTCCGATTTGTAAAAGTTTGTTGAAAAGGGACCATCGACCCCTTACAACCGGACGTGACCCGTGGCACCATGAGCGAAAAGGCCCGGTGCCACTCCGCACCGGCGGAACACAGGAGGTCTCGTGGTCGCGATGCGTACGAGCGAGCCAGCCATCCGTCAGCCCGTCGATGAACCCGACGCCGGCCCGTCCCGGCCGCCGGACGACATCATCGAGGACGCCCCCGACCACCGGCGGCGGACCGCCCGGGCGGTGCGCCACGCGGCCCGAACCCGGCTCCACCAGGTAGCCGGTGACGACGAGGCCCTCGAAGACGCCGACCTGCTGTGCCCGCAAGCCGCTCACGATCTGGGACGCAAGACGTCCCGGCCGCCCCGCAAGGCCGCCAAACCGGGCCGGCGGGACGGCTTCAAGGTCTGGAAGACCCCCTTCTGGAAGCGGCGCAGCCAACTCTGGGCCGAGCGCAACGCGGCGACCCGGCGCCTGGCCGAAGCCGACTGATCCCGACCGAAGCGGGCTGAGCCCGGCTCGGGCGGGCCGGGCTCAGCCCTCGGTCGAAGGCTTGAACTCGAGGGCCAGCGAGTTCATGCAGAAGCGCTGACCGGTCGGCTGGGGGCCGTCGTCGAAGACGTGGCCGAGATGGCCGCCGCAGCGCCGGCAGCGGACCTCGGTCCGGACCATGCCGTGGGTGCGGTCCTCGACCAGCTCGACGGCGTCGGAGACCATGGGCTCGTAGAAGCTGGGCCAACCGCTGCCGGACTCGAACTTGGTCGAGGAGTCGAACAGCACGGCCCCGCACCCGGCGCAGGTGTAGGTCCCGTCGTCGTGGTTGTGGACGTACTTGCCTGACCAGGGGCGCTCGGTGCCGGCCTGCCTCAGCACCTCGTACTGCTCAGGGCTCAGCTCCGCTCGCCACTCCTGCTCGGATTTCTGGATCTCTGGGGCCATGTCTGGAGGGTACCGCCCCCCGGCCCGGTTCTCACCAGGTGTCGATGCAGGGTCGCTTCTTGCCGGCCCGGGGGGGCGGGGGCGGCGTCGCGTCGAGGGCGCTGAGCAGCCTGAACCTGGTCGTGGCCGGGTCGATCACGTCGTCGAGCTCGAAGTGGCTGGCCGCGTTGAGGGCCTTGCCGTTGCGGTAGGCGGCGGCGATCAGCTGGGCTTCGAGCTCCCCGCGGCGGGTCTCGTCGGGTTCGGCCTCGAGTTGGCGGCGGAAACCCAACCGCACCGCGCCTTCGAGGCCCATCCCGCCGATCTCACCGGTCGGCCAGGCGACGGTGAGCAGCGGCGCCCGGAAGCTGCCGCCGGCCATGGCCTGGGCACCGAGCCCGTAACCCTTGCGCAGGACCACCGTGGCGTAGGGGACGGTGATGCTCCCGCCGACCACGAACATCCGGGCGAAGTGGCGTACCTGGGCGGTCCGCTCGGCGTCGGGACCGACCATGAAGCCGGGGGTGTCGCACAGGAACACGATGGGGAGGTCGAAGCCGTCGCACAACTGCATGAACCGGGCCGCCTTGTCGGCGCCGTCGGCGTCGATGGCCCCCCCGAGGTGGGCCGGATTGTTGGCGATGATCCCCACCGGCAGCCCGGCCAGGCGGGCCAGCGAGGTGATGATGCCCGGGGCCCAGCCGGCGCGCAGCTCCAGCACCGAGTCGGTGTCGGCCAGACCGGCGACGACCCGGCGCACGTCGTAGACCCGCATGCGGTCCTCGGGTATGGCGTGGCGCAGGAGGTCCTGATCGGGGCAGGTCCACGGCCCGCCGCGCCCCTGGAAGTACGACAGGTAGCGCTTGGCCGTCGCCACCGCCTCGGCCTCGTCGCCGACCAGCACGTCGATCACGCCGTTGGCGTTCTGCACCGCCGCCGGCCCCACCTCGTCGGGGTGGAAGCGACCGAGCCCGCCGCCTTCGATCATGGCCGGCCCGGCCATGCCGATGCTCGAGTCCCGCGTGGCGATGATCACGTCGCAGCAGCCGAGGAGGGCGGCGTTACCGGCGAAGCATCGACCGGATACCACGCCGATGAGCGGCACCAGGCCGCTCAACCGGCCGAACAGGGCGAAACCCATGACATCGAGGCCCGACACCGAAGGAGACGAGGTGTCCCCGGGTCGACCCCCTCCCCCCTCGGCGAAGATGATCAGCGGCAGCCGCTGGCGGGCAGCCACCTCGAAGAGACGGTCGAGCTTGTGGTGGCCGTAGAAGCCCTGGGTGCCGGCGAGGACGGTGTAGTCGTAGGACATGACGACGCACTCGACGCCCTGCACCCGGGCCACGCCCCCGATCAGACCGTCGGCGGGGGTGTTGGCGATGAGGTCCTCGACGTCGCGCCGGTCACGCTGGGCGGCCAGGGCGAGGGCCCCGTACTCGCTGAAGGTGCCGGGGTCGCACAGGTCGCCCAGATTCTCCCGGGCGGTGCGCCGACCCCGGTCGTGGCGGCGGGCGACGGCCTCCGGGCGGCCCTCGTCGAGGGTGCGGCGGTGGCGTTCGAGGACCTCGCTCAGATCGCCCCGGATGGCCGGCCCGCCCGGCCCGCCCGCCCCGCCCGGCCCGGCGAGGGGGCGGAGTTCGGCCGCCTCCACCTGCGCCTCCCGCAGCACCAGCAGGCCCTCCCCCGCCGAGACCGTGGCACCGGGCGCGACCGACAACGAGAGGACCACACCGCCGACCGGAGCCGCCACCTCGTGCTCCATTTTCATGGATTCGATCACCACGACCGGGGTCCCGGCGGCCACGGCGTCGCCCTCCCCCACCAGGACCGCCACCACCGTCCCGGTGATGTGGGCGTCCACCGCGACCTCCGGGCCGGGGCCCCCGAGCGTGCCCTCTGCACCCATACCGGGAGGCCACACTAGACGCCCGGACCCCCGCCGCGGCGCTCCCCTTCCCGGGACCACGAGCTGCCACGGGGCCCGACCCGGGCCGTCCGCGCTCGACTAGAACGGTCCGCATGGACCCGAAGTACCCGACGGCCCCGCAGCTCCCCCTCACCGAGAAACTGCACGGCGTGGAGGTCCCCGATCCGTTCCGGCCGCTCGAGGACCTCGACGCCCCGGCGACCGCCCGCTGGCTGGCCGAGGAGCAGTCGCTCACCTCGGACCACCTCTCGTCGATCTCCGGCCGGGCGGCCATCCGCGACCGGATCGCCGAGCTGTGGGACCACCCCAAGCAGGGCGCGCCGTTCGAGCGGGGCGGCCGGTGGTTCCAGCTGCGCAACTCCGGCCTCCAGGCCCAGCCGGTGGTCTACGTCGGCGACGACCCCGGCGACATCAGCCGGGTCCTCATCGACGCCAACGAGCTGTCCCCGGACGGCACCGTCTCGCTGTCGCGCCTGTCGGTATCCGACGACGGTTCCTACCTGGCGTGGTCGACCAGCGAGGGCGGCTCGGACTGGCAGACCTGGCGGGTCCGGGCGGTCGACACGGGTGACGATCTGGCCGACCGGCTGGAGTGGTCGAAGTTCTCCGACGCCGCCTGGTCGGGGAACGGGTTCTACTACACCGCCTTCGACCCGCCCGCCGCCGGCGGGGAGCTCACCGCCACCGTGGCCGTGCCACGCATCGCCTACCACGCCCTCGGCGACGACCAGGAGGCGGATCGGGTGGAGTACTGCGCTCCCGATGAACCGGACTGGCTGCCGCACGCCTCGACGAGCGACGACGGCCGCTACCTGGTGATAACCGTCACCCGCGGCACCGGCAGCGAAACCCACGTCCTGGTGAGAGACCTCCACGAGGACCGGTCCCCCCTGCAGGCGTTGAACGACCGGTTCTCGGCCAAGGACCAGGTGGTGGAGCGGGTCGGCCCCGGCGAGTTCCTGGTGCTCACGGACCGCTCAGCCGAGCGGGGCCGGGTGGTCCGGGCCCGGCTCGGTGACCACCCCGGCGCCTGGGAGGAGATCGTCCCCGAGTCCGCCGACACCCTCCTCGACGCCCGACTGATCGGAGGCGTCGTCGTCGCCCACTATCTCCACCACGCCACCTCGGTGCTGCGGGTCTTCGAGCTCGACGGGACCACGGCGGGCGACATCGAGATGCCCGGACCGGCGACGATCGTGGAGATCACCGGCCGCCCGGGCTCGTCCCTGATGCACCTCCTGGTGATGTCCTACACCCAGTCGGGAGCCTTGTGGGCCCACGATCTGGACGAGGGCACCACCCGGTCGGTGGCCCCCACCACGGCCCCCATCGACCCGGCCCGTTTCGTCACCGAGCAGGTCTTCGTCGAATCACTGGACGGGACCCCGGTCCCGATGTTCCTCACCTACGCGGCGGATGCCCGACCGGACGGGGACCGCCCGGTGCTGCTCTACGGCTACGGCGGTTTCGACGTGGCCCTCACCCCGACCTTCTCGGTCACCTTCGCCGGCTGGCTCGACCGGGGTGGGGTGCTGGCCGTCGCCAACCTGCGCGGTGGTGGCGAGTACGGCCGATCCTGGCACGAGGCCGGTCGCCTGTCCAAGAAGCAGAACGTGTTCGACGACTTCGCCTCCTGCGCCCGCTGGCTGGTCGCCTCCGGTTGGACCCGTCCCTCGAGGATCGCCGTCATGGGCGGCTCCAACGGGGGTCTCCTGGTCGGTGCGACGCTCACCCAGCACCCCGAGCTGGTCGGCGCCGCCCTGGTCGAGGTCGGCGTGCTCGACATGCTGCGCTTCCATCTGTTCACCATCGGATGGGCGTGGAAGTCCGACTACGGCGATCCCGACGACCCGGTGGCCTTCGGGTGGCTGCACGCCTACTCTCCGCTCCACAACGTGCGGGACGGTCGCTGTTACCCGGCCACGCTGATCATGACCGGGGACCACGACGACCGGGTGGTTCCGGCCCACTCGTTCAAGTTCGCGGCCCGGCTCCAGCAGGCCCAATCCTGCGACCCGCCCATCCTGCTCAGGGTCACCTCGGCGGGAGGCCACGGGGCCGGTAAGCCGACCGCCATGCTGATCGACGAGGCCGCCGACCGGCTGGCCTTCCTGGAGGAAGCCCTGTCGGAGGGCCCGGCCTGAAAGGTCCCGACGTAGTGGCCGAGGCCGGTCTCGGCTCCCCGGCTCAGTCCACCAGTTCCGAGATTCGCCCGGCGTCGTGGGCCTCGAGGTCCTGGAAGGCCAGCCGGTACCGCCAACCGTCGCCAAGGTCCTCGACCTGTACCGTGCTCGCGGCCGACACCACCGAAGTCCCATCGGGCAGGCTGAGGATGACCACCGGGTCTCCCCCGCCGGGTAGCTCCCGCAAGGTCTCCACGCAGATGCCGCCGATCCCCACATCGACGGTCCGGCCCGGGACACCCTCGAGGTGTTGTCCGTCCACCACGGGGCAGACGGTGACCGCCAAATCCAGGCGCCGGCGGGGCCAGTGACGCCGCTGGATCCGTTCCATCTCGCACTCCGGGCCGAGGCTGAGGTCGGCTCCGTGTCCGACGGCGCGGCCGCTCATCCGGTAGAGCGCGTCGGGGGCGAACACGCTCACCAGCACGTCTAGGTCGTGGGTGTCATCCCAGGGCGGCCCGTCGCATGTGACGGTCAACTCGGAGGGACCGACGGCGGCGACCGACCCGGTCGCCTCGACGTCCCCGGTCTCGACCAAAGCTGTGAGCCCGATGAGGTGGGCCAAACCGGCGGTGTCCATAGCCCATGCCAAGTCAAGCACTCCGCACAGCCCGCCGCCCGCGGTAGCGATGCGCCCCGAGCGGGAATAACCCCGTTGACCGAAGGAGGACCAATGACTGTGCTCAATCGGAGAACGGCCCGTCGGGTCGAAGCCCAAGAAGCGGCCCCAATGGTTGGGGCCGGGGGGTCGGGCCCAAGCCGACCGGGGGTTGCCCTCCCGGGATTTCTCGGCTTGGTCGTGGGCGCCTGGGCCGCTCTGGCCGGCTACGTCGGCCCCTACTTCGGCTTCCGGCCCGTCGCCCACCGGGTCTGGGTGGCCGACCTGCCCAACGGCCTCCTGCACCTGCTGCCCGGCGCAGTAGCTGCCGCCGCCGGCCTGATGCTGCTGGCCGTGGCCCCCTCCCGGAGCCGGACGGCCCGGGCCTCGATCGCGCTACCCGCTCTACTGCTCGTGGCCGCCGGCGCCTGGCTGGTCGTCGGCCCGACAGCATGGCCGGTCATCGAGTCGGGGAACCCCTTCGTCACCGGAGTCAGCGCTCTGCGCAACCTGCTCAACGTGGCCGGCGCCAGCCTCGCCCCCGGACTGGTCCTGGTGCTGCTCGGCGGGATGGCCCTGAAGGCCTCGTCGTCCACCCGCCGCCGCGCCACGCCGGTGGATCGTTACACCCCGGTCGAGGCCGCAGTTCCGGCAGCCCCGGGCCCCGTTGCTCCGACCGCCGGCGAAACCCTCGAGCGTGGGCCGGTGGTCGAGCGCTGAAGTGATCGCCGCCGGCTTGGAGTCCCGGGAAGCACCCCGGGTCCGGGAGTGTTGAACCTTCTCGATGCCCGCACTATCAGTACTGGACCTGGCCACCGTCGGCTCGGGATCGACCGCTGCCTCCGCCCTGGCCGACACGACCCGGCTGGCCGTGGAGGCCGAGCGGCTCGGTTACGACCGCCTCTGGGTGGCCGAACACCACGGCATGCCGGCCGTGGCCAGCTCCGCGCCGGCCGTGCTCATAGCCCATCTGGCGGCGGCCACCGAGACCATCCGGGTCGGATCCGGCGGGGTGATGCTGCCCAACCATTCGCCCCTGGTCGTGGCCGAACAGTTCGGCACCCTCGAAGCGCTGCATCCCGGCCGCATCGACCTGGGCCTGGGCCGGGCCCCCGGGACCGACCAGCTCACTGCCCGAGCCCTCCGGCGCAACTCCGGCAGCGGCCCCGACACCTTCCCGGAGGACGTCGTCGAGCTGATCCGCTACCTGGCCGACGCCGACGACCCTGCCGCCCACCCCACGGCCGTGCCCGGCCGGGGCTACCTGCCCGAGGTGTGGCTCCTCGGCTCCTCCCTCTACTCCGCCCAACTCGCCGCTCTGCTCGGGCTGCCTTTCGCTTTCGCCTACCACTTCAACCCGGGTCCCCTCGATGCCGCTCTCGACACCTACCGGACGACCTTCCGACCCGGCGTATTCGCCGCCCCGCACACCATGGTGGCGGTGACCGTCCTGTGTGCGCCGAGCGAACAGGAAGCCCGCTGGCTGGCCGGCTCGTCGGCTCTGGGAGTGCTTCAGCTGCGTACGGGCCGCCTCGGGCCGCTTCCGACCCCTGAGGAGGCCGCCGCCTACCGCTTCAGCGAGGGGGAGCGGGCCCTGGTGGAGCAGACCCTGGCCACCCACGTCATCGGCGATCCCGAGACGGTTCGGGTCGGGCTGGTGGCGCTGGCCCGGCGGACCGAAGCCGACGAGCTGATGATCTCCACCCGGGTCCACTCCTACCAGGATCGGCTGCGTTCCCTCGAGTTGGTCGCCTCTCTGGGACTCGACGACCGGCGGGCCACTCCGGCAGCCTGATCGCCCACGGCCCGGCAGCTCAGCCGATGCCGGCGTGCATCTCCCACACGAGTATCTCGGAGGGCTCCAGGGCGGTCACCTTCTGTCCCCCCACCTCTGTGAAGCGCACGGCGTCGCCGGCGGCGAGCGGGCCCGAACCTTCGAGGTCCACTGCGCCGCGGGCCACGAACAGGTGCACGAACGGCGCGTCCGGGACGTTCACCGACCGACCCGGATCGAGCCGGGCGGCGAAAAGGGCGGCGTAACGGTTCTTGATCCGGATGGCCGCCTCGCCGGCATGGCGGGCCATCCCCGACGCCACCGGCACCAGACCTCCCGCGAGCAGTTCGTGGTCGATCTCGAGCTGTTCGTAGCCGGGCGCGATGCCGGCCTCGTCAGGGACCACCCACATCTGGATGAAGTGGACCGGCTCGGAGTGAGGCTCGCCCTCGATGCGCCAACTGTCGTTCTTCTCGCTGTGGCGGATCCCGGTGCCGGCGCTCATGCGCTGCGCCAGGCCGGGGTAGATCACGCCTGAGTTCCCCTCCGAGTCCTGGTGCACCAGCGAACCCTGCAGGACCCAGGTGACGATCTCCATGTCTCGGTGGGGGTGGGTGTCGAACCCGGTTCCGGGTCTTACCAGGTCGTCGTTGCTGACGAGGAGCAGCCCGTGGTGGGTGTTCTCGGCGTCGTAGTGGTGGCCGAAGCTGAAGCTGTGCTTGGAGTCCAACCAGCCGAGATCGGTCTTGAAGCGGGCATCGGCCCGACGAACATCCACCAGCGGTCCAGCCTGCGCCATCTGACTCATTTTCCTGCAGCTCCTTTCGGCGGTGCGCCTGGACTAGCGAACATAGATGATGAATCAACTATTCCAGGAGGGCCTGCCGGCTAGGCGCCCTCGACCCGAGCCTCGCGTCGGTGATCGCCGATGGGTACCCCCATGGCCGGGTGGGCCCGCTCGTCGAGCACCTTGTGGGGGACCTGGAACAGGCGCAGCAGCGTCACCAGGGTGATCCCGCCGACCATGTTGCCCCCCGCCGCCAAACCTGCGGTCTGCAGCCACTGTGCGTAGCCGAACGATGCGTGGCCGGTCTGCAAGGCCGCGAAGATCAGCAGCGAGTTCACGATGGCATGGTTGAGCCTCAGCCCACCGAGCAGGAACCCGGCCCCGACGGCGGCCACGACGCGGGCCAGCACATGGTCGGAGCTGTGCTGCATCCAGGTCATCATGGTGATCACGGCTCCTCCGAGAACGGCGAGCGAGAAGGCTCTCAGGCCCAGACCGAGATGGACGTAGAACGTCCCGGACTCGATCGCCGTCCTGTGCACCTGAGGGAACCCCTCGATGATGAACCAGGTGAATATCCACCCTCCGGCCAGGTTGGCGACCAGTGTGCCGACCCAGAGCCGCAGCAGCATGCGCAGCCGGGCCTGGCGGGCGATCACCGTCGAGACGGGAACCAGGAAGTCCTCGGTGAACAGTTCGCTGCGGGCGAGCGTCAGGACCACGAAGCCGAAGCTGAACGCCAGACCACCGAGCAGATTGTCGCCGGTCTGGCTCTCCACGTAGAGCATTCCGAGCACGCCCGTGCCTACGTCGATGCCACCCACCACCCCGGTGGCGAGGAGGGGAACGGTGCGGCGCGACATCCGTCGCCGACCCTGATCCACCACCGCCAGGAACGCATCTTCGACCTCGTGCTCGGCCACCGAACGATCCGCCGCGGGGTCCGACCCCACCCCGGGGCGGCGCGCTTGCCCGTCCCCGTGGCGGCCGGAGTCCTCCGAGGTCGATTCCATCCTGCGACTCTGCCCCCGGCCCAGAAGGTCCAAACCGGGGCCTCGAGCACCCCCGCAGGAGCGGCGCCGCGGCCGGGCGGCCCGCTGGGCCGGCCCCCGGGCGCGGCCCACAGAGGCGACACCCGGGGCTGGAAGAACCAGCGGGGCAGGGAGAGAGCCGGGGCGGTCAGACGAACTGGGCCGGATCGCCCTGATCGGGCAGGTCCATCAGGCTGGCGTAGTCGATGAACGACCGCAACGTGTGGCCGCCGTCCACCGTCAACAACTGTCCCGTCACCCATCCCGACTCGGGCCCGGCCATGTAGCGGACGGCCTGCGCCTGGTCCTCGGGCTCGCCGTGGCGGTCCAGGGCCTGACCGTCGAGGAACTGCTGCATCATCTCGGCGTTGGCGAAGGCCCGCTCGGTGGCCGCCGTGCGGGTCATGCCCGGCTGCACGGAGTTGACCCGGATGTTGAGACGGCCGAGCTCGTCGGCGGCGACCCTCACGAGCTGGTCGACCGCCGCTTTGCCGGCCGAGTAGGTGGCGATGTAGCGGCACGGGAAGACCGCGGCGGTGGACGATATGGCGACGAACGAGCCCTCCCCGGCGCGCACCATGGCCCGCCCGGCGTACTTGAGCAGCAGGAAGACCGGTCGGACGTTGAGCCTGATCTCCTCGTCGAAGCGGTCGTCGTCGATCAGCAATACCGGTTTGATGGTTGCTCCGCCAGGGACCACGACGGCTATGTGCAGACGACCCTCAGCGTCGGAGGCCGCCTCGACAGCGTCGCGTACCCCGAGCGCGTCGAGAGCGTCGGCGGCGAAGGTGGACACCGTCAAACCCTCACCGGCCAGCCGCTCCCGGGCGGCCTCCAGCTTGGCTTCGGTGCGTCCGACGATGGTCACCTCGGCACCGTCACGGGCCAGCAGCCGGGCCGAGGCGAAGCCGATACCACTGCCGCCACCCACCACCACGGCGCGCTTGCCAGCCAGAACCCCGGTCATTCCAGGCCCTCCCTGATACTCGACGATCCCCCCACTCCCAAACCGTAACGCAGTGGCCACCCCGATGCCCGGTGCGAGCGGTCACCCCTCGACGCCGCGATGACCGGCCCCACCCGGTTACCTCGCCGGCGGTGCGCTTCTAGCGCCCGGTGTCTCGGGGCGGCCCGGCCGAGGTGAACGCCGTCCCCGGCGGGTCCACGGCCCACACCGCGGGAGCGTCCCACTCCTCGGCGAACACCAGCTCCGACAGCGGTCGTCGCCTGACCGGACCGTGACCTCCGGCGGGGCGGCCGACGGTGATGGTGCCGGCGATGAAGACCTCGTCGGGAATCCCGAGCAGCCGCTTCAGCTCGTCTTCGACCATGTGGTGCATGCCGGTGAAGACCCCGCCGTAGCCGAGGGCTCGGGCGGCCAGCAGCAGGTTCTGGCACGCCGGGTAGATCGACGCTCCTTCACCCGGGTGGGGCGGGCGGTACCTCACGAGGCAGGGCAGTATGAGCACCGGGGCGTCGGCGAAGTGGGCCACGAAGTGCTCCATGGCCCTGGCCATCCGGGCTTTGGGACTGTTGGTGTCGGCACCGCTCCCCGAGTCGTATCCGTCTCGGGCTCGCTTGTCCGACCAGACGGCCTGGGCGCTCGACGCCATCAGCTGCTTGGCCTCCCGGGCCTTGGGCCCGTCGGTCAGCACGACGAAACGGAAGGGTTGGCGGTTGGATCCGCTGGGCGCGCGGGTCGCGGCGAACAGCATGGCCCGAAGGGCGGCGGCCGGCACCCGCTCGGCGGTGTAGCGCCGGATGGCCCTGGTGGTGCACAGGCCGGCCAGCAGGCCGATCTGGTCCTCGGGAAGCGGGTCGTTCTCCAGATCGGACAGATCCCCGGGATCGGACACGGGGCCATCCTGGCAGGTCGGCGGCACGAGCTCGGGGCACCCCGGCGGCGCCCGGGATCACTGCGGAGCCGACGACGCGGTGCGAATATGGGCCTCCACACACCGGCTCGGCTTCCCCGGGGGACGCTGCCGCCGCCAAGGAGGTCCTCTTGCCAGTAAGTGACCAACGCGATCCGGGTCAGGTGCGCGTCGCGCTCGAAGCGTGGCTGGGCCGCCAGATGCCGGAGGCTTCGGCCATCGAGATCACCGACCTGGTCGTTCCCGCCGCTACGGGGTTCTCCAACGAGACCTTTCTCATGGACGTCCGCTGGGTGGAGCCGGCGGGACCGGTCGAGGCCGAGCTGGTGCTGCGGTCCCAGCCGCAGACCACGGCCCTTTTTCCTGAGATCGACATCATCAGCCAGCAGTACCGCACGATGACCCAGCTCGGCGCCCACACCGACATCCCTGTGCCGCGCACCCGCTGGGCCGAACCGGGGACCGATGTACTGGGCCAGCCCTTCTTCGTCATGGACCGGGTGAAGGGGGACGTTCCCGGCGACTCCCCGCCCTACACCGTGGAGGGGTTCGTCATGGACATGACCCCCGAGCAGCGGCGCACCTGGCACCGCAACGCCGTCACCGCCATGGCCCGGGTGGGGGCGGTGGACTGGCGGGCCGCCGGGCTCGACTACCTGGACAAACCCCATCACGGTCGCCTCGGAGCCGAGCAGCGGCGCAACTACTTCGACCTGTTCCTGCGCTGGGCCTGCCGGGGTCTCCCCCACCCGGTGGCCGACCCGGCCTGGGACTGGCTCCTGTCCCACTGGCCCGAGGACGACGACCTGGTCGAGCTGTCGTGGGGCGACGCCCGCCCCGGCAACCAGATGTTCCGGGACCTCGACGTCGTCGGCATCTTCGACTGGGAGATGGTCTCGCTCGGCAACTCCGAGTCGGATCTGGGCTGGTGGCTGTTCCTCCAGCGCTACCACACCGAAGGCAGCGGTGTGCCGCTCCCGGAGGGGATGCTCGACCGCGACCAGACGATCGCCCTGTGGGAGGAGGTGCGGGCCAGACCCGCCCGGCACGTGGATTTCTACGAGGTCCTCGGCGGTTTCCACTTCACCCTGGTCATGGTCAAGCTGGCCGAGATGATGGCCCGCTTCGCCCCGGAGCTGGCCGACGCCGACATGGCCGTGTACAACCCCGTCGCCTCGATCACCGCCGAGCTCATCGGCGTCGACCCGCCGGTGCGGTCCGCCTGAACCGCCCGGCGATCAGGACGCCGCGGGTGGGGCCGGTAGCTCGTTGGTGGCCACCACCGTCTGGTACCAGCGGAAACTGTCCTTGGGCAGGCGGCCGCCGCTCGGGTAGTCGACCCAGACCAGACCGAAGCGTTTGGAGTAGCCGTGGCCCCACTCGAAGTTATCCAGAAGGCTCCACACGAAGTAGCCGCGGATGTCCACACCGGCGGTCATCGCCGAACGCACGGCGCGCAGGTGGGTGTCGAGGTAAGCCGAGCGCTCCCCGTCGTGGACCACCCCGTCGGGCCCCTGGTAGTCGGAAAACGATGCTCCGTTCTCGGTGACATACACCGGCGGCAACCGATAGCTCGCCGACAGTCCCGTCAGCAGGTCCCTCATGGCCGGCGCGTCGACCTCCCAGCCCATCAGGGTCCGGGGCTGCTCGGAGCGATGCACGGCGGTCACACCGAGGTCGTCGGCCACCGCGTCGGCCTCGCGGGGCGCCACGCAGAAACCGGCCCGGAGAGCCTCGGCCTCGCGACCCCTCGCCACCACGAAGGCGGGGAAGTAGTAGTTGACACCGAGGAAATCCATCGGGGCCGAGATGAGATCCAGGTCGCCGTCGGCGACCACCGAGAAGCCGGGTCGGTGGCGGGCGTAGTGCTCGAGCATGTCGGTCGGGTAACGGCCCTCGAGCAGGGGCTCGGTGAACAGGCGGTTCTGGTTGCCGTCGACCCGCTGGGCGGCGGCCACGTCGTCGGGATGGTCGGTGGCGGCCCGCACCGGGGCCAGGTTGAGGGTGATGCCGACCCGTGCGGCACCTTCGGCCCGCAGGGCGGGCAGGGCCATGCCGTGGCCGAGCAGGAGGTGGTGGTTGGCGGCGCCGGCCCGGCCGACGTCGGTCACGCCGGGGGCGTGACGGCCGCTCCCGTAACCGAGCCACGACGAGCACCACGGCTCGTTGAGGGTGATCCACATGTCCACGCCGTCGCCCAGAGCCTGGCCGGCCAGGGCCGCGTAGTCGGCGAAGCGCTCGGCAGTCTCACGGACCCCCCAGCCGCCGGCGTCCTCCAGCGGCTGGGGCAGATCCCAGTGGTACAGGGTGGCCACGGGGGAGATCCCCCGGGCCCGCAGCCCGTCCACCAGCCGCCGGTAGAAGTCCAAGCCGGGCTGATGGGCCGGCCCTTTCCCCGTCGGCTGGACCCGGGGCCAGGCGATCGAGAACCGGTAGGCCGAGACCCCCAACTCGGCCAGGAGGTCGAGGTCGCCGTCCATGCGGTGATAGTGATCGCAGGCCACGTCGCCCGTGTCACCGTTGTGAACCGCCCCCGGTCGGCGGGAGAAGGTGTCCCAGATCGACACTCCCCTCCCGTCGGCCGACGCCGCCCCTTCGATCTGGTAGGCCGCCGTGGCGGCCCCCCACAAGAAGCCGTCGGGGAAGCGCACCGGGTCGGCTGAAGTCGCGACCGTGTCAGTCAACTCAATGCCTGCCTTTCAGTCTTTGAGGATGGTCCGTGGCGACCGGTCAGCCGACCGGGTGGAGCTGGAGTATCACGTACTCGTTGAACGGCACGGACGGCTGGGCCGGGTCGTAGGGGTTGGACTGGGTCGGGAACCCGGTGACCTTGCTGGAGTTGTACTCGCCCCATGCTGCCCCGTACATGACCGGGATTATCGGCAGCTGCTGGGCCACGATGTTGCCGAGCTGGGTGACCGCGGCTTTGGCGGCGGTGTCGCTACCGGCACTGGCGTAGGCCTGCAGGGCGGCCGTCGCCGCCGGGTCGTTGAACCGCTCGAAGTTGCCGGCCGACCCACCGATCAGCGACGGGTCCAGCCAGTTCTGGAACTGCCCGTAGGGGGTGTCGGCCGTCTGGCCCCAGTGGAGGGTCATCTGGAAATGACCGGACTGCAGATCGGCGTTCCAGGCGTTGACCGACACACCGTTGACCGAGGTCTTGATCCCGAACGACGACAGCTGGTTGGCGATGGCCTGGTCGGAGGCCATGTAGTCCGAGTACGACGCCGGATCCTCGAGGTTGATGGTCACCGGCTTGCCGTCCGAGCTGGTCCAGGTACCGTTGACCAGCTTGTAGCCGGCGCCTTGCAGAATGGACGTGGCCTGCGCCGGGTCGTGGGGAAGGGTGTTGGCGCTGGACGCCAGATAGGACTGGTCATTGGGAAGGATGAGCCCGGTGTTGCTGGTGGCCGGGGCCTCGTCGCCCTGCTCGCCCTGCTGGGACACCTGGGCCCGGTCGAGGACCAGGCTGATGGCCTGACGCACCGGCAACTGGTTGGTCGGCCAGGCCGTGAGGTTGGGCCACAGCGCCACCGTGTTGTTGGGTGGGGAGTAGAAGACATGGCTCGGGGTGTTGGCGAAGATCTGCTGGATGTGGGAGATGAAGTTGCCGCCCCAGGTCAGCTGCCCGGCCTGCAGCGCCGACGCGGCGCTCGTGTTGGACTCGTAATCGGGGAATACGACCGTCTTGATGGCCGGCTTTCCGGGCTGCCAGTAGTTGGGGTTACGGGTGAGGGTGATGCTCTGGGAGTCGATGGACGCCAGGGTGTAGGGCCCGGTGCCTACCGGACTGGTGTCGGGGTAGGTGGCAGGGTCGCTGACAGCCGACCACTTGGATTGGGGGACGATCAGCGTCTGACCGGCGACGGCGTACAGCTGGGTGTAGGCGGGGGCGGCGAAGGTCATCACCACCGTCTCGGGGTCGGGGGCGCTCACCGACTCGAATGAGATGCCGTTGGTGTTGAGCGCGGTGTCCTGCTTCATCAGGTTGTAGGTGTAGACCACGTCGGCCGAGGTGAACGGCGTCCCGTCGCTCCACTTGACCCCGGGTCGCAGGTTGAAGGTGAGGGTCTTGCCGTCGGTGCTCCACTTGTAGCTGCTCGCCAGCCAGGGCCGGGTCAGGCCGGGCTGGAGAATGTTGAACTGGAGCAGCGGCTCGTAGATCATCGAAACGGCGCCGAGGCCGTAGGCGTCCTCGGAGGTCAGGAACGGATTGAAGCCTCCGGTGATGGGACCGGCCAGGGTGTTGGACTCGACGTCGATGGTTACGTCGGGTGTCGGGCTGCTGCCGGCCGCGGTGGCAGCCGAGGTGTTGGGGCCGGACGAGGCGGCTGGGGTCTTGGACCCCGAGCTGCACGCCGTGGCCATAAGGGCCACGGCCGACGCTACGGCCAGACCGGCGACGGTACTGCGGTTCATTGCGTATCCTCCATGGGGTTCGGCCGGTACGCCGGCCTGCGTGGGTCTCTGTTCAGGGGTCTCGACGTGGGTGACAGGCTCCGGCGGAGCACGCCGGCCGGTCCCGCATCAGCGGAGCCGGGCTGCGGTAGGCGGGCCTGCTCCTCGGCCAGGAGGGCAGGTCCGTCGCGTTCGCGCACGGCCGGAGGTGGCGGCCTCGGGGGGGCCCGCCGGCGCGCTTTCATGCGCCTCGGCTCCCCGGCGCGACCCGGGGCGCCGAGACATTCCAACACGAGACCGTCCGGCCCAGCTCCACCTCGACCGCGGGCGGCACCTCCTCGGCGCAGCGGGCGGTGGCGAGGGGGCAGCGGGGATGGAACCGGCAGCCCGAGGGCGGGTCGATGAGGCTCGGGGGTGATCCCCGTCCGGCGAGCTCGGGCGGGTGCAATCGCTCCGGGTCGGGGGCGGCGCTGAGCAGGAGCTGGGTGTAGGGATGGGCCGGCCGGTCGACGACCTGCTCGGCGGGGCCGGCCTCGACGACACGGCCGGCGTACATGACCACGACCGTCGTGGCCAGGTAGCGAGCCGACGCGATGTCGTGGGTCACGTACAGCGCGGCGAGGCGGTCGTCGGCGCACAGTTCGCCCAGCAGGTTGAGCACGCCGAGACGGATGGACACGTCGAGCATGGAGACCGGCTCGTCGGCGAGAAGCACCCGGGGCCCCACGGCCAAGGCCCGGGCGATGGCGACTCTTTGGAGCTGCCCACCGGACAGCTCGTGGGGTAGGCGGTCGCGGTAACGGCCGACGGGCGACAGATTGACCCGCTCGAGGAGACCGTCGACGGTCCCGGTGAGCGACGCCCCGCCCCGCTTGTGGATCTTGAGCGGGCGGGAGAGGTGGTAGGCGATGGTGTGGATCGGGTTGAGGGAGGAAAAAGGATCCTGGAGTATCAGCTGCACCTCGCGCCGGTACTCCCGGGCGCCGCGGCGGCTCGTGAAGGGCACCTCGGTGCCGTCCAGCCACAGCCGCCCGGCCTTCGGTGTGATGAGGCGGCACAGGGCCCGGGCCAGCGTGGACTTGCCCGAACCGCTCTCCCCCACCACGGCGGTGACCTGCCCGGCCCACAGCTCGATGGACACGTCGTCCACGGCGTGCACCACCCGTCCCCGCCGGGTCCCGCCGACGGGGAACTCCACCCGGACGCCCTCGGCTCGGAGCACCGGCCCGGCTTCCACGGTCACGACGCAGCCTCCACGGTCACGACGCCACCTCGGGCGACTCGACCGAGGGCTCCAACTGGTTCCAGCACGCCGCCAGGCGCACGGCCCGGGCCGAGGGCCTCACCGGTAGGGGTTCGAGTAGGGGCAGCTCCCTACGGCAGCGTTCCTCGGCCCGCGAGCAGCGCGGATGGAAAGGGCACCCGGGCGGGGGGTCCCGCAGGTCGGGAGGTGAGCCCGGGATACCCTCCAGGCGACCCCGGATACCGTGAAGGGGCGGGAACGAGTCCACCAGACCCTTGGTGTAGGGATGGCGGGGGTCCCGGAACAGGTCCTGGGCCGGGCCTTGCTCCACCAGCCGGCCGGCGTACATGACGGCGATGGAATCGGCGATCTCGATGAGCAGAGAGAGGTCGTGGGTGATGAAGACCACCGAGAACCCGAGCCGCTCGCGCAGGCTGAGCACCTCGGCCAGGATCTCCCGTTGGGTGACGGCGTCGAGAGCGGTGGTCGGCTCGTCCATGATCACCACCTGCGGCTCGAGAGCGAGCGCCATGGCGATCATGACCCGCTGGCGCATGCCCCCCGACAGCTCGTGCGGGTAGCTGCGCAGCCGGTCGGCGCTGATTCCGACTAAGCCGAGCAGCTCGGCGCAACGCTCCCGCCGAGCGGCGCGGGCCAGGCCCCGGTGGGCCTTGAGCACGTCCCCGAGCTGCGACTCGACGGTGAGTACCGGATTGAGGGCGTGCAGGGCCGACTGGAAGACGATGGCGATCTCGGCCCACCGGACCCGGCGCAGTTCGGCCGGCCCGGCGTCGAGCACGGCCAGGGGGGCGGCCGCCCCCCTGGCGTCGCGGAACCACACGTCGCCGGCGGTGATGACCCCGGGCGGTCGTAGCAGCCGGGTCATGGCGTAGGCCAGGGTGGACTTGCCGCTGCCGCTCTCGCCGGCGAGTCCGAGCACCTCGCCCCGGTGCAGCACCAGGTCGACGCTGTTCACCGCCGGGATGGTCTGCTCACCGGCGCGGTATTCCACGCTCAGGTCTCGCACGTCGAGGACCACCGGGCTGTTCACAGCCGGCCCCCGACGGGCGTCGCCGTGGGGCGGCTGCCGACCGCCGCGTCGCGGCGGGGGGTACTGCGGCCGCGGCGGTCGACGACGGTTACGCCCATGCGAGCCAGCCGGGCATCGCGCCGGCTGGTGACCCCGGCGGCGCGCAGCCTCGGATTGATCCACTCGTCCAACCCGAAGTTGGCCAGCGCCAGCCCGGCCCCGACCAGGGCGATGCACAACCCGGGCGGTACGAACCACCACCAGGCGCCTACTTGCAGGGCCTGGTCGCTCTGGGCCCAGTACAGCATCGTGCCCCACGACCAGTCGCCCGACGGGTTGACCAGTCCGAGGAAGTCGAGCGCGACCTGGGTGAGGATGGCGAACAGCACGGTGAAGAGGAAGCTCGACACCACTATGGCGGCCTCGTTGGGCAGGATCTCGAACAACACGATGCGCCACGTCCGCTCGCCGGCGATCCGGGCCGCGTCCACGAAGTCGCGTCGGCGGATGGACAGCGTCTGGGCTCTGAGGACCCGCGCCCCCCAGGCCCAACCGGTCACGCTGATCACCACCGCCACGGCCAGCGGGCCGGCCTTGGGCAGGTAGGACGTCATAACGATGAGCAGCGGTAGGGCCGGGATGACGAGGAACAGGTTGGCCAGCAGCGAAAGGCCTTCGTCGGCCAGTCCTCCGAGGTACCCGGCCGTGACCCCGACCAGTACCGACAGCACGGTGGCGATCAACCCGGAGAGGAAGCCGACGACGAGGGTGGTGCGGGCCCCGACCAGGAGCTGGGACAGGACATCCTGGTCGTTCTGGGTGGTGCCGAGGAGGAAGTGACCGGTGGGGCCGTGCAGGGTGGGACCCACGCTGGTCGAGGGGTTGTAGGGGGCGATGGTGGGGCCGATGACGCCGACCACGACGAACACGGCGAGCATGCCCAACCCGACGTAGGTCTTGTTGCTCAGCCTTCGGGGTTTCCGGCGCCGGCCGGCGCCGCCCGCGGCTTCGGGCGCCTGCTGGTCCACGAGCGGGACGGTCACTTCGTCACGCCTCCTGTCGGGTCCGGGGATCGAGGATCACGTAGAGCAGGTCGGCCAGGAAGTTGGCCAGCAGGACCACCAGGGTGATCACCAGGAAGATGCCCTGCATGAGCGGGTAGTCGTCGGAGGTGACGGCGTTGAGGAGGGTGTAGCCGATCCCCGGGTAGGAGAACACGATCTCGGTCAGCAGGGATCCGGCCACCACGAACCCGAGCTGCAGGGCGAAGCCGGCCAGGTTGGGCAGGATGGCGTTGCGGGCGGCGTAAGTGAGCGCCACCCGCCGGGTGGACAGTCCCTTGGCTTGGGCCACAAGGACGTAGTCCTCGCCGAGGGTGGTCAGCATCATGTTGCGCATCCCGACCATCCAGCCCGCCACCGACGCGATCACGATGGTCACCGCCGGCAGGGCCCCGTGGGAGATGGCACTGCTGATGAAAGACCAGCTGAAGCCGACCGTCACCCCCTGCGCGTACCCGCCGTAGAACGGCAGCCAGTGAAGGGAGACCCCGAACACCGTCACCAGGATCAGTCCGAGCCAGAAGTAGGGCACGGCCGACAGGAAGGTGGAGATGGGCAGGAGGGCCTCCAGCTTGGAGCCCCGCCGCCAGGCGACCAGCACACCGAGAGCCGTGCCGAGGACGAAACTGATGAGGCTGGCCACCCCGACCAGGCCGATGGTCCACGGCAGCGTATGGGCGATGATGGTGGTGACCCGGGTGGGGTACTCGCTGGTGGACACGCCCAGGTCACCGGCGAACAGATGGCTCCAGTAGCGCCCGTACTGGCTGAACAGACCGGCTTTGGTGTCGATACCGAACTGGGCGGCGAGGGCCTTGACCGCCCCCGGTGACACCGTGCCCTGCAGCCGGTCGAGAGCGGCTTGCAGCGGCGAGCCCGGCATGAGATGCGGGAGCAGAAAATTGATGGTGAGGGCGGCCCAGGCAGTCACGAGATAGAAGATCACCCGCCGCAGAAGGAAACGCATGACCCTCAGACCTCCACTTGCCAGGCTGGGATGGTCGGCGGAGGACAACCGCAGCTGCCCCGCACCTGCAGGTCGACCCCGAGGACGATGTCGTGGCGTTCGGGGTGGCGACCCTCCACTATGTCGATCAGGGCCTCCACCGCCACCGCGCCGAGCTGGCGGGCCGGCTGGCGGACCGTCGTAAGGGCGGGGCTCAGGTGCCGGGCCACAGGGATGTCGTCGAACCCGGTCACCGCCACATCCCCCGGGACCGAATAGCCGGCGTGCACCAGGGCGTGCAGGACCCCGATGGCGGTCTGGTCGTTGGCGCACACGATGCACGTCGGGAGGGGGTCGCCGCTTTCGAGCCGGGCCGACACCACCTTCACTGCCCCGCCGGAGGTCCAGTCCCCCGCCCAGTGCTCGAGGGGCTCGACCTCGGCCCCGAACTTGGTGGCCCACCGCACCAACGACCGGGCCCGGCTGACACTGTCGGGGCTGGCCGACAGACCCGAGAGGAAGGCCAGGCGACGGTGGCCGTGGTCCTTGACCATGTGGGAGGCCACCGCCTTCATACCGGCCGAGTTATCCACGCGCACCGTCACCGCCCCATCCAGCCGGCCGCTGCCGGCCAGGAGGACCACCGGTATCCGCTCGGCGAGCGGGGACACCCGGCTCTCGTCGAGCACCTGGTCCAAGAGGATGAGCCCGTCCACCTTGCCGGTGAGGCGGTCCACCAGACCGGAACTGTCGCCCGGGCCGGCGCCGGTGAGCATCAATGAGAAGTCCCGACGCTGGGCCCCCGCCTCGGCCCCCCGCACGATCGAATCGGTGTAGAGGAGGCTCTCCTCCTCGATGTCGAGCAGGTCGTCGGTGGCCGGGCCCCCGGCGTAGACGATACCGATCACCCGCTTCAGCCCCTGCGAGAGGCTGCGGGCCGCTCCGTTGGGCACGAAACCCAGGTCCTCTACCGCTGCCAGCACCTTGTCGGCGCTTACCGACCGCCGGCCGCTCAGTCCGTTCAGGACCCGTGACACGGTGGCGATCGACACGCCGGCCCGCTTGGCCACGTCATAGATTGTGGGCGTCGCCGGCCCGTTGGTGTCCATCTCGTTCCCCCCGGACCAGGGTCCCCCCCTAAGGTCCGTAAGCGCTTACTGAAAGCGCTTTCACTATACGCAGGCGATACGTGCGCCTGTCAAGGACCAAAGCCGACGCCCGGCCCACTCGACCTCTTCCGGGCGACCCGCTCAGGGGACCTGGATGTCGCAGGTACTGGCCCATCACGGCAACCGGATATCGCCGGGAACTCAGTACCACTGGTGGCAACTCGGGACCACTGGTGGCAACTCGGGACCACTGGTGGCAACTCGGGGTGCTCGCCGCCGAGTTCGTCCTTCTGGTCCCGGCCCGGCGGCGGAGTGGTCCCCATCCGGGTGTGAGCCGCCGGGCTCGACGTGATCGCCGTGCTGAGCGGCGCGCCCCTCTGAGCACCAGAACCCACCCCACGGGCAGGCCGCGGCCGATCTCAGGCCGTCAATCGCCGATCAGCTCGGCCAGCAGCCCCCGCACCCGCCGATCGATGTCATCGACGATAGGGCGCACCTCTTCGACGGGCAGGCCGGCGGGATCGGTGAGGTCCCAGTCGAGGTAGCGCTTGCCGGGGTAGAAGGGGCAGGTGTCGCCACATCCCATCGTGACGACCACATCGGCTTCCCTGGCGTCGGCGTCGGTGAGCGGCTTGGGAAACTCCTTGGAGGTGTCCAGGCCCCGCTCACCCAGAATGGTGACAATCGACGGATTGAGCTGGTCACCGGGCTCCGACCCGGCGGAGCGCACGTCCACCCGACCTTGGCCGTAGTGATCGAGCAGGACCTTGGCGGCCAGGCTCCGACCGGAGTTGTGGATACACAGGAACAGCACGACGGGCTTATCGGTCATTCTGTCCTCCGGGCGGCTGGTCGGTGGTTGGTCGGTGGTTGGTCGGTCACCGTGCGGTGGTTGGTCGGTGGTTGGTCGGTCACGGACCGGTGGGCAGGGAGCGGCCGGCCACGTCTTCGGCTGCGGGCAGGTGGGGCATGACCACCTCGGAGGCCTCGGTGGGAGTGATGGCCGGGTACAGAATCCTGATGAGGGCGTAGCCCACGGCCGCGCCGAGGAGTTGCGCCGCAATGAATGCCGGCGCCGACGACGGGGCGATACCGGCGAAGCTGTCGGAGAACATCCGGCCCACCGTGATCGCCGGGTTGGCGAAGCTGGTCGAACTCGTGAACCAGTAGGCGGCACCGATGTAGGCACCGACGGCGGCAGGAGCGGTGGCCCCCCGACCGGTACGGGCCAGGGCGAAGATGACCAGCAGCAGACCAGACGTGGCCACGATCTCTGACACGAAATGGGCCCCCGTGGCCCGGTGGTGGGTGGAGATGCTGACGGCCGCTCGGGAGAACATGACGTTGGCCAGGATGGCCCCGCTGATACACCCACCCACCTGAGCGGGAACGTAGGCGGCGGCGTCGCGCCACTTCATTCCACCGAAGGCCGCGTCGACGAACGAGACGACCGGGTTGAAGTGGGCGCCCGAGACCGGCCCGAACATCAAGATGAGCGCAAACAAGCCGGCGGCCGTCGCCGCGGCGTTGTAGAGCAATTCCAGGCCCACGTCACCGGGTGTGAGCTGCTGAGCGGCTATCCCCGAGCCGACGACCAGCGCGGCCAACGCCGCGCTCCCGAGCCATTCGGCCAGCAAACGCCGGCCAAGCGAGGTTTCCGACACCGAAGCGAGCCGGTCTCAGCAGCAGTGGCCGCCCGGGCCACCGAGCTCTACCGCGACCGGATCGGGGGTGCAGACCGGGCCGGCGCAGCCCAGTTCCTCCTCGAGCGGGGCGTCGGCCAGTACGGTGTAGACCTCCCACGGGGCGCCGTCGGGGTCGTCCACCCACGCCTTGTCCTGCAGGGCGTAGCAACACGTGGTCGACTCCTCGACCACAGGGGTTAGGCCATGATCCGACAGCCTCGAGATCGCCGCCTTGACCTCTTCGGGGGTCTCGACCTCGATGCCAAGATGGTTGAGCGCCCCGACCACCCCCCGGCCCCGCCCATCCTCGCTCCCGATCAGGACCAGCTTGAGGGGGGGGTCGACAATGGCGAAGTTGGCGTAACCGGGTCGGCGCTTGGCCGGCTCGGCGTTGAACAGCTTCGAGTAGAACTCGACGGCGGCGTCCATATCAGCCACGTTGAGGGCCAGCTGCGCCCGGGACATCGCTACCTCCTGCTATCATCAACGAGTATCGATGCGTCGATCATTATCGATGCAATCACGATTGTCAATGGGAGATTGCATCTTGGCCCAGAGATCTGCAGCCGACGTCGTGACCGATGGGACCGAGTGCTGCGCCTCGGTGTTGGCCGCTCCCCTGGCTGCGGGCGACGCCGACAGCCTGGCCCGGGGCTTTCACGCTCTTGGCGACCCCGTGCGCCTGAGGGTCCTGTCGATGCTGGCCGCCGCCCCTTCAGGTGAGATCTGCGTATGTGACTTCGTCGGGCCGCTGGGCAAGACCCAGGGCACCATCTCACACCACCTCAAGGTTCTGGGTGAGGCCGGTCTGGTCCACGGTGACAGGCGTGGGAAGTGGGTGTGGTACTCGCTCGACCGGGATCGCCTGACCGCTCTGAAAGCGGCCATCGAGGCCTGACCCGGACCCCTTCCAACCGGTCCGCTGGACACCGAGAGGGGTGCGACACCCCCACAGTGGTCACAACTGTGAACTGACGCTCGCATCTGTGCACTGAAACTGCGGAATAGCAGCACTTTCGGTGCACAGTCGAGCAGTCCGGTTCACAGAATGGCGGCCTCCGGCGGGGTGGGACCCCACCACGAGGCGGAGCGGCGGTAACTTCCCACCACTCCGCCTCCGTCAGGGGCGAACCTCGGGTTCAGCTGCTGTAGCCGAGGATCTTGTCCGCCGCCAGGACGTACTGGTTGGTGTAGCTGATCACATCATGAACAGCCGCTGGTCGTGCCGCACGACGGGCAGGCGTGGCAGCTTCCGGCCCGCTGCATCTGGACCCCGCACTGGAAGCAGTAGGGCGCATCGGATTCGATTCGGGACTGACGCAGCTCCACCACGGTCGGCTCCTCGGAGACGGCCGAATCGGCCAGCCCCCTCGGCACCGCCGAAGTGGCCTCACCCAGGGCATCCGTGGTCTCGGCCTCGATGACCGGGCCGGCGTCGAGGGGGGCGTTGCGGGTGACCGCCTCCTCCATGCCGGGCAGGGTCATCTGGGTGCGCTCCTGGGAGGTGAGCACTCCGAGCTCCACCCGGTCCTCGTAGGGCAGGTAGTCGACCGCCAACCGGCGGAAGATGTAGTCGACCAGCGACTGGGCGATGCGCAGGTCGGGGTCGTCGGTCATGCCGGCCGGCTCGAAGCGCATGTTGGTGTACTTGCGCACGTAGGTGGCCAGCGGCACCCCGTGCTGGAGACCGAGGCTGACGGCGATGGCGAAAGCGTCCATGATGCCGGCCAGGGTCGAACCCTGCTTGGAGACCTTCATGAAGACCTCACCCGGCCGCCCGTCGTCGTACTCGCCGACGGTCACGTAGCCCTCGCAGTCAGCCACCCGGAAGGCGAACGTGGCCGACTTGCGCCTGCGGGGCAGGCGCTCGCGGATGGGCTGCTTCACGACCACCGTCGTCTGGCGCTCCAAGGCCCGCTCCAGCTCGGCCACCTTCAGGGCCAACTCGGCGTCGTGGATCTCCGCCGGTGAGGCCGTGGGGTCCTGGACGGTCTTCTTGGCCGTGGCCAGCGGCTGGGCCACCTTGCAGTTGTCCCGGTAGATGGCGACGGCCTTGAGACCGAGCTGCCACGCTTCGATGTGCAGCTGCTCGACGTCCTCGACGGTCACCTCCTCGGGCACGTTGACGGTCTTGGAGATGGCCCCGCTGATGAAGGGCTGGACGGCACTCATCATGGTGATGTGGCCGCGGTAGTGGATCGTGTTGTCCCCCATGGAGCAGGCGAAGACGGGCAGGTGCTCGCCCGACAGGTGAGGGGCCCCCACGATCGACTTGTGCTCGTCGATGTAGGCCACGATGTCGTCGATCTGATCGGTTCGGTAGCCGAGACGGCGCAGGGCCCGGGGAATCGTCTGGTTGACGATCGACATGGTGCCGCCACCGACCAGCTTCTTCATCTTGACCAGACCCAGGTCGGGCTCGATTCCCGTGGTGTCACAGTCCATCAGGAGACCGATGGTGCCCGTGGGGGCCAGGACGCTGGCCTGGCTGTTGCGCACCCCGTGCTGCTCGGCGATCTCCACCGCCGAGTCCCACGCCTCCTGGGCCGCCGAGAGGATCTCCGGCGGCACCAGGTCCTCGTCGATGTGCGCCGCCGCGTCGCGGTGCATGCGCAGCACCGACAACATGGCGTCCCGGTTGGCCTGGTACCCGGCGAAGGGACCCATCCGGGAGGCCGTGCGGGCCGAGGTGGCATAGGAGTGCCCGGTGAGCAGGGCCGTGATGGCCGCCGCCCAGGCCCGGCCGCCCTCGGAGTCGTAGGGCAGTCCCTCGGCCATGAGCAGCGCTCCGAGGTTGGCGTAGCCGATGCCGAGCTGGCGGAAGCGGCGGGAGTTCTCGGCGATGGCCTCGGTGGGATAGTCGGCGTTGCCGACGATGATCTCCTGGGCGGTGAACACGCACGCCGTGGCCGCCTTGAAGCCGGCGACGTCGAAGTCTCCATCCTCCTCGAGGAAGGTGAGGAGGTTGAGGCTGGCCAGGTTGCAGGCCGAATTGTCGATGTGCATGTATTCGCTGCACGGGTTGCTGCCGTTGATCCGCCCGGCGTTGGGGGCGGTGTGCCACCGATTGATGGTCGTGTCGAACTGCATCCCCGGGTCGGCGCACTCCCAGGCCGCCTTGGCGATCTGGCGGAACAGGTCTCGGGCGCGCACCGTCTGCACGACGTCACCGGTGGTGATCGCTCGCAGGTGCCAGTCGGCGTCGTCGAGCACGGCCTGCATGAACTCGTCGGTGACCCGCACCGAGTTGTTGGCGTTCTGGTACTGGATCGAGTAGCTGTCCTTGCCGTCGAGGTCCATGTCGAAGCCGGCGTCGCGCAGAGCCCGGGCCTTGCGCTCCTCGATGGCCTTGCACCACACGAAGTCCTCGATGTCGGGATGGTCCACGTCGAGGATGACCATCTTGGCCGCCCGGCGGGTCTTGCCCCCGCTCTTGATGGTGCCGGCCGAGGCGTCGGCGCCGCGCATGAAGCTCACCGG
>JAGWSF010000059.1 GCA_028876385.1 Acidobacteriota bacterium | reverse complement strand
CGTCCGGTACTGCTTGTGCCGCCCTCGCTCTCCTATCGGCGTGATGGACGACAGCATCGATAACCCGCACGGGGACCACGTCGAGCGCACCGCCGCTGCGATCGCCACGCCCAGCGTGATGAGTGTGAACGTCACCGTCATGGTGCTCCTTTCACTGCGCGTTTTTTCCTGCGCGTTTCACTGCGCGCTCCACGATGGGCATCGCCACGCGCGTCACCGTGCCTTCGCTCATGCGATCGACCCGTGGAACACGGCGTCGCCGAAGGCGAAGATGCCGCCGTCTGAGGCGACCAGCCAGTAGCCCCCGCCATCAGGCGTGGCGGCCATGCCCACCACCGGGCGGACCAGCGGCACCCCGCCGGTGGAGCCGTAGAAGTGGGCGTCGCCGAAGTCGAAGATGCCGCCGTCGGACGCGACCAGCCAGTAGCCGCCCCCGCTCGGGGTGTCGGCCATGCCCACCACCGGCTGGGCGAGCGCTATGCCGCCGGTCGATCCGCAGAAGGGCAGGTTCCCGAAGTTGAAGATGCCGCCGTCGGAGGCCGCCATGCGGTACCCGTTGGGGACGGCGGGGGCGGTGCAGTTGACGCGGATGTTGACCGGCTTGGGCGGCGGGGTGCCCGCGTCCCCGGTGAGCTGGGGATCGTGGTGGAACATGGGCCACGACCCCGCCTCGGCCACCCGGCTCCCCGGATCGCCGACCACCTCGTAGTGGTAGACGGCGCTGCCCGAGCCGTTGTAGCCGGCGACGGTGATGCCCACCGTGCCGTTGGGGTCGGCCGTGACCAGGGGGGTGTTCTGGAAGGCCAGCGTGCCGTTGAGTGCGGTCCAGACCACCGCACCGCTGTGGCCGTCGAGGATTTCGAGGCCGCCCGAGGTGGCGGCGATTATGTCCTGGTAGCCGTTGCCGAGGTCGACCGACGCCAGACTGCCCTCGATGCCGCCGAGGAGTGGGGTCTGCCAGATGACCTGGCCGTTGGCCCCGTTGAGCAGGTAGACCGAGCCCTGGAGGTCGTTGTTGAAGTTGGTGCCCTGGGCGACCTGCAGGGTGCCGTTGCCGAGGGCGTCGGTGAGGATGGGACTGGAGTTGGTGTCACCGTTGAGGACCGGGCTGGCCCACACCAGGTTGCAGTGGTTGTCCAGGCCGAGCACCTGGTTGGTGCCGCTGTAGGGGGCGTTCGGGTAGTAGCTGCCGGTGCCGGCAGCGATGCCGACCCCACCCCCGGGGAGGAACTGGCCGACCACGGGCGAGCCTTGGACGACCTGACGCACGTTGTACTCGCACACCGGCGATCCGTTGGCGGCGATGATCCTGACGTGGCCACCGTTGAGGTACGGCTGGCCGAACTGGTCGTTGAAGATAGGGGTGGGCTGGGTGGAGTCGCCGCCTTCGATGACCTCCTGGCCACCGTTGCTGTACAGGTCGGCCACGGCGGGGGTGGTGAAATCCGAGTCGGCGTTGAGGAAGGGCCATCCGGCGAGGGACGCCCCGTTGGCCGCGTTGTAGGCCCCCGAGTACTGCGACAGCGAACCGGAGACGACGTCGGTCTGACCCTGGAGGTTGGCAACGGCCATGCCGGCCACGTCGCCGACCGAGCCACCCCCGGGGGGTTGGCTGAACCATATCCGGGTCCCGGACGAGTTGTAGGCGGCGTAACCCCCCGTCAGGGGTGTGCCCACGAAGCCCTCGCCCACGAAGACGTTGCCGCCCGATGTCGAGGGGGCGGACTCCACCGCGATGCCGTCACCGCTGGGCCAGCCGGCGACCTCGCTCCCATCGCTCAGGTGCAGGGCGTAGATATGCCCCGCCCCGTCGCCGACCACCGCCGCCGGGCCCCCACCGTCGAGGGTGGCGACGACCGGCGAGGAGCCGGCTATGACCGCCGAGCCGTCGGCGATGGGCACCGACCAGGTCTGGACTATGCCCGAACTGGCCGCCGCCGGGGTCGGCGAGGTGGTGATGGCGCCGAGGGCGCTGAAACTGGTGGTGCCGGCCGCCGCTGAGGCGGCCGCGACCAAGCTGATGATCCGTCGCATCGTCAACGACTATCGACAGGTTGGGCGCCGAACTTGAGTTGCGGCTGGGAGGGGCGGGCCACGACGATGGGTGTGATCACCATCCCACCGCCGGGTGGGGCGACCGGGGATGCGAGAGGAACCGGAAGTTGCCGCGTATAGATCAGTTCGTCCCCAGCCTGTCACTGCACGACGCCATCGGCAGCCACGTGCTGCAGCTGCGCAAGCTGATCCGCGGCGCGGGGTTTGACTCCGACATCTTCTATGAGCACCTCGACCCCCGCCTCGACGAGGACGTCCACCCCTTCACTGACGCCGACCGTAGGGCCGACCCCGAGCGCACCATCCTGTACCACGCGTCGACCGACACCGAGATGAACGACTGGCTGATCGCCGCCGGTCGGGCCGGTCAGCGGATCGTCGTCGACTACCACAACATGACCCCCGACCGGTACTTCTCGGCCTGGGAGCCGAGGGCGGCCCGGTCCATGCAGCGGGGTCGCCGCCAGCTGGCCGAGCTGGCCCCCTACGTGAGCGGAGCGGTAGCAGACTCGGCCTACAATAGCCGCGAAATGGCTGATTTCGGCATAAAGAACGCGGTTACCTGTCCGATCCTGCTGAACCTCGAGGACTACCACCGTCCGCCCGACCCGGTCGCCCTGAGCCAGCTCGCCGGGGGACCGCCGATGTGGCTCTTCGTGGGTCGCCTGGCCCCCAACAAGTGCCAGCACGATGTTCTGGCCGCCTTCGCCGTCTACCGGGCCCTCTACCAGCCCGACGCCCGCCTGGCCCTCATCGGCGGGGCCACTTCGCTGCGCTACCAGAGCGAGCTGAGGTTCATGGCCGCCGACCTCGGCGTGGCCGAAGCCGTGGATGTAGGGCGCTCGGCGTCGTTCACCGAGCTGCTCGCCCATTTCCGGACGGCCGAGGTGTTCGTGTGCCTGTCCGAGCACGAGGGGTTCTGCGTGCCCGTCATCGAGGCCATGGAGCTCGGGCTGCCGGTGGTGGCCTACGCCGCCGCCGCGGTCACCGAAACCGTCGGGGACGCCGGCGTCCTGCTCGACGACAAGGATCCGCTGTCGGTGGCCATGGCCGTCCAGGGGTTGGTCAACGACCCCGATCGGCGCGCCGAGCTGGTGGAGCGGGGCCGGAGCCGGGCGTCGCAGTTCGCCCGGGAGGTGACGGCGGCCAAGTGGCTGGCCGAGCTGGGCCGCCTGGCCGGCCGGCCCCTCACGACGGCCACCGCTTAGGCTGTCGCAGAATGCGGACGCTAGTGGTTCTGCCGACCTACAACGAGGCAGAGTCGATCGAGCAGGTCCTGCGCCGGACCCGCCTGGCGGTGCCCGACGGGTCGATCCTGGTGGTGGACGACGGGAGCCCTGACGGGACCGCGGATCTGGCCGAGAAGGTGGGGGAGGAGCTCGGCTCCATCGAGGTGATGCGCCGCGCCTCGCCGAGCGGGCTGGGTGACGCCTACAAGGCCGGCTTCGCCTGGGGCCTGGCCGCCGGGGCCGAGGTACTGGTGGAGATGGACTCCGACCTGTCGCACGACCCCGGCGCCCTGCCCTCCCTGCTCGGGGCCATGGTCGACCACGACCTGGTCATCGGTTCGCGCTACGTGGAGGGCGGCTCCATCCCGCAGTGGGCCATCCACCGCCGGCTGCTGTCTCGGGGCGGCAACGTCTACTCGGCGCTGATGCTGGGCCTGCGGGTGAGGGACATGACCTCCGGTTTCCGGGTTTATCGGGCCGAACTGCTCCAGACCATGGACCTCAACGCCATCCGCGCCGACGGCTACGCCTTCCAGATCGAAATGACCTACCGCGCCGCACAGCAGGGGGCCCGCATCGTGGAGGTGCCCATTCGCTTCGTGGACCGGGAGGCGGGCACGTCGAAGATGTCGTCGGCCATCGTGGTCGAAGCGCTCGCCCTGGTGACTTGGTGGGGACTGGGTCGGGCCCTGCGCCGGGTCGCACCCGCCCGGGCCGGCGCCCGCCGCAAGGTGGCCGGCCAGACCGCCGGGCCGCCGGCCTGAATCCGCACCCGTGATCCCGCCCCCGCCTCAGGTCGGGCGAAGCCCTGCGAGCTCCCCCGAGACGGATCGGGCGACGCGCTCGACCAGAGCCGCCTCGTCGGGCACATCGCCGGCGGAGAAGACGAAGAACGACCGGCGGGCCGGGCTGGAGGCCCGCAGGTAGTCGTCGTAGACGTGGTGGAGGGCCGTCTCGACCGGTCGTCGGCGCACGAATCCCTCGGCCTCGAACTG
>JAGWSF010000058.1 GCA_028876385.1 Acidobacteriota bacterium | reverse complement strand
GCAGCTACCCCCTCGGCCAGAAAGTCACCAACGCCGAGCTCGCCGCCCTGCCCATACGACCCCACGACTGGCACGGCGAGTGGAACTACAGCATCCTCCCCGGAGCCCCCTAACCGCTCAACTAATCGCCGCACGCTCCCTAATCCAGGCCGAGACCGACCAGGCGCTGACCCTGACCGGCCGCGACGTCGGCACCCCAATCCTGCACTTCGAGCCGCCTGAGGGTACCGCCCTGTTCGGTCCGGTCATCAGCCGGTTGCCGGCACCCGCCGAGGCGCTCGAGCTGTGGGAGCACGTGGTAGCGCTGTCCCGGTTCCCGGGCTTCGCCGAGTTGAAGCGCAGCCTCCGCGAGGTACCGCAGCTGCCCGCCCTCGGGGTGGACCCGGGCCAGGTCGGCGGCCAGGAGGACTGGCAGCAGGGTCACCGCCGGCAGGCCGAGAGCTGAGATATGAGAGCCGAGAGCGGAGAGCGGGAAGCGGACGGCGTGGCCGAACCTCTGCGGCCGCTGGCCGTGGCCTTCGATGTCAATGAGACCCTCACCGACCTGTCGCCGGTGTCGGAGGTGTTCGCCCGCCTGGGCCTGAGCGCCGACGACCTGAGATGGTGGTTCGCCGTGCTCTTACGCGACGGTATGGCCCTGGCCGCGGCGGGAGGTTCGGCGGGCTTCGCCGATCTGGCCGGCGAGGCGTTGGACGAGGTCGCCGCGGCCCGCGGCCGGGACCTCGGGCCGGGCGCGGCCGAGGAGATCATCCAGGCCATGGGGGCGGTGCCGGTGCACCCCGACGTGGTGCCCGCCCTCGACGCGTTGGCCGCAGCGGGCGTGGCGGCCTACGCCCTGACCAACGGCGGCGCCGCTTTCGCCCGGCGGATCCTCGACGCCGCCGGGGTGGCCGAAAGGCTGGCGGACGTCCTGTCGGTGGACGCCGTCGGGCACTGGAAACCCCGCCCCGAGCCCTACCTGTGGGCGGCCGGGGTAGCCGGCGTCGAACCCGGGCGTATGGCCCTGGTCGCCGTGCATCCCTGGGACACCCACGGGGCGTCCGCCGCCGGGCTGCTGAGTGGGTGGGTCAACCGGGCCCGTCGCCCCTACCCGAAGTTGTTCACCCCACCCACCGTGACCGGCCCCGACCTGGTCTCGGTGGTCGAACGGTTAGTGGCCCTCGACGGGACCTGAGGTGGCCGACGCTCCCGTCACCGTGGTCACCCGGTCCCGACCCGAGTTCTTGGACGCGTAGAGCAGGGAGTCGGCGCAGCCGAGCAGGTCGGCGGCCCGCTCGGGAAGGCCGCCAGGGTCGAAGTAGGCCACCCCGATCGAGGCGGTCACCGAGACCGCCCCTGAAGTGACCTCGATGGGACGAGCGAGCGACGACCTGAGTCGTTCGGCCGTCGCCGCCATGGCGTCGGCGCCTTCGGGGGCGTAGAAGACGGCCACGAACTCGTCGCCGCCCATCCGGGCCACCATGTCGGCCCGACGGGTCCCGGCCTCCAGACGGGTCGCGTACCGGCGGAGGACCTCGTCGCCGGCGGCGTGGCCGAACACGTCGTTGACCTCCTTGAAGTTGTCCAGGTCGACGTAGGCCACGGCCAGCGATTTCTCGGCGAGACGGGCGGCCAGCAGGAGGGCGGGCAGCATCTCCTCGAAGGCGGCCCGATTGGCCAGATGGGTCAGCGGGTCGGTGGTGGCCCGCTCGATGAGGGACTCCTGGGCCCGGAACAACCGAACCACCCGGGCGACCACCAACGCGGCCAGCGAGAGAACTATCACCGCCAGGGTGCCGTGACTGTGGGTTGGCCGGGGAAAAGCGGCCAGGACGGCCGGCGTGGCGAAGCCGACCACGACGGTGCCCAGCCGGACGACCCGCGCCTTGGCTTTCCCCAGCACCGCCGGCACGGACGGCTCGCCCAGGCTGGGGTGGAGCAACGCCAGGGTGGCGCAGAGGTAGGCGCCGCTGTACACGCCGAGAATCCAGTACGACCCGACACTGCCCACGTGCCCGTCCACCATCTCGCTCAGCCCGTCCCCGACGCACAGCAGGACCACCGCCCCGAGGAGCCCGACCTGATCGGTGCGCCACGCCCAGTCCCGGGCGAAGAACAGCTGGGCGGCCAGAACGACCACCACCACCGACGCCGGTAGGTACCCGGCCAGCACCAGGCGCACGTGCATGGGCGCCGACCACAGCCCGATGGCCGGCTGGACCACGAACCTCCAGATGAGGGCCAGGGACGCCATCCCTACGATGAGCGAGTCCAACAAGGCGTCGATGTCGGCGCGGTGGTCGTGGCGCATGCCGAGCAGCGCCGCACCGAGCAGCCCGAAGGCCCCATAGGCCAGCACGTCGGGCAGAAGGGGGCGGCCGGGCCCGAGGTCGCCGATGGCGTGGGTCGCATGGCGGGCGACGTCGGCCGCCAGGAAGGTCGCGGCCGAGCCCACGGCCAGCCACCAAGGCCACGACTTGGCCGGACGGTTACGGACTATCCCGAAGAACCCCACGAGGCACGTGGCCAGACCGACGCCCAGGAAGCCGATGTCGGCCAAGCCCGAGGGCAGCAAACCCGACGCCAGGACGACGGTGACCAGGGCCTGTACCGCGACCGTGGTCCACGCCGCGCCTGGGCTGACTGGTTGGTGGGAGCGACCCATGGGCGGTCCTTGCTGGCATAGCTGAGAGATCGGGCGGCCCGGGCCAACGGCCGGCACCACGACGTAGGTACGACACCGAGAGAGTCGGCAGTGCCGCAAACCGGGTTGAGATATGACACCTTTACTGCGCATCCGTTCGGGAATCGGAGAAGTGACAAGGCTCCGTGCGGGGCCGCTGCGAAGGCTGGTATCCGCCTTCTCGGGGCCATGCCGGTGTGCGATCATCCAACCGCGAATCTGTGACAGAGCACCTGGAGGAGCGATGGGGAACCGAGACGACCGAGGCCTGTGGTTCGTGGACCCGAGCCGGCTGGCCGACATGGACGAGTGGCACCGCCAAGTCGAAGTCATCCGGCGGGAGGAGCCCGTCCTGGAGGTGGAGGTCGACGGGTTCGAGAAGTTCTGGGCCGTCACCCGCCACGAGGACGTCTTCGCCATCGAACGCGACAGCCGTCACTGGCTGAACACCAGCCGCGTGGTGCTCGGCCCCGACGCCCACCATGAAAAAATGGTGGCCCGCGGGATGGAGCCCCGCTCCCTCGTCCACCTCGACGGCAAGGTGCACAACGATGTGCGTCACGTCGTGAACGACTGGTTCAAGCCGGCCGCGGTCAAGCGGCGCCAGCCGAGAGTCGACGAGATCGCCGACGTGTTCGTCGAGCGGATGAGGGACCTGGGGGGAGCCTGCGACTTCGCCCGGGACATCGCCGTGCCCTACACCCTCCGGGTGATCATGGACATCTACGGGGTCCCCGAGGAGGACGAGCGCCTGATGCTCGAGCTCACCCAGGGCGTCTTCGGCGCCGCCGATCCCGAGTTCTCCACCTCCAACGACGCCGGCGATCAGGTCCTCGAGTCGGTGCTGAAGTTCGTCAACTACTTCAACGAGATGACCGTCGACCGTCGCGCCTGTCCCGCCGATGACCTGGCCACGGTGATCGCCAACGGCCAGATCGACGGTTGCCCCATGGGCGACCTCGAGCGGTTGTGGCTGTACATCATCGTGGCCACCGCCGGCCATGACACCACCTCCTACGGCCTGGCCGGCGGGATGGAGGCCCTGATCACCCACCCCGACGAGCTGGCCAAGCTGCGGGACGATCCCGAGCTGATCGGCAACGCCACCGAGGAGATCATCCGCTGGACCTCCCCGGTGCGCCACTTCATGCGCTACGCCACCGACGACACCGAAATCCGCGGCGTGAAGATCGCCGCCGGGCAGCGCGTCTACCTCTCCTACCCGTCGGCCAACCGGGACGAGGACGCCTTCAGGGACCCGATGACCTTCGACATCACCCGCTCCGACACCGACAACCTCCTTTCGTTCGGGGTGGGCGCCCACTTCTGCCTCGGGGCGCAGTTCGCCCGTCGGGAGATCCGCACCATGATCGGCAAGCTCACCGACAAGCTGGCCCACGTGGAGCTGGCCGGCCCACCGCGCTGGTCCGAAGGCGGCCTGGTATCAGGGGTGAAGCACCTGCCGATCAGCTACAGCTGGCGCCCGGGTCGCTAACCCGTCCAGGCTCAGTAGCCGGCGGGGGCGGCGGGGGCGGCGGGGGAAGCGGGGCCGGCGGGACCGGAGCGGGCAGCGGTACTCGCCGGG
>JAGWSF010000057.1 GCA_028876385.1 Acidobacteriota bacterium | reverse complement strand
GGTCTGGCTGCCCACTCCGGAGAGCGGTCCGGTCGGGGTCGACAGGGTCCAGGTGATGTCACGGGCGAACTGGGCGCGGGCCCAGAAGGCCGCCGTGGAGAGCCAGTAGGCGTTCTGACGCCACCCGGCGACGTTGGGGGGCTCGAACAGTTCCTGGCCCATGTTGCCCAGGTACCACTCGGGGTGGGCCTGGGCGGAGGTGAGGCCGCTGTAGCGCATGGTGGCGATGACGTACTCGGCGGGGGAGCGGACCAAGGACTGGCGCGCCTTGGTCGACCAGAACTCGGGCTGGTTGAACACCGATCTGAGGAGGGCGGTGATGTCCAGGTCGGTGGAGGCGAGGAAGTCGGCGGTGATGGCCTGGGACACCGACGGCTCGGGGTTGGGGTAGGCGAAGAAGCTCCATACCTTGTCGGCGATGAACTGGGCGGCCACCGCCTTGGTCGGCCCGGTGAGGATGAGGTTCAAGATGTCGGGGCCGTCGAAGTTCTGGGTCTGACCGAAGAAGGTCTTGGAGCCGGTGTCGTGAGCGGACGGGTCGAAGACGTACTGGGTGCCGGTGGAGTCCACGCCGTGGCCGGTCCACGCCCGGGCCGAGGCCACCACGTCGTCCTGGGTGTACTGGTTCACGCCGAGGGTGAACAGCTCCATGGACTCGCGGGCCCAGTTCTCGTTGGGCGCCCACACCACGTTGAGGGCGTTGTCGAGATACACGAGCATGGCCGGGTCGACGGCCACCGCCTGTGCGAGGGCGCGGAAGCTGCCCATGCCCATGGACCGGAACGTCTGGTTCTGGTTGAAGATGGCGGGGAAGTTGTTGACCTTCTGGATGCCCGAGCAGAAATGACCGTGCCAGAACAGCGTCATCTTCTCCTGGATGGGACACGGCGTGGTCGCCATCCGGTCGCACCACCACGAGTGGATGGCCACGTAGCGGGTCCACCAGTCCTGGGTGGGGGAGGCCAGAGTGGCCTCGGGGGGCACCACCACCGGCGGGGCCGCACTCACGTTCAGCACCTGGTCCACGGCGGCCGACACTGACATCCCGGTGAGCGCGTTGATGTCGGCGGGAAGTGGCCCGAACCCGACACGACGCAACAGATGAGCGGCGTCCTCCCCCGACAGAGCCATCCCTGTATCTATCGGCACCCCGAACGGGCGCCTTTAGAGCCAGTTTTGTGAGGAGTCGGCCAACCTCCTAGAACGGTGGCAGGGGGCGATCAGCTCTCGGCCAGGAGGCGGTTGCGCAACTCCCGCTTGACCACCTTTCCGTAGTTGTTGGTGGGAAGCGCCTCGACGATTCGGTAATCCTTGGGGCGCTTGTAGCGGGCGATGCTGTCCAGGCACGTGCGGTCGAGCTCGTCGGGGGCCGGCGCCGGCATCCCGTCGGTGGCGACGACGAAGGCCACCACCGCCTCTCCCCACTCCCGGTCGGGGCGTCCGACCACGGCCGCGGCCTTGACGCCGGGGTGGCGGAGGAGGGCCTCTTCGACCTCCCGGGGATAGATGTTCATGCCCCCACTGATGATCAGGTCCTTGGATCGGTCGTGCAGCGTCAGGTAGCCGTCGTGGTCGAAGCTGCCCACGTCGCCGGTGCGCAACCACCCGTCGACGATGGTCTCGGCGGTCTCCCGGGGCTGGTTCCAGTAGCCGGCCATCACCACGTCGCCGCGCACCAGTATTTCGCCGACCTCTCCGGTCCCCAGCGGCCGCCCGTCCTCGTCGGCCACCCGCACCTCCACGTCGGTGCGGGGGGTCCCCACGCTCTGCATCCGTTGGGAGAATCGGGGAGCGTCCCGGTCGGCGTGGTCCGCTTTGGACAGTGCGGTGATGGTCATCGGCGACTCCCCCTGGCCGTAGATCTGGGCCAGACGGGGGCCGAACACCGCCAGGGCGTCCTCGAGGTCGGCCAGATACATGGGGGCGCCCCCGTACACGATGGTCTTGAGGTTGGCCAGGGGGGCTGCCGCAATGGAGGGGTCGGCGGCGAGGCGCTTGACCATGGTCGGTGCGGCGAAGAACGACATGCCCGACCACCGTCCGAGTAGCGCGGCTATCTCCTCCCCGTCTACGCCGCCCGAGTGGGGGATCACGCTGAGCGCGCCGCGGGCCACGTGCGGAAGGCCGTAGAGCCCGGCGCCGTGGGAGAGGGGAGCGGCGTGGAGGATGCAGTCCTCGGGCATGAGCTGGTCTATGTCGGCGAAGTAGCTGAGCGACGCCATCAGCAGGTTGCGGTTGGTGAGGGTCGCGCCCTTGGGCCGGCC
>JAGWSF010000056.1 GCA_028876385.1 Acidobacteriota bacterium | reverse complement strand
GGCTACGCCCAGCAAGGGCTGACCTACCAGGCAATCCTGGCCCACTACTACGGGGGGACGGTGCTGACCACGACATCGGTGCCGAGCCTGGCGGTGTCGCTGTCCGAGCTCTACGGGGTGTCCTCGCTCGAGGTGGCTGCCAGTCCCGGCGCCACGCTGATCGTCGACGGAGCCCCGGTGGGCTCCCCCTACAGCCTGCAGCGGGGTCAGACGGCCGTTTCGAGCGGGGGGACCGACGTGGCGGTGAGCGGCCCTTACAGCGCGGGTATCCGGCTATTCGCCGGGTCCATATCGCTGCCGGCGGGACAAGCCGACGTCATCGACACGGTGGGCCTGGAGGCCTACGTCGACGGCGTGGTGCCCCGCGAGGAACCGGCCGGCTGGCCGTCCGCGGCCCTGGAGGCCCAGGCCGTGGCCGCCCGCTCCTACGCCCTGGCCTACACCGCCGACGGGACCCTCCCCATCTGCGACACCGGTGCCTGCCAGGTCTACGGAGGGGACCCGGCGCAGTACCCGGCGCCCAACGACAGCACCCAGAGCAACGCCGCGGTGGCCGCCACCGCCTCCCAGGTGCTCGTCTGCGGCAGCGACACGGCCTGCGGCGCCCCGCCCCAGGTGGCCTTGACCGAGTACGGCTCGTCGAGCGGCGGCTACACCGCCGGAGGGGCCTTCCCGGCGGTCCCCGACGCCGGGGACGCCACGCCCGCCAACCCCAACCATGACTGGTCCACGACGGTGGCCACATCGGTCGTGCAGTCGGCCTTCCCGTCGGTCGGCACGCTCGAGTCCATCTCCATAACCGCCCGCAACGGGCTGGGCGACATGGGGGGGCGGGTCACCTCGATGGTGCTGTCGGGCACCGCCGGTGCGGTGACCGTCAGCGGCGCCACCTTCGCCGCCGCCGTGGGCCTGCTCTCCGACTGGTTCAGCGTGCTCGGCGCCACCCCCGCTCCGGGCAGCGACACCGGCTACTGGGTGGTGGCCGCCGACGGGTCGCTCTACCCCTACGGCTCGGCGCCCTCCTACGGCTCCATGCAGGGTCAGGCCCTGGTCGCCCCGGTGATCGGCATGGCCCCTACCGGGGACGGCGCCGGGTACTGGATGGTCGCAGGGGACGGCGGGATCTTCAGCTTTGGTGACGCCCGGTTCTTCGGTTCCACCGGGGGGCACCCGTTGGTGGCCCCCGTCATCGGCATGTCGTCCACGCCCGACTCGGGCGGCTATTGGCTGGTGGCCTCCGACGGCGGCATCTTCACCTTCGGTGACGCCGGTTTCTTCGGCTCCACCGGCGGGGTCCCCCTGGTGCAGCCCATCGTGGCCATGGCCCGAACCGGTGACGGTCGGGGCTACTGGCTGGTGGCCGCCGACGGCGGGGTGTTCACCTTCGGCGACGCCCGGTTCTACGGCTCGCTGGGCGGCATCCGCCTCGACGCCCCGATAGTCGGGATGGTGCCGACCGCCGACGGCCGGGGCTACTGGCTGGTCGGCTCCGACGGCGGGGTGTTCGCCTTCGGCGACGCCGGATTCGTCGGGTCCCTCGGCGGCTCCGGAGTGACCGGCGTCACCTCGGTGTCCCCCACCCCCGACGGCGGTGGGTACCTGCTCGTCACCGCGGCGGGCGCCGTCTACACCTTCGGTGACGCCACCTTCCTCGGTGACCCGGCGGCCACCGCGGGCGGATGGTCGGGGCGGGCCATCGGGGTGTTCACCCACTGAGCGCCCGGGCCGCCGGGCGACTCAGCCTTTCAGCGCCTTCAGGTCGGCGTCGACCATCATCCTGATCAGCTCCTCGAACCCGACCCGCGGTTTCCACCCGAGGACCTGCTCCGCTCGGGTCGGGTCCCCTATCAGGAGGTCGACCTCGGCCGGGCGCATGAACTGCGGGTCGATCTCCACGTGGTCCTCCCAGTTGAGGCCGACCTCGTCGAAGGCGATCTGGCACAACTCCTTGACCGGGTGGGTCTCGCCGGTGGCCACCACGTAGTCGCCCGGCTGATCCTGCTGGAGCATCAGCCACATGGCCTGCACGTAGTCGCCGGCGAAACCCCAGTCGCGCTGGGCGTCGAGGTTGCCCAGCTTCACCTTCTTCTGCAGTCCGAGCTTGATGGCGGCGGCGCTGAAGGTGACCTTGCGGGTGACGAACTCGAGTCCCCGCCTAGGGCTCTCGTGGTTGAACAGGATGCCCGACGAGGCGTGCATGTCGTAGGACTCGCGGTAGTTGACGGTGATCCAGTGCCCGTAGACCTTGGCCACGCCGTAGGGGCTGCGGGGGTAGAAGGGGGTGCGCTCGGTCTGGGGCACCTCGAGGACCTTGCCGAACATCTCGCTCGAGCTGGCCTGGTAGAACCGGATGGTCGGGTCGACCAGCAGTATGGCGTCGAGCAACCGGGTCACGCCGAGGGCGGTGACCTCCCCGGTGAGGGTGGGTTGCCCGAACGACGTCTGGACGAACGACTGGGCGGCCAGGTTGTACACCTCCTCGGGCTTGTGGTCGCGAAGCACCCGGATCATCGAGGCCTCGTCGAGGAGGTCGGCGGCGACGAGGGTCAGCTGGTCGGAGATGTGCGATATGCGGTCGAAGGTCACCGTGCTGCTCCGCCGGTGCAGCCCGATCACCTCGTAGCCCTTGCTCAGCAGGAGCTCGGCCAGGTACGAACCGTCCTGGCCGGTGATGCCGGTGACGAGTGCCTTCTTGGTCATCGTGTCATTCTGACCGAACCGGCGCCTCCCCGGGGGCCTTCGGTCATCGTCGCAGCCCGGCGTGGGGCCGGCGCCCCGGGGCCAGGTCGGCGCGGCGGGGGTTGACCTGATCGCGGGCCGACAGGATGGGGTCGGCCACGCCCCAGTCGGCGGCGATGTCGGGGTCGTCCCAGGCCACCCCCAGCTCGTCGTCGGGGTTGTAGTAGGAGTCCACCAGGTAGGTGATCGTGAGGTCGCTGAGAGCGGCGAAGCCGTGGGCCACGCCGGGGGGGATGAAGACCCCCCGGCAGTTCTCCTCGCTGATCTCGAGGGTCTGCGTCGCCCCGTCGGTGGGCGAACCCTCCCGCAGGTCGTGCAGGACGACCCGGGCCCGGCCCCGGGGGCAGAGCCAGTAGTCGGCCTGGTGGAGGTGGTAGTGGAGGCCGACCACCGCCCCCGCCGCCTTGTCCGACCGGTTCCCCTGCACCATCTCCCGGCCGAGGGGAAACCACGACCGGCGGTAGGTCTCGTAGAAACGGCCGCGCTCGTCACCGTGACCTTCGGGGTCGACCACGTAGACGTCGGCGATCACATCGGATGGGGCGATCCTGGGCATGTCGGCGAGGCTACCGGGGCAGCCCCCGTCGGGCTGCGATAGCCGCTCGTCCAGGGGTCCGGCTCCCGGCCCCGCCCGTCGAGATGGGGTCAGGCCGCTCCGGGCAGCTCCGATGCGCCATCGGGCTGCACGCCCGGATCCAGGGTACGGGCCTCTAGCGGCCCGAGATGTCGGGTCTCGACCAGGGTGGTCAGCCACAGGATCGTGCCGATCCCCCCGAGGATGGTCGCAACCGTGAGGAGCGTCGTAACCAGAGCCACGTCGAGGTACTACCCACTGCGCCCCGATTTGGCGCGCCGTTTCGGGTTGGTACAGTCGCACCGCAAAGTAGAACAGGTTCTAGGGGGTTGACCACTGATGGCACCAGGTCTCGACGTCGCCGCGGTACAGGAGATCCAGACGCACGGCCAGGACCTGCCCTGGCTCCTGTCGTTCTGGGCCGAGCACCGTCCCGACCACCCGGTGCTCATCTGGGAGCCCCCGAGCGGGTCTTCGAGGCAGTGGACCTACCGGGAGCTGCGCGACGACGTGTGGCGGGTGGCGGCCGGCCTGGTAGGGCGGGGCATCGCCAAGGGTGACCGGGTCCTGATCCACGCCGACAACAGTCCGGAGTTCGTCATCTCCTGGCTGGCCTGCGCGGTGGCCGGCGCCGTGGCGGTGACGACCAACACCCGCTCCGTGGCGGCTGAGGTGCAGTTCTTCATAGACAAGGCCGAGTGCGTGGCGGCCATCACCCAGCCCCGTTACGCGACCTTGGTGGCCGAGGCCGGCCCGGCCCTGAAATGGATAGCCGTCACCGCCGACGACAGCGGCGAGCCGGCCCAGTCGGGGCCGGGCGACGCCGGGGGTGAGCCCTTCGCCGATCTGTGGGCCGCCGAAGCCTTCGCCGGGCGGCCGGCGGAGCCGATGCTGCCGTTCGGGATCATGTTCACCTCGGGTACCACCAACCGGCCCAAGGCCGTGGTCCACACCCACGCCAACGCCATCTGGGCGTCCCGGATGGGTCCCCGCAACATCGATCTGGACTCGAACGGCCGATATCTGATCTGCCTGCCCTTCTTCCACGTGAACGCCCAGAGCTGGTCGTTCTTCTCGGTGCTGGGCGTGGGGGCCACGGCCGTGCTCGTGCCCAAGTGGTCGACCAGCCGGTTCTGGGACGTGGTCAGCCGCCGGAACGTAACCCACTTCTCGCTGATGCCGTTCTGCATCCCGGCCCTCACCGCCGCCGACCGCCCGACCCACACGGATCTGAGAGTCGGGGTCTTCGGAGCCATCATGCCCGACTGGGAGAAGCAGTTCGGCGTCGGGGTGTACGCCGCCTACGGGATGACCGAGACGGTCACCCACGCCATCAACGCCAAGCCCTATGAGCCGGTTCTGCCCGGTTCCATGGGCCGGGTCGGCCACGGCTACGAGATCGCCGTCGTGGACAAGGTCACCGGGCGTCTGTGCGGCGAGGGGGAACCCGGAGAGCTGTGGCTGCGCGGCACCCGCGGCGTCCAGCTGTTCCTCGAGTACTTCGACAATCCCGAGGCCAACGCCGGCGCCTTCGAGGACGGCTGGTTCAAGACCGGTGACATGGTCGTGCAGGGCCCCGGCGGCAACGTGTTCTACCGGGACCGGGACAAGGACCTGCTGAAGGTGGGCGGGGAGAATGTCTCGGCCCGCGAGGTGGAAGAGGTCGTCGCCTCGGTACCCGGAGTGGCCCAGGTGCAGGTCGTGGGCAAGGCCCACGACTGGCTCAACCAGGTGGCCGTGGCGTTCGTGATCAAGGCCCCGGGAGCGCCCGACGACGCCACCCTGGAGCAGCAGGTCATCGACAAGTGCAAGGGTCGGCTGGCCGACTTCAAGGTGCCGAGGGCGGTCTACCCCGTCGATTCCTTCCCGACCGGAACGTTGGACAAGGTGCTGAAGAACAAGCTGCGGGAGATGGCCGACGAGAAGCCTCCCGTGGCCTAGCCGCCCGGACCGGCTCCGATTCGTCCCACCGGGCCGGCCTCGCGGCGGATCCGCGACTCGAACAGCGGCGCGGCGCAGCGCCTGGTCGACTCGAGTGCCTCTCGGTGGTGGCGCTCGGCCCGCTCGTCGTCGCCGAGCATCCTCGCTAGTCGGCTGACGTGATGGCTGACCGGTCCCCACCAGGCGCCCCCGCCTCCGTAGCAGTTGAGCACGGCCTGGCGGTCGGCCCACGGCTCCAGGAGCTCGAGTAGCGTCACCGCCGCGTCCAAGTCGCCGAGGGTGGCGCAGCAGTCGGCCAGGACCGTCGTGCCGAGCAGCCAGTTGGAGTCGGGGGGCAGGCCGAACCCGGTCGGGCGGAACCGGTCGAAGGTGTGCCTCGCCGCGGCGTGGTCCCCGGCCTCGGCCTGGCACATGGCCAGGACGGCGGCGTAGCAGGGGATGTGGGGGTTGGCCCCGGCGGCGAAGTCGAGAAGGGGGATCATCTCCTCCACCCGGTCCTGGAACAGGCGGATGTTGACCAGCTCCACCCCGAGGGCGGCGGTGGCCTCCGGGTGATCCTCGGGTTGGTGGCCCCGGGCGGCGAACGCCAGCTGCTCGGCCCGCTCGGGGTCACCGCCCAGCAGAGCCAGCAGCGACTCCCACGATCCCGCCGCCCACAGCCAGTAGGGGTCCTGGTAGCGGCGGGCCATGGCCGACGCCTCAGCCATCGATTCTTCGGCTCCCCGCCGGTCGCCCAGCTCGAGCAGGTCCTCGACGCGGCCGATGCGAGCCGCTATCTGCACATCGGTGGGCAGGTGGACGCCGCGTAGCCGCACCACCTCGAGCCCGTCGACCAGCCGGCTCACGGTGCCGGCCGGACCCATCAGGGCGGTCCGCCGGTTGGAGAGAGCGGCGGCCAGGTCGGCGGGGCTGCCGCCGTCACGGGCTACCCGCACGGCCCGGTCACACAGCTCTCTGCGCTCGTCTACGCGGTCGGTGAGGGCCAGGGCGAGGGCCAGCTCCCCCAGCACGGCCACGAGGAGCTGGGGCCGGTCGGGGCCGATACCGGCCAGGGCCCGGCTGAGAAGCTCGGCGCGCGCCGTGTCGGGCAGGTCGAGCGCCACACCTCGTCCGCCGCCGCCGAGCAGGGCCAGGGTGGCCTCGGCCCGGAGGTGGCCGAGGCCGGCCGACTCGGCCACTTCTAGCGCCTCCTCCAGGGTCCGGCGGGCCGCTCCGGCCCGCCCAAGACCTCGTTCGGCCCGCCCCATCCCGATCAGCGCCCGGCCCCGTTCCTCCTCGCCACGCGCCGTGGAACCGGCCGCCGAGAAGTGCTCCAGGGCGGACTCCCAGGCCCCCACCGCCAGCGCCGCCCGCCCCGAGGCGAGCGACCACTCGGTGGACTCGGCCACGGCGTCGGGACTGCCCCGCCTCAGGTGGTGGGCCACCGTCGAGGGTTCCGACGACTGGACCGACAGCACCCGGCCGATCCGGGCGTGCAGCTCGGCCTGACGGGTCGGGCCGAGGCCGGCCAGTACGGCGTCGCGCACCATCTCGTGCACGAAACCGAAGCGCTCCGAGCCGACCTCCTCGAGGAGACGCTGGGAGCACAGCTGTTCGAGGTGGTCGAGGAGGACCGCCGGGGAGGTGGCCGAGCAGGCCGACAGCGTGGTCAGCTCGAAGCGGCTGCCGGCTACCGCGGCCAGGCGCAACGCGGCGGCGACGGCCGGGTCGAGAGCCGCCACCCGTCGTTCCAGGAGCTGCGTCACCCCGGCGGGCAGAGCGAGGGGGTCGTAGCTCCCGCCGGGCGGCGTGGACTGGATGACCTGGGTGACGTAGAGCGGGTTGCCGGCGGTGCGCTCAGCCAGGACCCGGGCCGTGCCGAGCAGCCCCCCGGGCTCCGGGCCACCGGGCCCGGCCGCCAGGAGCTGCCCGATTTCGTCGGTGCTGAGGCCGTCGAGGTGCAGCCCGGTCAGACGGCCCTGGCGGGTCAGGTCCTCGGCCAGCGCCGCCATGGGGCCGCTCAACTGACGCGCCGCCACCACCAGCAGACACGGGTCGGCCCCCAAGGTCCACACGAGCTGGTCCAGGAGAGCCACCGTCTCGGGGCGGGCCCAGTGCATGTCATCCAGGACCAGCAGCAGGGGCCGGTCGGCGGCGGCCTTCACGGTGGCGCAGACCGCCCTATAGGTCCGCAGGCCCGCCGAGTCGTCGGGGGACGGGCCGAAGGACTCCTCCAACCCTCGGCCCGGGCCCCATTCGGACCTCTCGGCCAGGTCCGGGCGGCCCTTGTGCAGGCTCTCCACCAACTCGTCGAAAGGCTGCAGAGGGGTGGTCAGGAAGGGGCGGCACCGGCCCCAGGCGACCGTCACCCCGGCCTCCCCGGCCCGGGCGGCCACCTCGGTGGCCAAGCGGCTCTTGCCGATCCCGGCTTCGCCTTCGACGACCAGGACCTCGAGACGGCGGCGGCCCACCTTCTGCCACAGCCGGTCGGCCACGCCGAGCTCCCGGGCCCGTCCCACGAACGGCGCCTCGCCCTCGGGCGGGGGTGCCGGCGCGACGTCGGGCGTTGGCTGGGGAGGGGCGGCGGGGTCGGGGGCGTCGCCCAGGACGGAGAGGTACAGACCCTCGGTCTCGGGCGACGGTCGAACTCCGAGCTCGTCGGCGAGACGCCGACGCATCGTCTCGTACGCGGCGAGAGCGTGGGCCCGGTCACCGCCGGCGGCCAGGGCCGCCATCAGCAGGCGGGTGGCCCGCTCGTCGAGCGAGTGGTCGACCAGGGCCTCACGGGCCCAGGTCGCGCCGTCGGCCGGCCGGCCGGCCCGCACCGAGGCTTCCGAGGCCGTCCACAGGGCCCGCTGGCGGTACCAGCCGACCTTCTCCCGCCAGCGTTCCGCCAGGGGACCGTCGGCGCCCGGCAGCAGCCCGCTCACCGGAACCGCGGCGGCCGCCCGCGCTCCTGAGAGGCTCTCCTCCGGTCGCCCGGCCTGCAGGTCCGCCTCGGCGTTCCTCACCTGCTCGAGCAGGTCGGCGACGTCGCTGCCGAACGCCGGCACATCGAGGGTCACGACGCCGCCCGCCGACGTGAGTGCCGTGGCCGGCAGCCCGGCGTCTACCAGCACCCGGCGGGCCCGCGACACCACCTGGCGGATCACCCCGGCGTCTCGCCGGGCTCCGTCGGACCAGATCGCCTCGCCGAGCTCGTCCAGGATCACCGGGCGGGGGTGCTCGAGAACCAGGGCGGCCAGCACGATGGCCGGCTGCACGCCCTTGACCTCCACCGTGGCTGCCGGCCCGATGACGCGGACCCGCCCGATGAACTCGAAACGGGTCATGGTCGCCTCTTCGTCGGAACCTCCGCCACCGGGCGAGGCTAGGCGTCTCCGGCCGGCGATGGGTACATCCGTCACCCCGCCGGCGGCGAAGCCGGTCCACCTTCGAGCTGGCCGGCCCGTCTCGGGGTCCCCGGGAGGACGAAAGGCGCGGCCGCGCTATGGCCCCCGGAGCCGTGAAGTCCGAGGATCCTGGGGTGGACGAAGCTCCCGTTGACGCCGAGCTGGCCGCCGTGCGCTTCGCGCTGGACCAGCTGAACGCCCGCCGCCTGCTCAGTGAATGGACCCCCCGGGAGCGGGTTACCTACGAACATCTCCAGGACCGGGAGCTGGCCCTGCTGACCTCGTTGGTGCACTGAGGGGCGTCGAGGTCGCTCACCCGGCGAGACGGACCTCCACGTCGGCGTCGAGCGGGACGGGACGCTTGAACCAGCGCTCGTCGGTGGACTCGATGAACGCCAGCATGCTGTCCAACCCGAGGAAAGGGTGCTCTATGCGCGTGGCGATCAGCTCCGCCCCGTCAGGGGTGCGCACCCGCTGACCCACTTGCACCTCCGAAGCCTTGCGGCTCACCCACTGACCGGTCACCGTTCCCCCTTCTGCCCACCTACCCCTGCGGGCTGGGCGGACACGGTAGTTTCGGCCGGGGTCAGCTGCAACCGGAGCTGTCGGCTTCGGCCCTGATGGTCGCGCCCCACTCGTAGACCACCTGGAACGGAACCTGCGTCCAGGGCGTGGGCGGGGAAACGACGGTGACCGGCCCGGGGAAACAGCGCCGGGCGAGCATGCGGGCCCTTGTGGTCTGGGCGCGACCCGAGACGACGAGCAGCGACCGTAAGTGGTGGCTGCGGGCGTAGCGGGCGGCCTCGTCGATCTCACCTACGGTCCGGGCCGGGCGGGGATCGAAGCATATGATTCGCAGGTCCGGGTAGTGAGGGCAGTCGTTCTTCCCGGCGCCCTCCGAGAAGAGCAGGACCGGGGCGTAGCCCCGCCGCAGCAGCGACACGGCCAGGTCCTGCCGAGCCGTGTCGCCAGCGCCGTTGAGGGCCAAAATGGCGTCGGCCCGGCGCAACGGCTGCGATGCCGGCCATACGAACAGGAGGCCGGACACCACGAGCAAGCCGGTGATGATGATCGCGAGCAAGGCTGCTCCGAGCGACCGACCGACGAAGCGTGGTCGGCGCCCCTGCCGTGAACCCGGCGAGGCGGTCGGCGACCGGGATTTGGCGTCCTCGTCGCTGTTACCGTTCAGGAGATCAGCTATTCTGAGAGGCCGGTCTGCGAGTCCGACGACGGTTGGAGCGGAGCATCGGGATGGTCCGACGACCAGGAGCCGATGATTCATTCTTGGGAAGGTGCCGATGCTGGCACGGAGCCGCCAAGTCTAGGGCTCGCTGCGGACGTCTCATTTGCTATGGGTGGCCGGAACGAAGAACGGAGGGCTTCCCGGATTCAAGCTGCAATTGGCGAAGGGTGCCATATCGCTCGATGGCCGCCAGCCGAGCGCTCATATTCCGAGGAACAAGCTGCTCGAGCCAGGCCTTTGCGACTCGCAAAGGTAACAGTCGGTAACGCACACCATGCCAGTGATGGAGAATCCAGCCGGAGGACTGTCCACCTGCAAACGCCCGCTCCTCAAGAGCCTTTGTCGTGAAACGGTTGCTGGGGATAATATGATCCACCTTGGCATCTGGTACAGCCTGTATGCCGTAGCCAGACTCGGTTAGCATCAGACCGAGCAAAATATCCTCACCTCCTGCGCCAAGGGCGCCCGGTCCCAACTCGGTTCGAAATCCTCCTACTTCCTCGAAGACCCGAGGATCTATTGCCATGTTGAGCCCGGCTAAGAACGGCTTTGCGGGATTCAACGCGACACTGGTGTCCACAAACATGCCCAGAGCGGTCGGCGACGCATCCGCGTCGGTAACGACGTGAACGCCTCCGATGGTCGCAGACGCCTGCCCGGCTACGATAGGCGCCACGATGCGCTCCAGCCAACCTGAGTTGGGTATGACATCGTCATCGAGAAGGGCAACGGCGGTCACGTCACCAGCTTCCTTGATACCAAAGTTACGAGCAATGGCGGCGCTTGCGGGCCCAATGTTGAAGTATCTAGCCCCGTGGCGTTCTGCGATCTCGGCACCGACTGAGCTGCCGTTCTCTACGACGATGACGTCGGTCTTCAGTCCACCCGGTCTCTCTAGGTTGGATAGGCACGCCTCTAAGCCGTCCGGTCTCCGGCAGGTGGGTATCACTACCGCCACTCGCATGACCGCTAGCGTACTCATCTCGCTGGAGTTGGAAGTACGGTTGGATTCGACTCTCGCGGTTTCGGGAAATGTCGGCGATACAGTGACCGCCCGCCTGAAGGAGCCTCCCTTTGAGGCGTTGCCGGCTCAGTTCTGTGGGCGCAACAGAGGCAGCACAAGTCCGGGGTTCTACAAGGCGTCTCGCCGAGTGAACCGATCAGCCAGCATCCATCGGGGTAAGGTGGAAAGGTGCCGATGTCATTTCGGATCCCGAGTCCCTCGTCCTCAACTCCCTCGGCCAACGAATTCGGGCTACTTTACCGCGGAAGATCGGCCGCCAGAAGGCGGTTCGGAGCAAAATGGTTCCAACTCCAGCACCCACGTGTCCACTTGGGTGTGGGATGCGACCTGCGTTCGGGTTCAAATATACTTGTGGCAAAAGATGCATCCGTCGTGTTTGGTGCTGGATGCGTCATAGATAACCGAATCACCGTCGAGTGCAGGGGCAAAATAGAAGTTGGGGCGCGTACGGTGTTTGGCCACCATGGAACGCTAGCCGCTGCGGAATTAATCTCAATCGGAGAAGACTGTCTGATTGCAGAGATGGTCAGCATTCGTGACCACGATCACTCGTTCACTGATATCGGTGTTCCTTACAACCAGCAAGGCCAAGCCGTCGCTCCTGTCCGCATAGGCAGCAACGTGTGGTTGGGCTGCAAAGTAACGGTGATTAAGGGCGTGACGATAGGCAATAATACGGTGGTCGGCGCTAATGCGGTCGTGACTCACGATTTACCGTCCGATTGCGTAGCGGCTGGAATCCCAGCTCGGGTCCTACGCTATTTTGATGCGGCGAAGCGCTCGGACGATAGTTCCTGAAACTACGCCCCACAGGTCCGGACTCCAGCTTCTCCATTTTCAGCGACGCCAGAGTGGGCTTGTGTTGAGACGACTCCCTGATCTACGGACAGAGTGCCAAGCCAGCGATCGATCCCTGTGGGCTGCCAGATGCACATAGCATGGGGTCCGTGGCTCCGAACCAGCGATTGACGAGCCTATGAACGATTCCGATCCGGCCAGTTCGGACACCACTAGCTGGGCCGAGCCCGCAGATTCAGCGATAGCGCCACTTCCGAACGCCAGTGGCTCCCAGCTGGCACGCAATGTCTTGGTCAACTACGCCTCACTCGGGGCATCTCTGGTCTTCTCACTTTTCCTGACTCCCATAGTTTTACGCCATACCGGGGCAGCTGATTATGGACTCTGGATCACGATTATTTCCGCTGGAGGTTATCTCGGGCTCCTTGATACTGGGGTATCCACGGCTGCTGTACGGGAGGTGGCGATATGTAGGGCTAGAGAGGATGAACAGCGACTTGCTGAGCTCTTTGGCACACTTCGCTTGTTCTTTTTCGGTACTGCCCTCGTAGCACTGGCACTAGCCGGATTGGTGGTGCCCTTCCTATCAGATCTGCTCAGTCTGCCACGAGGGTCTGTTGTCGCCGCTCAGCTCTCAGTGCTGCTTATGGGTGTTGGAACTGCCCTCGGCTTCTTGAAGAGCGTGCCGGCTGCTGCGTTGTATGGCGGTGGCCGTAGCGACGTGCTTGCCATACTCGGGATGCTGACGGCGTTAACCACTCAGGGGGCGCAGATCGGTGCTGTACTGCTCGGGGGCGGAATCGTAAGTATCTTCGCTGCCTCGGCGGTTGGTAGCGCTCTGGGGCTCGTCCTGAGCGTGATCGCGGCGCGTCGCACCGGGATGCAGCCAAAGTCCACTCGAAGCGGTTCTTCGAAGATGATGAAGCACCTACTCCGCGGTGGATCGCGAAATATGATTTCGGGATTGGGCGGGAGTATCTCGTACGAGTTGGACGCCGTCATCATCGCCGCAGTACTGCCGATCGCCAAGGTGGCTCCTTACGACCTAGCTCTCAGTACCTCGAATCTGGCTCGTAGTGTTGCGACGACCGGCACCAACTTGTTGCTACCGACCTATGCGCACGCAGACGCCCTCGAGGACTCCCACCGGCAGTTCCGGCTCTACTCCCGGGCGATGCTCGCGAGCATGGCTCTGACCGGGTCCTTCGTTATCGCTCTTCTGGCCTTCGGTCAGGATCTCCTTCAGGTGTGGCTAGGTGCGGTTCCCAAGGACACCTTCGTGGTCCTCGTCGTACTCAACTTGGTGTACCTGCTCCAGCTACCAGGACACCAGTCATTCGTCTACCTGACGAGTGTCGGCCGCAATAAGCTGCTGGCCCAGCTATCACTACCTATCGGCATCGCCAATGTTGCCCTCAGCGTAGCGGCGACTGTGTGGCTGGGACCGGTGGGCCCAGCAGTCGGATCGCTACCTCAGGTTGCGTTGCTCGACTTTCTCATTCTGCCCCTGATGTGTTGTCGGGCCATGAACGTCGACTACTCGCTGTACTGGAAGCGGTCGATCCTGCCCCTGATACTTCCTTTCACGGCGGCGGGGGCGACGGCCGCACTCCTGCGGACAACCGCTAGGGGATCGATCTATCTTTCGATTCCCGAAGCCATTGCCGTCGTCCTGGTCGCATGCAGCGTTCTCGTCGCCGTCCTGTACAGGACCGACGCCGACAGCAGGACGGCTATGCGTCGCCTCGGTCGGTGGCCCTCGTCGTTGCGGAAGCCGGGCCGGAGGGTGGCGGCCTCCGGTAGAAGCGACACCTGACGCCTTCAGGCAGCGTGAGGTTTGGCGGTAGAAAGTCCTCTACCATCCGGTGCTTGCAATCTTTCGGTAGCCTGCGATCGTCGCAGATGCCACATGGTCCCAGGTGTAATGGTTCCTAACCCGCTCGGCCAGGGCGGTACGCACCGGAGATTCCCATGCTGCAAGGACGGCTCGGCGAATTGACTTCGGATCGCCTGGATCACAGTACCAGGCCATGTCAACCAGGTATTCGCTGGCGTAGCCGCGGGATGTACTGACAACGTTACAACCACATAGTGCCGCTTCAAGTGACACCAATCCCGTGGTCTCGAACCAACTTGGAAGCACGTGGACTCGAGCTGTCCGGTAGGTGGCAGCCAGCTCCGAGTGATCGACGTTTCCGAGAAACTCAACCCAGCCTTCTCCAGCCCGAAGGCATTCTGCGACGTATTGCGGGTGATGGGGGTGACGTGGTCCGACAATCGCCAGAGGAACGCCGGTCCCACGCAGGGCCCGTATCAGGCCCAACTGGTTCTTGTGCGGCTCCAATCTACCTACGCAGATCACTCGCTGGCGTAATCCGGGATCGTCACCAGTTTCGACGCCGAAGAGCTCGGGTGAGACCCCATTGGGCACCACGTGGCTTGGCGTGGCAAGGCCCCAATCCCGCTCCAACGCGTGGGCTTCTCCGATGGCGTTGGGTAGCAAGATGTCAGCGGCGGCATAGCTGAGGGCCGGGCCGATTTCTTGGCGAAGTTCGCCCAAGGAGACCCGTACAACCGGGCCGTGCCCCTCAATGACTGCCCGGGTCAGCCGCGCTCCGCGGAACAACGCACCCGGCAGTGTCCGCACTAGCTCATTTCGGGGGCGAGGGACTATGTGGGCGGGTCCCGCATAGATAGTTGATATGGCAACAGGGCGACGCATTAGGCGGCAACGTTGTACCTGGGCATGGCTCATCCCCGTCCCGTGTACAAGGTCGTAGGCGTTGATGTCGGGTTCAGGGTCAGAGCATTCTGTCACCTCCAACCCGGCTCGGCGCAGGGCCTCCGCGGTCATGTGAAACTGCACCCGGTGTCCGCCCGGGATCGCTGCTCCGGTCGGCATCCAGAGGAGAATTCGCATTGCCGCTGAGCTTACATTGCACCCATGACCCCTTAGGTCCGGTCAAAGTGAAAAGAAATCGTTCCGGCTAACTGTGACCGGTGGGGCGCGTGCGTAGTATATTTCGGATGCATGGGATGACATCCTGTCGGCGGCGGCCCAGAGGTCGAGCGGTATGGTTTGGGGCGGTTACTCGACCTCTGTTTGGGTGGTATTCGGTACCCGATGACGGTATGGTCAGGGGAACGGTTGTGGTCTGCAGTCCCATCGGGACGGAGGCCGATAATGCCCAAGTTGCCTTCGATGCTCTCGAGGAGCGCCTGACGGCATCGGGGGTGGCGATGCTCCGCTTCGATTATGACGGGACAGGTGACTCTGCGGGGAATTGGAGCGACCCGGGCCGCCTCGAGTCTTGGCTGGAAAGCGCACGGCAGGCGTTGCGTTTCGCTCGGGACACCTCCACCGGATGCGTTGCGCTTCTTGGAATGAGGATGGGTGCGCTCATCGCCGCCGAGGTGGCCGGTCAGGAGGGTGGCCCACATCCGCTGGTTCTTTGGGATCCATGCCACAGCGGGCGTCGCTTCCTCCGGGAACAGACCGTTCTACTTGCCGCCGCTTATGGCGTCGACCAACCAGACGACGGTTCGGTCGAGGGGCCGGCCCTCGTGTACAGCGGGTCAACGGTGGCGGACCTGCGGGCGTTCGACCCCCTCGGCCGTGCGGAACCAGTCGCCTCCCGCGTCCTGCTCCTGACTCGACCGGAAAGGCCACCACGAGATGTGATGGCCACCATGGTGGCCGAGAGGCGGGCCGAGTGGAGAACGGCATCGGGCCTTCCGGAGTTACTAGATATTCCGGGACACAACGTCGTGCCGGAGTCGGACGTCGGATTCGTGGCCAGTTGGCTGGCGGCAACATTCGCTGACGGTGCTGAACGCGTGGACGTGGATGGTTGGTCCGCCGAGGCGGTTGTGACTGAACCATCCGGGGTCCCGGTGAGGGAACGAGTGGTTGACCTAGGCGATGTCCCTCTCTTCGGAATCCTCTCAACGCCATTGGCGGGCGAAGGCCCACTCGATTACGTGTTCCTCTCGGCCGGGGCTCTGTCTCGCAGCGGTCCGGCCCGGATGTGGACCGAACTCGCTCGCCGGTGGAGCGCCGCCGGGCTTCGCTGCCTGCGGGTAGACCTGAGCGGACTGGGCTACAGCGGGGTGCGGGTGGGCCAGTCACGGCAGGTCGTCCTGGCCCCCGAGGCGCTCGACGACCTGCATGTGATCGCGTCGGGGCTCGGTAAGCCGGACGGCCGGGACATCGTGTTCATCGGGCTTTCCGCTGGCGGCTACCTCGCGGTGGAGAGCGGCATCCAGCTTCGGCCTCGGGGTATATTCACGGTGAATCCATCACTAAGCGCAGTTCCGCCCGAATGCGCCTCAGGTTGGGTGAGTCCCCGACGACGAGCTAGTAGGCCAATGCCGGCGTGGGTTCGGGCAATCGGCGTCGAGCACAAGCGGATCTCTGAGAGTATTTTCCGAAGTATCTGCCAGGTCGCCGTAAGGCGAAGTCCCTTAGGGCCAATCGTTACCACCGCAGCCAGGGGGACCGTCGTAAAGGTGCTGGTATGCGAGGAGGAGGCCAAGAGGATCAGCGGGAACATCTATTGGTCGATACGGGCATGGGGCTCGGCCCGCAGGGGACGGTTTCAAGTTCATGTAGTCCGGGGTCGTGACCACTCGCTCTACACACGTGACTCTCGAGTTCCTGCAATGGACACTCTCACTGACTGGGCGCTGGACCTCAGCTTACGTCGCAATCCGTGAACAGGAAGTCGTGACCTAGTGTCCTGAGTTGCTGTGTCGGTGAATAGATGTCTGACCGGGTGGTTCGGTAGTGTTGGGGTCGGCGGCGGCAGAGAGTTTCGGGCAGTAGCGGGCCAACGCGTCGAGGATGATCGGCGGTTTTAACCCACATGTAGGGGTGGAGGTCGTCGTTCCAGTGCTCGATCCAGTCACGGATGTCAGCCTCGAGGGCCTTGACGCTGGTGTGCGCTCCGTTGGATCTTCTTCGTGGTCAACTCTGCGAACCACCGTTCCGCCATGCTCAACCACGATCCCGATGTGCGCGTGAAATGCAGGTGGAAGCGGGGATGGCGCAGCAGCCACCGCTGTATCTCCGGTGTCTTGTGGGTGGCGTAGTTATCGAGCACCAAGTGCACGGCGAGCCCGTCTGGGACTTCGGCGTCGATCTTTGCAGGAACTTCTTGAACTCTGTGGCCCGATGCCGGCGGTACAGAGAACCGATGACCTTGCCGGTGGCCATGTTCGAAGCGGCGAACAGGCCGGCCGTGCCGTGACGTACATAGTCGCGGCTGCGCCGCTCAGGGGTGCCGGGCATCATGGGCAGGACCGGTCAATACCGGTTGAGCGCCTGGATCTGGCTCTTCTCGTCGACAGGCTCAGGACAACGGCCCGCTCGGGCGGATTGAGATACAACCCGACGACGTCACGGACCTTCTCGATTGGCTCATGCCCGTCGCCCTAGCCATCGAACGCGTCGACCAATGCGTCGCTCCATCCACCGGTTTCTCCTCCAAGGTCTTGACCACCACCGCCTCCACCTTGTCATCGGTCACGGTCCGCTCCGCACCGGGACGAGGCTCATCGAAGAGGCCCTCCAAGCAGCGCTGGACGAAACGGGCCCGCCACTTGCCCACCGTCACCGGGTTGGCCTTCAACCGGGCGGCCACCGCCTTGTTGGTCGTGGTAGGCTCAGCGCAGGCCAGCACATGCCAGCACATGCCGGGCCCGTAACTCCACAATGCCTGCGCCGTCTTGCGCCGGTTCGTCAACCGCTTCAGGTTCACCCGCTCCTCGGCGGCAGCTCCAACGGGTCCTTCGGTCGTCCATGATCTGCCATGCGCACCTCCATGCTCACACGACACGAACGCGCTCCATACCCGCGAAATTCCTCAAAACCAGAAATATCTAAGGGAGCGTGCGGCGATTAGTTGAGCGGTTAGGGGGCTCCGGGGAGGATGCTGTAGTTCCACTCGCCGTGCCAGTCGTGGGGTCGTATGGGCAGGGCGGCGAGCTCGGCGTTGGTGACTTTCTGGCCGAGGGGGTAGCTGC
>JAGWSF010000055.1 GCA_028876385.1 Acidobacteriota bacterium | reverse complement strand
TCGGGCCCCTCGCTCAACAGCACCGGCACCGTCACTCTGGCCGCGTTCCGGGGCAAGTGGGTGCTGGTCAACTTCATGGCGAGCTGGTGCGTCCCCTGCCGGCAGGAGGCCCCGCAGCTGCAGGCGTTCGCCGATCAGCACGCCCGTAGTGGAGACGGTGCGGTGCTGACGGTGGCGTTCGACCCGGCGGACGTGAACAGCCTGAGCTCGTATCTGCGGTCGGCCCATCTCACCTGGCCGTCGGTCGACGACACAGCCGCCGAGGTGGCCTACGGCGTCAGCCAGATACCCCAGTCCTACCTGGTTGATCCCTCGGGGACAGTGGTCGCCAAATTCTTCGGGCCTCTGACCGCAGCCCAGGTGGACAAGGTGATCGCCAAGGCCGACGGGGTGTCGTGACCGCCCTGGACGCCGAGCGGTTGGACGGCCGCCGGTCCGGGCCGGGCGGCCTCCGCAGTTGGGCTCCGTGGATGGTGCTGGTGGTGATCGCCGGAGCCACCCTGGCGTTCGGTCTGCACGGCGGTGGCGGTCGGCCGACGCTAGACGCCCAGGTGCAGCACATAGGGAGCCTGGTGCGCTGCCCGGTCTGCAACGGCGAGACCGTGTCACAGTCCGAGGCGGCTCCCTCGGTCGCCATCCGCCAGCAGATCCGCTCCGACCTCCAGAAAGGGCAGAGCCAAGGACAGATCCTGGCGTCGCTGGTCGCCTCCTACGGTCCGGGCATCCTGGAAAAACCACAGGCCCAGGGGATCAGCGTGCTGGTCTGGGTGGTGCCGGTGATAGCTCTACTCGTCGGCGCCGTCGGCGTCGTGATCGTCGTGCGCCGCTGGCGGTCCGTTACTCCGGTCGCGGTCAGTCCGGTGGCCGCCGCCGGGCCGGCTCCTACGACCCCGCGCTCCCCGCTGGAGGGCCCCGATGCGGGTGCCCCGGAGGCGGGTGCCACTGAGGCGGGTGCCCCGGAGGCGGGTGCCCCGGAGGCGGGTGCCACTGAGGCGGGTGCCACTGAGGCGGGTGCCACTGAGGCGGGTGCCACTGAGGCGGGTGCCACTGAGGCGGTCACGTCGGGCGGCCCGACCCTGACGCCGGCGAGGTCACGCCGGGCCCGCCTGGTCGTGGCCGGTGCCGGCGTGATCCTGGTCGCAGGAGGGGCGTCGTGGGCGGTGGTCGCCTCCTCGGGCACCCGGCTGCCGGGCCAGCCCATCACCGGGCAGTCGCTGACCTCCCAGACCATCGCCGCCGACATCGTGGCGGCCACCGCCGACGAGGACCGCAACGACCCGGTCGGCGCGCTGAAGCTCTACCAGACGGTGCTGCAGGCCGAGCCCAACCAGGTCGAGGCCCTAGCCGGCGAGGGGTGGCTCCTGGCCCAGACCGGCCAGCCGGCACTCCTGCAGCAGGGTCTCGGGCTGCTGGTCCGGGCTGAGCAGGCCCAGCCGTCCTACGGCCCGGCTCACCTCTACCGGGGTCTGGCCCTGCTCGGTGAGGCCGATTACTCGGGGGCCGTGCCGGAGTTCCAGTGGTACCTCGGCCACAGTCCCGATCCCAAGTTGGTCTCCTCGGTGAAGGGCGCGCTGGCCCGGGCCCAGCAGAGCGTGTCCGCTGCGACCACTCCTACGACTCCGAGCACGGCGGCGTCCAAAGGTGCGGCGGCGGTCGGGCCCACCACCACCCCCTGACGGCCGAAGCGAGGCCGCCCCCCCGGCACCGTCACCGCCCGCCCGACTGGTCACCGAGTCGGCGCAGGTCCTCGACCACCCGGCCGAGCGCCCCGCTAGCAAGGTCCACCTCGTCATCGGTGCTCGACCAGCCGACCGAAAGTCGCAGGCTGTGCTGGGCGTCGACGCCCATGGCGGCGAGAACCGGGGACGGCTCGAGGGTCTCCGATGAGCACGAACTTCCAGAATGGGCCGCCACTCCAGCTCGGTCCAGCCCGATCAGCACCGCTTCGGCCTCCACGCCGTCCACCCCGAGGCACAGGAGGTGGGGGAGGGCCCGGTGAGGCTCGCCCGGCCCGTACCAGGTGATCCCCGGGACGGCGGCCGAGATGGCGGCCCGCAGGCGGTCCACGCGGCGCCGGGCCCTGGCGGCTTCGGCGGCCAACACCGTCGATTCCCCAGTGGCCGAACGCAGGTGGGCTGCAGTCGCCCCGAAGGCGGCGGCCGCCGCAACGTTCTCCAGGCCGCCCCGGCGGGCCCGCTCCTGGGAGCCGCCCACGATCAGCGGTGCGACCCGCAGACCTCTGCGGACCAGTAAAGCCCCGACGCCGGCCGGCCCCCCCATCTTGTGGGCCGAAACCGACATCAGATCCACGCCCGAGGCGTCGAAATCGATGGGGACGCGCCCAGCGGCGGCGGCGGCGTCGACGTGGAGTGCGACGCCGGCCGCCCGGCACAGGTAAGCCACCTCGTCGACGGGTTGGAGGGTGCCGACCTCGTGGTTGGCGAACTGGCAGTGCACCAGGGCCACGTCAGGTTGGCGGCGCAGCACTGCGTCGATCTCGGCGGGGTCGACGGTCCCGACGGGGTCGACTCCGATGGCGTGGCGCGCCGTCGCCCACATGGCCGACGCCTCGCGCACCGCGCTGTGCTCCACATCGCTCAGCGCCACCCCCCGCGCCGCGGGCGGCCGACCGGCCAGGGCCCCGTAGGTGGCGGCGTTGATGGACTCGGTGGCCCCCGAGGTGAAGATCACCTGCCGGGGGCGGGTGCCGAACAGGGCGGCCACCTCCTGGCGGGCGTCCTCCAGGGCGGCCCGGGCCATGCGCCCCTCGGTGTGCACCCGGCCCGGGTCGGCGGCCCCGAGCCAGCGTTGGAGGGCGTCGCCGGCCTCGGGACGCAGAGGAGAGGTAGAAGCGTGGTCGAGGTAAGCGCGCACCGGGCGGTCAGCCGATGCTGACGCTCACGCAGGTGTCGTCGCCGAGAGCCCGCGAGGATTCGGTGGCCACGGTGGCATCCCCGCCGTAGAGGCCCGTCAGCATGCCCCGGACCATGCCCCGGTCGACCGCGCAGATGACCGGATGCTGCCGGGCCGTGTCGAAGAAGGGGCAGGCGTCCTTGATGAGCGCCAGTGAGCCGCCCCGGGCCTCGGCGTGGGCCTCGAAGCCGTGGGCGGTGAGGGCGTCGGCGATGGCGTGCAGGGCCACCCGGAACGAGCGGTGTCCCTCACCGGGCGACATCTGGTCGGCCAGGCGCCGGCCGTATTCCTCCCCGACGCGCTCGGCCATGGCTTCCGCCTGGTCCTGGGGGAGCCGGGACAGGGCCTCCCCGAGGAGCATGATGAGCAGGTCGTCGCCGCGGCGGGGTAACGGCGGGAACGACAGCCCCGCCTGCTCGGCCGACGAGCGGTAGCGCTTCGACGGCCGTCCCGCGCCGCCCCCCTGGGCCCGGGCCACGTGGACCTCGAGGTATCCCCCGGCGGTCAGCTTGTCGAGGTGGTGACGGGCCACGTTGGAGTGCAGGGCGAAGCGCTCGGCGACCTCAGCGGCGGTCACCCCCTCCGGGCTCTCCCGCACGAACAGGTAGATCCGCCGGCGGGTGGGGTCGCCGAAAGCGGAGGTGACCGCCGCGACCGCGGCTGAGAACGCGGCATCGTCTGGGCCGGGGCCCGGCGGTGACGCAGCCAGCTGATCCGTATAAGTGGCCACAGGGCTATTCTAACTATGTGCGTAGTGGAAATCTCTCTGAGCCGGTCGCCGGCTGATGGGCCCATCCGACCAGCAGCTCCTCGAGGCGCTGAGACCGGTCACCGACCCGGAACTGCACGTGAGCATCGTCGACTTGGGGATGGTGCGCCAGGTTTCCGCCCGGCGGGGACGGGTCGCCGCCACCATCGCCTTGACGGTGGTCGGCTGCCCCATGCGCGATGAGGTGACCCGACGGGTGCGCACAGCCCTCCTCGCGGTCAAGGGGGTCAAGGAGGTCGCCGTCGACCTCACGGTCATGACCCCCGAGGAGCTCCAGTCGGTGCGGGCCCGGATGGCGGGTCGGGCCGCCGACCCGCAGGCCTGGGCGGGGTCGCCGGCCGGCGCCGGTCCTGGTTCCGATCACGGTCACGGTCACAGCCACGGGGCCCGTCCCCTCGGCCACGAGGAGGGCCGGGCCAATCCCTTCGGCCCGCGCAGCCGAACCCGGGTCATCGGGATCAGCTCCGGGAAGGGCGGGGTGGGTAAGTCCTCGGTCACCGTCAACCTGGCGGTCAGCCTGGCCGCTTCGGGCCACGACGTGGGCATCCTCGACGCCGACGTCTACGGCTTCTCGGTGCCCGCCATGCTCGGCGTGCACGAGGACCCGATCGTGCACGACCTGAAGATGCTGCCCCCCAAGGCCCACGGCGTGCGCTGCATCTCCATGGGGTTCTTCCTCGAGGACGCCCAGCCGGTGGTGTGGCGCGGGCCGATGCTGCACAAGGCCCTGGAGCAGTTCCTCGTCGATGTCGACTGGGGCGACCCGGAGTTCCTCCTCGTCGACATGCCGCCCGGCACGGGGGACGTGGCCCTGTCCATGGCCCAGTACCTGCCGACATCGGAGATGTACGTCGTCACCACCCCCCAGCCGGCGGCCCGCAAAGTGGCCCAGCGCAGCGCCTACATGGCCAAGAAGCTCAATCTGCCGATGCGCGGCGTGATCGAGAACATGAGCTGGTGGACCATGCCCGACGGCAGCCGCCAGACGCCCTTCGGTGAGGGCGGCGGCGAACAGCTCGCCGAGGAGCTCGGCATACCCCTCTTGGCCCGCATCCCGATGGACCCGGCCCTGCGCGAGGGCGGCGATCAAGGACGTCCCATCGTCGTCGATGCCCCGGACTCGGAGGCCGGTCGGGCGTTCGCCGGCCTGGCTGAGGCCATCGTTAAGAAGGGCCCGGCCCGGGTGTTCCGCCCGGAACTGACCCTCAACTGAGCCGCGCCGAATAGCGAGGCTGAGAGGCGCAGAATATGGCCATGCCAGAGAGCGAGCCGACGCCGGCCGGAGACGACCGCGGTGCTCCGGTGGGCCGCCGGGTGGTCCTCGGCCTGCTCGGTCTGGGAGCCATCGGGGTGGTCACCGGATCGAGCATCCAGAGCGGGCTGGACGCCGTGCTCACCCCGGTGCAGCAGGTCGACCCGACGGGCCTGACGGGGCTGCTGCCGGGGGCGTATTTCCGCTACTACACGGTCACCGACGGCTACCCGTCGATGACCGACAGCGCCTACCGGCTGGTGGTGGACGGCCTGGTGGATCGCCGCCTCGACCTGACCCTCGACGACCTGCAGCTGCTCCCGCCGCGGGAGCTGGTCCGGGCCTTCCAGTGCGTCACCGGTTGGCGGGTGCCGGGGGTGCGCTGGAAAGGGGTCCTGCTGTCGAACCTGCTCGACCAGGCGGGGGTCCAGCCGGGGGCCAAGGCCCTGCGCTTCCGATCCTTCGATGGTGTCTACACCGAGAGCCTCACCCTCGACGAGGCCCGGCGTGACGACGTGATCGTGGCCTACTCGCTCGACGATCGACCTTTGAGCCAGGCCCACGGCGGCCCGGTCCGGCTCTACGTCGCGCCGATGTACGGGTACAAGTCCATCAAATGGCTGTCAGCCATCGATGTCGTCTCCTCCGTGGAGCCCGGTTACTGGGAGACCGTGGGTAACTACGACGTCGAAGCGTGGGTCGGGCGGAGCAACGGTCGCAATGATCCGGCGACCTGACCGCCGATGACCGCCGATGACCGCCGACGCCACCGGGGCCCCCGCTGCCATCGGGACCGCGGCATCGGGCGGCACTGAGGTGCCGGCTGCGGGATCACGCCGCGGCGCTGAGCCGGCCACGGGCTCGGACCGCGGCGCTGAGCCGGCCACGGGTTCGGACCGCGGCGCTGAGCGGGCCGTGGGATCGGACGGTCGCCTGGCCCGCTTCGACCGGGTGGAGCGGGCCGTGCACTGGGTCAACGCCGTGCTGATCCTGGTCCTGGTGTTCACCGGCGCCGCTCTCTATCTCGAGCCGTTGGGTCAGGCGGTGGGACGTCGGGCGTTGGTGCAGGACATCCACGTCTACTGCGGACTGGCCCTGCCGGTGCCGTTGGTCCTGGCTCTGGCCGGACCGTGGGGCCGGGCGCTCAGGGCCGATCTGCGCCGCTTCAACCGCTGGAGCCGGTCCGACCGGTTGTGGCTGCGGGCGTTGTTCAGCGAACGGGGTCAGCGTCGGGCCCTTCGCAGCCAGCTGCCGATGGGCAAGTTCAACGCAGGCCAGAAGCTCAACGCGGCCTGGACCGCGGGGGTGGCGCTGGTCCTGCTGGCCACTGGGATAGTCATGCGCTGGTACCACCCGTGGCCGCTGTCTTGGCGGACCGGAGCCACGTTCGTGCACGACTGGTCGGCTCTGGCGGTCGGGGTCGTCGTGGTGGGCCACGTGTTCATGGCGCTGGCCGACCGGGACGCGCTGGTCTCCATGTTCACCGGTCGTATCAGCCGGGAGTGGGCCGCCCGACACGCCCGGGCCTGGCTGGACGAGAAGGACTGAGGCCGGGCCCCACCGCCGGTCCCCGGCACGACCCTTACGACGCTGCTGGCGCCGCGCAGGTCACCACGGACCGGTGCCGGTGTCCTGACCGCGCGGCAGCTGGTCGGGGTCCCAGCCGAGGAGCCTCACCGCCGCCGTGCACGCGTACCTGTCGGTCATGCCGTCCACGTAGGCGACCGCGGCCAGCAGCGGGTCGTCGGCCAGCGGCTCGGAGACCATGGCTTCGGGGCGCTCGCTCAGGTGCTCCACCAGGGCGCGCAGCAGCGCCACCACGGTCCGGCCCTGGGCCACCGACTCGGGGCGCAGATAGATGCGCTCATGGTT
>JAGWSF010000006.1 GCA_028876385.1 Acidobacteriota bacterium | reverse complement strand
CCCGACCACCGTCCGCACCGGGGCGCCGGCCCCGGGGCAGCACACCGCCGAGGTGCTGGCCGGTCTAGTACCCGACACCGCCCCCCGCCACCGGTCCCCGGCGGCCGCCGGCGCCGGACCCGCGGTCGCTCCCTCGGCCCCCACTGCGGCTGGCGCAATGGCCGCCACCGCGGGGCGGGCGCCGCTGCACGGGGTGCGGGTCCTCGACCTGACGGTCGTGTGGGCGGGGCCCTACGCCACCATGCTGCTCGCCGATCTCGGCGCTGAGGTCATCCGCGTGGAGAACCCCTTCGTCCTGCCCCCCACCACCAAGGGCTACCACCCCCGCCCGGTCCTCACCAACCCGGGGATGCTCGGCTCCCTCTACGGGACGGCCCGGCCGGGAGCCCCGGACCGCCCGTGGAACCGGCACGCCATGAACAACTCGCTGGCCCGCAACAAGCTGTCGGTGACCATAGACAACCGCCGTCCCGAAGGGCTGGAGTTGATCATGCGCCTGGCCGAGCGCAGCGACGTCCTGATGGACAATTTCAAGGCCAACGGGCTCGAGCGCCTCGGCCTCGACGTCAGCGAGCTGCAGAGGCGCAACCCCCGGCTGGTGATCGTGCGCCTCCCCCCGGCCGGGCTCACCGGCGACTGGGCGTCCTACACCGGCTTCGGCGCCCAGTTCGACGCCCTGAGCGGGCTGTCGGCGGTGTGCGGCCACCTCGGATCCGATCCGACCACCACGCCGGCCACGACCTACATGGACGCCGCCTCGGGCCCCGCCGGTGCGATGGCCGTGCTGACCGCCCTGCGCTACCGCCGGGCCACCGGACGAGGCCAGTTCGTGGAGCTCTCCCAGAGCGAGAACGTCATGAGCCACCTGGGCGAGATGTTCGTCGACCACCAGCTGGGCGTCACCGCCGAGCGGCTGGGCAACCGCCACGAACGCCACGCCCCGCAGGGCCTGTACCCCTGCGCCGGCCCTGACCGTTGGGTGGCCCTGACCGTGCCCGACGACGGGACCTGGCGGCGACTGGCCGGCCTGCTCGACGAGGGTGGGGGGGCCGACGACCCGCGCTCGGCCGACGACCCTCGTTTCGCCGACGAGCCGTCGAGGCGGCTCCACCACGACGAACTCGACCGCATCATCTCGCGCTGGACCGCCCGGCGAGATCCGATCGTGGCCTTCCACGCCCTGCAGGCGGCCGGGGTGCCCGCCGGCCCGCTCCTCGACGACCAGATGCTGAGCGACGACCCCAACCTGGCCGAGCGGGGCTGGTTCCGCCCGCTCGGAAGCGCCGATGTGGGCGAGCATCTCCACCCGGGGCCGGCCTTCACCGGCGTGCCCCTGGCCTGGTGGCGAGGGTCCCCCACTCTCGGCGAAGACAACGAGTACGTCTACAAGGACATCCTCGGTGTCAGCGATGCTGACTACGCCCGCTATGCCAGGGAGCGCATCCTGGCCACCGACTACCTCCAAGCCGACGGGACACCCTTCTAGAAAGCCCGGTCGGGCCGACGGTCCCCGTCGCGGCGACCCCACGCTCCCCTATAGTCCAAAGATGCGAGCTGTGGTCGTAGGAGCCTCCAGCGGGCTGGGCCGCTGTATTGGTATCGGTCTGGGTCGGCGGGGGGCCCAGGTGGCGCTGCTGGCCCGCCGCCGGGACCGCCTCGAGTCGGCTGCCGCGGAGGCCGGCGAGGGCGCGTTGGCCATCGCCTGCGACGTGACCGACGAGCAGTCCTGCCGCCGGGCCGTCGCCGACGCGGCGGCGGGGATGGGCGGTATCGACGCGCTGGTATACGCCACCGGCGTGGGCCCCCTGGCTCGCCTGGCCGACATCGATGCCGCCACCTGGCAACAGACTTTCGCGACCAACGTCACCGGCGCCGCCATAGTCACCGCGGCGGCCCTCCCGCACCTGACGGAGTCGTCGGGCGCGGCGGTCTACCTGTCGTCCATCAGTGCCAGCCTCACTCCCCCCTGGCCCGGACTCGGGGGCTACATAGTGAGCAAGGCGGCCCTCGAGAAGCTGGTCGAGGCGTGGCGGGTGGAGCACCCGGCGGTGGGCTTCACCCGCCTGTCGGTCGGCGACTGCGCAGGGGGTGAGGGCCACGGGGCCACCGAGTTCAGCGCTGGCTGGGACATGGAGGTGGCCAGCGAGGTGATGCCGATCTGGGTGGCTCGCAACTACATCGCCGGCGCCCTCCTCGACGTCGACGACCTGGTCGGCGCCGTCGACTTCGTGCTCCGCCTCGGCGCCGGCGCCAGCGTCCCGAGCCTGGTGGTGACCCCCCGCCCGGTCCAGTAGCGAGCGCTCAGGCGCCCGCCGTCATGGCCTCGCCGAGGTAGAGACCGAGCACTTCCGATCCCGCCCTGGAGGCGGGCCCGTACCAGGCCACATTTCCGCGCTGCAGGATCAGGCAGTCGTCGGCGAAGGCCAGCGCCCGGTGCACGTACTGCTCGATCATGACGACCGACGCCCCCATCGACCGGGCCCGGTCGAGCCCCTCGAAGACCAGGTCGACCATCATGGGCGCCAGGCCGAGCGACATCTCGTCGGCCACGATCAACTTCGGGTTGGTGGCCAGGGCCCGGGCCAGCGAGAGCATCTGCTGCTCACCGCCTGACAGTGATCCGGCCAGCTGACGTCGCCGCGACGCCAGGACCGGGAAGATCTCGAGCGCCGTGGCCAGGGCCTCCCTGCGGGCCCGTCGCCCGTCGACCGCCGCCGCCGCCATCTTCAGATTGTCCAGGACGCTGAGGCTGCGGAACACCCCCCGGCCTTCGGGCAGGTGGACGAGCCCGGCCCGCCGGATGCGGTCCGCCGGCCAGGCAGCCATGTCCTGGCCCCCGAACACCACCCGGCCACCGTGGGGGCGGACCAGGCCCGACACGGCCCGCGCCAGGCTGCTCTTGCCCGCCCCGTTGGGTCCGACCACGGCCAGGACCCGACCGGGTGGCACCTCGAAGGACACCGCGCTCAGGGCGGTGGCATCGCCGTAGCGGACTGACAGGTCGTCGACTCTCAGCGACTCGCTGGCGATTCCCGACCCACCCGCGGCGTCGACCGGGGGGTGCCCGATCAGGGCGGTGTCCCTGATGTCGAGGTCGGGCTGGGAGTCGATCGCCTGGCCGGTGGGGCTGCTCCCGGCCTCGATCTCCTCCCCGAGGTAGGCGGCCCGCACCGCCGGGTTGGCCCGAACCTCGGCCGGGGTGCCACTGGCGATGAGAGCCCCGAAGTCCAACACGTTGACGTGGCTGCACAGGCGCATGACCATCTCCACGTCGTGTTCGACGAGGAGGATGGAGATGCCCCAATCCTCGGCGACTCGCGCCAGCGTCTGCTCGAACTGTTCCGACTCGGTGGAGTCCAGCCCCGAAGACGGCTCGTCGAGGAGCAGCACCGACGGCGCCGAGGCCAGCGCCCGCCCGAGCTCCACCAACCGGGCCGATCCGAGGGGGAGCCCGAGGGCCGGGCGGTTGGCGATGGGACCCATGCAGAGCACTTCAATCAGGTCGTCCACCTTGGCCGTCTCCTCAGCCTGCGGCCGTTTGAGGCTGCCGAGGGTGAAAAGGTCCGACCACACCCGGCTCTTGGCCGTACGCACCCGGTAGGCCAGGCTCAGGTGCTGGCGTACCGTCAGGCCGGGGAACAGCTCGGGGTGCTGGAAGGTCCGGGCCAGGCCCAGGGTGGCCCGAGCCTGCGGCCTCGCCGTCGTCACCTCCTGGCCGTGCATGAACACTCTGCCGGTGGTGGGCGTCAGAAGACCTGACAGCACGCCGAACAGGGTGCTCTTGCCGGCGCCGTTGGGGCCGACCAGGCCGACTATGCGGCCGGGAGGGACGCTCAGATCGACGTCTCGGACGGCGACGAGACCGCCGAATCGGACCGTGACGCCGCGGCATTCGAGGCGGTGCCCGGAGGTGGCCGAACCCTGCGGGACGCCCGAGGTGGAAGTCACCGCGTTCACTTGGCCGCCTCCGCCGGGATGGCGGTGCCGCCGGAGCCGACCATGACCGGCGGCGCCGGCCCGTCGACCGCCGATCCGGACGGGGCCAGACCCACGCCGCGGCCTCCGGCGATCAGACCGCGCAGCTGACGACCCACCTGGACGACCACACCCTCTGGGTTGCGGGCCACGCCGATGGCCCCGAGGCCGAACAGAATGGTCGGGATTTGACCCCACCGGGTCGGGACGTAGGTGCTGAACACCGCGTTCATGACGGTGAACATGATGCCGGCGACGGCGGCACCGGTGATGGTGCGCACGCCCATGGTCACGACGATGGCCAGCCACACCAGGCCCTCGTAGGTCGAGTACGACTGGGGCTGGGCCACGTTGGCGTACAGGGCCAGGAATCCCCCGCCGATGGCGGCCACGAACGCGGCCAGGCCGCCCACGATCACCTTCACCTGCAGCACACTCAGACCGAGGGTGCGCGATGCGGCCTCGCTGTCGCGCACCGCCCGCAGGGCCATACCGCTGGTGGAGCGGCGCAGGTTGACGGTCAGGGCGGCGATTATCACGAATACCGCGAGGGCGACGTAGGCCAGCACCAGATCGCTCTGGGCGAACGACGGCCGGTACAGGGGCAGGCCGAGCCCGCCCTGGGCGAAGCGGTTGCGGGTGAACACCAACTGCTCGACGATCAGGCTGAAGGTGAATGTGGTCAGAGCCACGTACAGGTCACCCAGTCGGATGGTGAGAACGCCGAGGACGGACCCGGCCACCCCGGCGATGACCGCCCCCATCAGAATGGCCAGGAGGACAGGGACGTGCCAGTAGGTCACGAACTGGGCCCCGGCCATGGCGCCGGTGGCCGCGAACATGATCTGGGACAGCCAGAGCATCCCGCCTTCACCGGTCACCACCGTGAAGGTCAAGAAGGTGATGGCGTAGCAGATGCCCCAGGCCCCCTGACCGAGCCAGTAGGACCCGAAGCCTTTGAGGATCAGCGGGAGCACCGCCACGATCACCAGCGGCAGCGCGCTCACCGCGGCACCCCGCTTATTGACCTCGGTCATCTCGGCACCGGCTTCGGCGGCGTCCTGGGTGGCCGGCCGGATGGCCTGGTCGAGCGGACCGGCGGCCCCGGCACCCTCGTCGAGGGAACCCGACCGGATCAGGTAGACGATCAAGGCGACCAGGATGAACCCGAAGGGGATGCTCGGGATGATGGCCGCGGTCAGCGAACTGTTGGCCGGAAGGTACTTCTGGATCACGTCGGTCACCACCCCCATGACCAGGGAGGCCACCACCGCCATGGGCAGGGAGCGCAGACGGGCCACCACCACCGCGGCGAAGGCGGCCGCCATGAGGTTGCTCATCCCCACCATGTCCAAGCCCTGGCTGGGCGCCACCAGGATGCCGGCCAGCCCGGCCAGGGCCGTGGTCACGGCCCACACCCCGAGAGCCACCCGGCTGGGGTTGGTGCCCGACAAGGAGGCCATGGCCTCCGAGTCCACCAGGGCCCGCACCTTGAGGCCGACGTCGGTGAAGCGCAGGACGGCCGTCCCGACCACCACGATGAAGAGCAGGAACCCGTAGGTGATCACCTGGTCGGTGGTGACCGGGCTGCCGAGGAAGTGGTACGGCTTGTCGGTCAGGGCGGCCAGCCCGGGGGCCGAGGTGATCGACGCCGAGTTGGGGAATATCACCCCGAGCACGGCAGGGAGAGCCACGTACAGGCCGATGGTGCACACCAGCTTCACCAGCGTGGACTTGCCTCTGATGAAGCGGAACAGGATCAGGTAGAGAAACACGCCCAGCGCCGGGCCCACCACGAGGATCGAGACCAGTCCGGCGCTGTAGGTGGTCCAGCCGTGCTGGGAGTTGAGCCAGTAATAGATGCGAGCCACGAAATAGGCCATCGCCGCGAAGGAGAAGTTGAGGACTCCGGCCGACACGAAGGTGACGGTCAGGCTGGCTGAGGCAATAGCGTAGATAGCACCGAGGGCCAACCCGGCTATGACGTACTGGAGCATCCTCTCACCCTCCGGACTGGTGCTGCTGATCAGCCGTCGGCTTGGCCGAGCGACCCCCCGTGGCCACAGGCTAGCAATTTCGACGCTGGCATCAAGACGCTGATATCGACGAGCGACACGCACTTTGCGGCGCCGAGGTCAGGGACCTTTGACGGTGACGTCGATGTTCAGTACCGTCGCCGTTGCACCAGCCGGGCCTGGCAAAGCGGGACCGGGAAAGGGAGGCTCGTGGCCACAACACCTAGATCGGAAAGGGCCCACGGCCACGGGGAGGCGACATGCTCTTGGAACTGACACCCGACCAGGACTTCCTGCGCGAGACGACTTCGAAGTTCCTCACCAGCCAGGTTCCGGTAGGGGAGATCCGCCGCCTCCGTGACGATCGGCTCGGCTACGACCCGGGCTACTGGAAGCGGGGCGCCGACCTGGGCTGGACGTCGCTGCTCGTGAGCGAGGAGCGAGGCGGCGGCTCGGTCAGCGGGCGGGGTCTGATCGACCTCACCCTCCTCGCCCACGAGTTCGGCGCCCACGCCGCGCCCGGCCCCCTCGGCCCGGCCAACGTGGTCGCCGCCGCTTTGGCCGCGTCCGGCACCCATGCCGACGTTCTGGCCGCCCTGCTCGACGGGTCAGCCGTGGCGGCGTGGTGCTGGGAGGAGCCGGGAGGGCTGATCGGGGGCCGGGCGGTCGAGTTGGACATCAGGACCGAGGGCGGCGACGTCGTGTTGAACGGCCTGAAGAAGCCCGTCGAGGCCGCCGCCGACGCCGACCACCTGCTCGTCACCGGGCGTAGCGGTGGTGGGCTCACTCAGGTGCTCGTCGCGGCCGGAACCCCAGGGGTGACGGTGGAGCGGCTGCAGAGCGTCGACATGACCCGCCGCTACGCGGCGCTGCGCTTCGACGACGTGAGGCTCCCGGCCGAGTCGGTGGTCGGCGAGGTGGGCGCAGCCGACCCGGCCGTGGCACGTCAGCTCCATCAGGCCCTGGTCATTCAACTCGCCGAGACCGTCGGTACCTTGGACCGGGCCTTCGCCATGACCCTCGAATGGGCCTTCGACCGGTACTCGTTCGGCCGGCCTCTCGCTTCCTACCAGGAACTCAAGCACCGCTTCGCCGACATGAAATCGTGGGTCGAAGGCGCCCACGCCATCGCCGACGCCGCGGCCGACGCGGTCGACGAGGGCCGACCCGACGCCGACGCCTTGCTGAGCGCGGCCAAGGCCTTCGCCGGACAGTACGGCCTCGAGTTGATGCAGGACTGCGTACAGATGCACGGCGGCATCGGGGTCACCTTCGAGCACGACCTGCACCTGTTCATGCGCCGGGCCACGGCCAACGCCGCCACCTTCGGGACGGCGGCCGACCACCGTCAACGCCTGGCCCGGATCACCATCGAGGAGGACTCCCGGCCATGACCGCAGACACCGTCGAGGATCTGGACCGCTTCCGGCAGCGGGCGGGCGCCTGGATCCGCTCCAACCTCCGACCGCTCGATCACGCGGCGTTGGCGGCGGCCGCCGCCGGCGAGCTGGACGAAGAGGAGGAGCTGGCCGCCATCCAGCACGAACGCCACCTCATGCGGATGATGTTCGACGCCGGCTTCGCCGGCATCACCATCTCTCCCGAGTACGGCGGCCAGGGCCTCAGCCCGGCCCATCAGCGGGTCTTCAACGAGGAGCTGTCGGGTTTCGAGCACCCCTCCCGCCTGATGGTGCCGAACCTCTCGCCGTGCGCCGCGGTGCTACTCGATTTCGGCACCGAGGAGCAGAAGAAGACCCACATCCCGGCCATCCTCAAAGGCGAGGAGCTGTGGATGCAGTTGCTCTCCGAGCCGAGCGGCGGCTCCGACGTGGCGGGGGCCCTGACCACCGCGGTGCGCGACGGTGACGAATGGGTGCTCAACGGCTCGAAGATTTGGACGACCGGCGCCTGGTGGTCGGATTGGGGCCTGTGCCTGGCCCGGACCAACTGGGACGTGCCCAAGCACCGCGGCCTGACGGTGTTCATGCTCCCGCTGCACCGCGAAGGCGTCGACGTGCACCGCATCGAGATGCTCAACGGATCCAAGGAGTTCTGCCAGGAGTTCCTGACCGACGTGCGCGTCCCCGACACCGACCGGATCGGCGAGGTGGACAAGGGCTGGACGGTCGGCACCAGGTGGATGTTCCACGAGCGGATGCTCTACAACTCCCCGCTCATAACCATGCCCGCCTTCGGCCGGCCCGCGACCAGTTCGGTGTCGCCGGTCGAAGTGGCCCGCGACCGGGGCCGGCTCGACGATCCACTGGTGAGGGACCTCATCGGCGAGGCCGCCATGCTGGACCTGGTGGGCTCCCGGCTGCAGCAGCGCATCGCCCAGGGGGTGCGCACCGGCCGCCTGTCCGACCAGGGCGCGGCCATCGCCCGCCTGTTCGGTGGCGTGGCCGGCGCCCGGTCCCGCACCATCACCTTCCAGATCGCCGGGGAAGCGGGGGCCGCCTGGTCGCCGCACGACGGGGCGGCGGCCGGGCGCGGCACCGACTTCTTGATGCGCCAGGCCGGTTGCATCGGTGGGGGCACCACCGAGATGGCCCGCAACGTGGTCAGCGAACGGGTGCTCGGGATGCCCCGCGAGCGGTCGGTGGACCGCGACGTTCCCTTCCGCGAAGTGCCGCGCGGCCCCTCGGCCGACGCCCGCAGCCGCTCTTGACCGCCGAGCCGGGGCCGAGCGGCGCGGGTCGCTGAGCCAGGGACGGGACCGTGACAGACTCTTGCGAAGTGGACGGCTCGATGACAGCAGATCTGACCAACGACAAGCCCGGCGGCCCAAGGTCCCGCAAGGGGGCGGAGACCCGGGCCCGGCTGCTGGCCGCGGCCAAGGAGATATTCGAGGAGAACGGTTTCCTCGACGCCCGCATCTCCGACATCGCCGAGAGGGCCGGCCTCTCCCACGGGTCCTTCTACCACTACTTCGAGTCGAAGGAGGAGATCTTCAGGGAGGTGGCCCAGGCGGTGGAGGAGCAGTTGAGCGCCCCCCTTGGCAGCGTGATCCTCGATCCCGCCTCGGAGGCCACCCCGCAGGAGCGGATACGGGCGGCCATCCGGCTGCACATGGAGAGCTACCGGGACCAGGCCCGCATCATGGGTGTCATCGAGCAGGTGTCCCGCTATGACGCCGAGGTCCGACGGGCCCGGCATCAGCGCCTGTCCCGCTACGCCCAGCAGGTCGAGGAGTCCATCCGCCGCATGCAGCGGCACGGACTGGTCGACCCCGACCTCGACCCGGTCGTAGCCCAGGCCGCTCTGGGGGCCATGACCACCCGCTTCCCCGAATCGTGGCTCGTCGAAGGCAACCTCGACTGCGATTTCGACCACGGGGTGGAACAGATGACTCGGGTCTTCATCAACGCCTTGGGCTTCCGCTCGCCCCCACCGGGTTCCGCCCGCCGTCGGGCGACGAGGAAGTGACCGCGACGGCGCGGCCAATCAGCTCGAGCTAGAGCACCCCTCGGGCGTCGCCGGGGCGGGCCCGGATCAGATTGTCCTGGGTGAAGGAGGCTATGAGGGCGCCGTCGGGGCGGTACACGTCGGCCCGGCCGTAGCTGCGTCCCCGGCCGGCGTAAGGGCTGCGGTGGGCGAGGAACATCCACTCGGCGGCCGAGAAGGGCTCGTGGAAGGTGATGGTGTGGCCGAGGACGGCGGTGCTGACCGTCTGGTGGGACTGGGCTTGGCCGACCCCCTTGTGGGGCCTCATGGCCGTGGCGATCAAGAAGCCGTCGGTGGCGTAGCTGAGCAGGGCCTGGCTGATGACCGGATCGTCGGGAGCTCCGTCGAACCTGGTCCACACGTCGAGCTCCGCCGGTCCGACGTCGTCGGGGTCGTTGATGTCCACCCCGCCGGTGATCTCTATCTGCCAGCCCGGGGGGCGCCTGCCGCTCGGGGGGGTCAGGGCCGACGGCGACGGCTCGCGGTAGGTGAGGAAATCGGCTTCGTCGGCGCTCAGGAGCACCGTCGCCCGGGTGAAGAGGCGCCCGCCCTGGCTGAACGAGACGGTGCAGCTTCCGACCGATCGGCCGGTGGCGATGGTGTCCACCTCGATGTCCACCGGCTCGGCCGTCGATCCGCTGCGGGCGAAGACGATGTTCAGTGTCTTGACCAGCTTGCCCGGCTGCGAGCCGACGGCGGCCACGATGGCCTGGCCCATGAGTTGGCCGCCGAAGACGACTCCGTGGGCGACCGGTACGTTGCCGGCCCGGTATCGGCCCTCACCGGTAGCCTCGAGGTCCAGTGACGCCAGGATGTCGTCCAACTCGTTCACCTGCAGTGACCCCCGATCCCTCGGTACCTCCGGGTGGTGGCTCCCGGCTCGACCTGAGGTGATGGTAGCCATCGGCTCCGGATGCCACCAACATCGATGTCGAAGTTGAACCACGCAGGGGACGGGCCGGGGCCGTCCGGCCTGAAGCCGTTCATCGGGACCGCCGGTCGCCCCCCGGCCCGATGCGGGCGACTATCCTTGTGATTTTGACGTCGACTAACATCTCGGTTCGAGGTCAGCAGTCACAACCGGACGGTTGGCAGGAGATCCCGGAGGGGGAAGATGTTCCGCAAGAACACAGCGGTCGTAGGGATGGTCGCGCTCGGCGTACTGGCCGGGGCGTGCAGTTCCAGTTCCCACAGCGGCGGCGCCACCGCGTCCACCAGCGCTTCGAGCGGGGCACCGGGAACGGCTTCGGGCGCATCGGGGGCCGGTTCGGGCGGCAAGACCATCACCGTCGGGATCCTGAGCGACCTGACCGGCTTGGCCGCATCGGGCAACAAGACCACCCCCTTGGGGGTGCAGGCCGGCGCGGTGGTGGCGGGCAAGGACGGCTTCAACTTCAAGTTCGTAGAGGGCGATTCGCAGACCTCGCCCGCAGCGGTGCTGGCCGCGGCCCAGAAGCTGGTGCAGCAGGACCACGTGGACGCGGTGGTGATGGTCTCGGCCGTCGGTTTCGGTGCCGCCGCCTACCTCAAGCAGCAGGGGATCCCCGTCGTCGGGGTGGCCGAAGACGGTAGCGAGTGGATCACCGACACCAACATGTTCTCCACCTACGGCTTCCTCGACCCGTCCAAGGCCTCGACCACCTTCGGTACCTTCATGAAGATGGAGGGGGGGACCAATCTCGGCTCCATCGGCTACAGCATCTCCCCGTCGTCGGCGGATTCGGCCAAGGGCAATGCCGCGTCGGCCACCGCCGCCGGCCTGAAAGTGGGTTACCTGAACGCCAACTTCCCCTTCGGTAGCACCAACGTGGCGCCCGAAGCCATCGCCATGAAGAGTGCTGGCGTCGACACCTACTACGGGTCGGTGGACCCAAACACCAGCTTCGCCCTGATCCAGGCCCTCCGCCAGAACGGGGTCAACCTCAAGATCGCCCTGCTTCCCGACGGCTACGGCGGTGACCTCCAGCAGGCCGGCCCGGGCGCCCTCCAGACCGGCCAGGGCGTGTACTTCTCCCTCTCGTTCGAGCCGGTGGAGATGAACACCACGGCCACCCAGCAGTTCCAGGCCGCTCTCAAGCAGGCGGGTGGCGGCTCAGAGCCGACCTACGCCGAGTACGCCGGGTACACCTCCATGGCCCTACTCGACCAGGCCCTCAAAGTGACCGGGTCGAGCCCCACCCACAGCGCGCTGATCACCGCCCTCAACGGGGTGAAGAACTTCGACGCCTGGGGCCTGCTCGGCTCGCATCCCTTCGATCTGGCCAATCGGGCCGGCACCGCCACGGGCATCGACTCCTGCCTCTATGTGACCAAGCTGTCGGGTTCCAACTTCGAGACCGTGCCCGGCGCCGACCCGGTCTGCGGAAGCCCACTCCCCTCGGCCTGAGCCGCCCCGCCAGGGTCAAAGACCAGGGGCCCGCCGCTCGATGAACTCCGACACCGCTTGGGGATAGGCCGTGCGGGACGGGCGGAACAGGTCGTGACCGGACCCTGGGATGGTGATCACCTCGACGCCCGGCAGGGCGGCGCGGTATCGGACCTCCCTCTCATCGTCAATGATGGCATTATCGCTGCCACGAGCGACGAGTGTGGGTTTGCCGAGGTCGGCCAGCTCGGCCCACAGCTCCCGCCCCACCGAATCGGCCTGGATCCCCTCCAGCGCCACTCTGGTGATGGATTCCGGATAGGTCCGGCCCCGCCACGTGGTGGCCCACATCTGCTCCACGAACTCCGGGGGTAGCCGGACCTCGCCGGGCAGGTAGTCCCCAATGGAGATGGTCGCCACCTGATGGGGGCGGCCCAGCGCCAGGCACAGCCCCGAGCTCGTACCCCGCGAGAAGGTCATGAGATGGAACCGGTCCACCCCGGCGTGGTCGAGGACCGCCTGCAGATCGCCGGCCTGGTCCACCGCCGAGTAGCCGGTCTCGGGGCTGTCGCTGACCCCTCTCCCCCTCGGGTCGACGATGATCACCCGCCGACGGGCGAACACGTCGAACAGGGCGAGATAGTCCGTCGCCCGGTCCACCAGCCCCGGGACGAACAGCACGGGCAGGCCCGCCGGGGCCTCGGGCGAGTGGTCCAGGTAGTGGATGCGCACCCCGGCGCTGTCCGCGAAACCCTCGACGGCCGCCACCCCGCTGATACTAGGGGAAGGCCGCGGCGGCCCAAGAGGGGTCGCTAACATGCCCGACGGAAGAGGGGGATGGTGTGAAACGGCACTCGTGGTCAGCGAGCGTGGACGACCGCCGGTGACGGACGGAGTCTCCGGCGATGGTGGTCCCGGCGCTGGGAGGGATGCGCTGGAAGGACTGCGCATCCTGGATCTAACCGGAGGGATAGCCGGACCGCTCGGGGTCCTGCAGTTGGCCGAGCACGGCGCCGACGTGATCAAGATCGAGCCGGCCGGGGGCCGACCGGATCGGACCGACCCGGCGTCGCGGGTCCACAACCGCAGCCGGCGGTCGGTCGCCGTCGACCTCCGCCACCCCGAAGGCCGGGAGGCCTTCCTGCGCCTGGCCGAGACCGCCGACGTCCTGGTCGAGGCCTTCGCCCCGGCCACCATGGCCGACCTCGGACTCGACTACCGGTCGGTCGAGGAGCGCGCTCCGCGTCTGGTTTACTGCTCGGTGCCGGCCTGGCCCCGCGGTAGCCGGTTCGAGGACATCCCGGGCTACGAGGCCCTGGTCCAGGCCCGCACGGGACAGCACTGGGAGAACACCAGCTTCCGACCCGGCCCGGTGTTCCTTCACAGCCCGGTCGGCAGCATGGGGGCCATGTTCCTGGTGCCCATCGGGATAATGGCCGCCCTGCACGCCCGGCGGCGGACCGGCCGGGGCCAGCACCTGGAGATCTCGCTGCTCCAGGGGATCATGTCCCTCACCACTCAGAACTGGAACTGGACCGACCGGGGCCAGTTCGGCTTGGCCAAGTCTCACCCGGCGGGCATCCACCAGATGTCGGTATTCGAATGCCGCGACGGCGAGTGGGTGCACGCGTCGACGCAGGCCGGTTTGACCCCGACCCGCTCCGAAGCGTCGATCCTCGGCATCGAGGAGGTCCCCTTCGAGGCCCTGGTCGCCATGACCCCCGCCGAACGGGCCGGCTACGAGACCGCCAAGCGGGACGCCTACCGGGCCCTCGACAGGGACGAGGTCGTCGAGACCCTCCACTCCCACGGCCTGGGCGCGGAAGCCATCGTCGCCCCCCACGAACGGTGGAAGCATCCGCAGCTGCTGGCCACCGGGTCGGTGGTCCGCGTCGACGACCCCGACGTCGGGCCGACCACGCAGCTCGGACCGACCATCTTCCTGTCGGCCACCCCGTCCCGGGTGAGAGGGCCGCAGCCGCCGGCCGGCGCCCACACCGACGAGGTGCTCGCCGAGGTCGGCTACGACCGCTCCGCTCTCGCCGATCTTCGCTCCAAGGGGGTGATCTGAGTGCCGGGACCGCTCGAGGGCCTCCGGGTCGTCGACTTCGGGCAGTTCCTGGCCGGGCCGTTCGGGCCGATGCTGCTCGGTGACCTAGGCGCCGACGTGATCAAGGTGGAGCCGACGCGCGGCGACGGCATGCGCGCCAGTGTCGTCGGCTCCTTCATGGGCTGCCAGAGGGGGAAGAGGGACATCGCCGTCGACCTGAAGCAGCCCGACGGCCTACGAATCGCCCTCGAACTGGTGGCCGGCGCCGACATCGTCCACCACAACATGACCCTCGGTACCGCCGACCGCCTGGGCATCGGCTACGAGCAGTGCCGGGCGGTGCGGCCCGACATCCTGTACTGCAACACGTTCATGTACGGAGCGGCAGGTCCGCTGGCCCCCATGGGCGGCCTCGACCCTCTCGGGCAGGCCGCATCGGGAATCGAATGGGAGCAGGGCCCCGTCGCCGCCGGTAACCCGCCCATGTGGCACCGCTACGGCCATGGCGACGTGGCGGCGGCCATGCCCTCGGTGACGGCTCTCCTCATCGCGCTCTACCACCGGGAGCAGACCGGGGAGGGGCAGTTCATGTGGACGTCCATCTTCCACGGTTCGATGCTCTACACCGCCGACTCGTGGGTCGGCCCGGACGGCCGGCCTTCCCCCCGCCCCACCCTCGACCGGGAGCAGATGGGCCTCGGTGCCCTCTACCGCCTCTACGAGACCCAGGACGGGTGGCTGCAGTTGGCGGCGGTGGAGGAGGAGCACTGGTCAGCGCTGTGCCGGGCGATCGGGGCCGACGACCTGCTCGACGACGAACGCTTCGCCACCCCCGCCGAACGCCGCACCCATAGGGACGACCTGACGGCGCGGCTGGCGGCCCGCTTCATGGACGACCTCGCCGTCAACTGGAGACGCACGCTGCGGCGCGCCGGCGTACCGGTGGAGATATCGGCCGACACGTGGGACGGCGAGACCATCCTCTTCGACGAGGAGCTGGTGCGCCTGGGCCTGGTCACCGAGTACCACCACCCGCTCCTCGGACGGGTCCGGCAGTTCGGCAACCTGATCTCCTTCAGCGACACTCCGGGCCGCCAGGAGCGGGCGGCCCCGATGCTCGGCCAGCACACCCGGGAGATACTGTCCGAGCTCGGCTACGAGCAGTCGACGGTCTCCGACCTGGCCGCCCGGGGGGTCGTCTCCTGGCCCACCGAGGGCTACCCCTTCCCGGTCTAGTCGGTTCGTGGCGGGTGGGGCCTAGTAGGATGGAGAGGGAGGCCAGTCCAGCCCCGACAGCGAGGCCAGGGCGTAGACGAGAGCCTGGGTGCCGTCCCGGCCCCGGCGCTGGGCCTGCAGGGCGACGTAGAGCTGGTTGGCGAGAGCCAGTCCCGGCAGGGCCAGGCGCGCCCGGCGGGCCTCCTCCAACGCGATGCCCAGATCCTTCACCAGATGATCGACGGCGAAGCCGGGGGTGAAATCACCGGCGACCACCCGGGGGGCCAGGTTGGTCAGCGTCCAGCTCCCGGCCGCGCCGCTGGTGACCGAGGCCAGGACCGCGGTCACGTCCAGGCCGACCCGGTAGGCGTAGAGGAGAGCTTCGGACATGGCCACCATGGTCCCGGCCACGAGGATCTGGTTGACCATCTTGGCGTGCTGGCCGGCACCCGGACCGCCCTGCCAGACGATGGTCTGACCCATGGCCTCGAACAGCTCGTACTGGGCGTCGAAGACCTCCCGGGGGCCACCGACCATGATCGACAAGGTGGCGTTGCGGGCCCCTATGTCACCTCCCGAGACCGGCGCGTCGAGCGCCTGCACCCCGTGGGCGGCGGCGCGCTCGGCGATCTCGACGGCGAGAGACGGCTGGCTCGTGGTCATGTCCACGAGGACCGCCCCCGGGCGCGCCCCGGCGAGCAGGCCGTCGTCGCCGAGGACCACCTGGCGCACGTCCTCGGGGTAGCCGACCATGGAGAACACGACCTCGCTGGCGGCGGCCACCTGAGCGGGCGACTCGACCCAGCGCGCCCCCGCCGCGATGAGCGACTCGGCCCGCCGGCGCGACCGGTTGTACACGGTGACGGGGTGGCCGCGGGCGAGGAGGTGGCCGCACATGGACGAGCCCATGACGCCGGTTCCGATCCATCCGATGGGGGTCGATTCGGGTTCCACGACCGTCGTTCTTAGCCGATCGGCGACCCCCGCCGGCTCAGCCCGGCAAGGACGCCGGGGCGGCGGCGCGGCCGGTGGCGGGCCGGGCCGGGCCGGGCCGGATACCGGTGACGGATTGTCAGGCGGCGGCGCCCACCTTGACGACCTCGCTCAGGTTGCCTCCCATGATGCGGGCGATGTCGTCGTGGGGGAGCCCTTCGAGCTCGTCGACGTAGGCGATGGGCTCGGACATCCCCTCGGGGTGGGGGTAGTCCGATCCGAACACGACCCGGTCGGCGCCGATCAGCTTGACCAAGCCGCGGGGGTCCTCCTCGTGGAAGGGATGGACCCAGACGTTGCGCTTGAACACCATCAGGGGGTCCTCGTCCCACAGGCGGGGGTTCTTGGCGTAGGAGTGACCGAGGGCGTCGATCAGGGGCCGGACCCAGCCCGAACCGTTCTCCACGGGGAGGAGCCGCAAGCGGGGGAAGCGCGACAGCATGCCGTGGCCGATGGCCGAAGCCACGCAGTCGAAGATGCCGCGGCTTTGATAGTGGTGGACGTCGACGAAGGCGCTGGGGCCGGCGAAGGGCAGGAACTCGCTGTCGCCCCCGCCCTCCCAGCGGTTGATGTAGCGGGTCTGACCGTCGTCGGAGGAGTGCATGCCCACGGCGATGTCGGCCTCTTCGACCAGCTTCCAGAACGGGTCGAACTCCTTCAACGCCATCGACCGTTCCCCCTTGAAGCCGGGCACCGGGGCGGGACGGACGAGGATGATGCGTGCTCCCCGCTCGACGAGCCACTCCAGCTCCTTGATGGCCTCGGCCACGATGGGCAGCGTTATGACCGGGGTGGCGAAGATGCGGTTCTCGTAGTTGAAGGTCCAGTGCTCGTGCATCCACTGGTTGAGGGCGTGGACCACGGCGTGGGTGGCTTCGGGGTCGTTGCGGAGGCGCTCCTCGAGGAGGCTGGCGAGGGTCGGCCACATGATGGCCCGGTCCACCCCCAGCTCGTCCATCAGGGTGAGCCGCGGTTGCGGATCGAAGAAGGCGGCGGGTGAGCGCATCGGCTCGCCCATGATCTCCCGGCGGGACTTGCCTTCGGGGTTGCCGGCCTTGAAGTAGGCCTCCTGGGCCCCCGGCCGGGCGACCACCTCGAAGGTCGGGTTGGGGATGTAGTCGGAGATGACGTTCTTCAGGGCCAGCTTGGTCCGACCGTTCACCTGCACGTACTTGATGAGGCCGTTGTACTCCTTGGGGAGGAACTTGGTGAAGGCCTCGACGGTCTCGTACATGTGGTTGTCGGCGTCGAATACGGGGAAGTCGACGGTGGGGCGGGCCATGGTTACCTCCGGGAGCGGATCAATGGGTACGGGTCGGGGATGGGGGGCGGGCGGGTCGGGCGGCGCGACGGGCGGTCAGGTGACCGCCCCGTCGATCTTGAGCTGGATGATCTGATCCTCGTCGAGACCCAGCTGGCGCAGGAGCTCGTCGGTCTGCTCGGCGAACTGGGGGCCGCGGGTGAGAACGGGGGGCTTCTCGTCGAACTGGACCGGGTTGGCGACGAGGTGGCGCTCCACTCCGTCGGCGTCGATCACCGGCAGGACGCAGCCGTTGGCCAGGACCTGTGGGTCCTTGACTATCTCAGATGGGCTCTGGACCGCCGACCACTGCCCTTCGAGGGTCTGCAGCTTCTCCATCCAGTAGCTGAAGGGCTTGGCCGCGATGGCGTCGGCCACGTAGCGGCCGGCCTCGGCCGCGTTGGCGATGAGCTTCTGGGCGGTGTCGAAGCGCCCGTCGTCTATCAGGTGGTCAAGCCCGAGGTGGCGGCACGTGTCGGCGAAGTAACGACCGGGCTGGAGCATCATCAGGGTGATCCAGCGGTCGTCGGAGGTGCGGAAGTTGCCCACGATCGGATTGAAGGCGTTACCGAGCGGCGCGCTGAGCGGCGGCTGGCCCTGCTCGACGCCGGTCAGGAGGCTGTTGCTGAGCGACAGGCCCATGGCCCAGGCTCCGACGCTCATGAGCGAGACATCGACCACTGACGGCTCCCCGGTGCGCTCCCGCCCGAACAGGGCGGCGGCGATCCCCCCGGCGATGGTCATGCCGCCCATGGAGTCCCCGTAGGCCCCGGCCGGAGGTCCGATCACCTTGGGGCTGTCGGGCGGCGTCACCCCCCAGGCGCTGCCCATCCGGCACCAGAAGGTGGAGCCGTCGTAGCCGCCCTTCTCGGCATCGGGTCCCTGCTGGCCGTGGGCGCTGCCGCGGACGTAGATGATCTGGGGGTTGACCGCCCGGATGTCGTCCACCTCTATGCCGAGCTTGCGCCGGGCGGCGGGGAGGAAGTTGGTGAGGAACACGTCGGCGTCCTGGCACAGGTCGAGCAGTACCTGGCGGCCGCCCGGGCGGTCGAGGGCCAGGCCGATGCTCTTCTTGCCCCGGTTGGGGTGCTCCATGATGGGGTGGAACCGGCCCTCGGCCACACCGCCCAGCCCGGCGCCGAAGCCCCGCTGGGCGTCGCCCATCTCGGCGTGCTCGACCTTGATGACCTCGGCTCCCCAGTCGGCCAGGACCGCGCCGGCCGACGGGGTGAAGGTGAACTGGGCGACTTCGACCACCTTGACGCCGGTCATCGGTTGGTGCACTTGGGTGTCCTCTCTCCTACGACGATGCGAATGGGTCAGTCTGTCAGGACCGGTAGCCGCTCCCAGCCGCGCACCGTGGAGGTGTGGGCCTGCACGGCGTGGTCCCAGTCGACCCGCCAGCGGGGGAAGCGCTTCAGCACCTCTTCCAGGGCGATCCGACCCTCGAGGCGGGCCAGGTGGCTACCCAGGCAGAAGTGGATGCCGTAACCGAAGGTCAGGTGATGGCTGATGCGGCGCCTGACGTCGACGCGGTCGGGCTCGTCGAAGTACCGCTCGTCGCGGTTGGCCGAGGCGTTGAGCAGGAGCATGACCGATCCCTCGGGCACCTTCTGGCCGTAGTACTCGACGTCGCGGGTCACATAGCGGGCCTGCACCGGGGAGGGAGCCTCGTAGCGCAGCAGCTCCTCGATGGCGTTGGGTACGAGCGACGGTTCGGACAGCAGGAGCTCGCGCTGGTCGGGGTTCTCGGCCAGCACCTTGCCGGTCCAGCCGATCAGGCGGGTGGTGGTCTCGTTGCCGGCGCCGGCCAGAAGGCCTATGTAGTTGAGCAGCTCCTCGCGGGTCAGCTTGCGGACCGTGCCGGTGACGTCCTCGAACTCGGCGTTCAACAGGTCGGTCATCAAATCGTCGGCGGGATGCTCGGCTCGCCAGTCGACGTACTCGGCGAACTGCTCCATCGACGCGGTCAGGGTGTTGCGTCCGTCCTGGGCGAGGTCGGGCATCACCCCGTCCTCGAGGCGGAGGCCCTCGTCGAGTCGGTCACGTATGCGCTCCTGGTCCTCCTCGGGGATGCCGAGCAGCATGCCGATGGTCCGCATCGGCATCTGGGCGCCGAGATCGCCGATGAAATCGAATCCCCCGCTGCCCACCAGCGGGTCGAGGGAACGGGCGCAGAAGTCCCGGACCTTGGGCTCGATCTCACTCATGCGCCGGGGGGTGAACACCCGCGACAGGAGGGCGCGGTGGTGGTCGTGGGCCGGGGGGTCCTCGAAGAGGATGCTCCCGGGCGGCATCTCGATGTTCTGCTTGATCATCTCGAGGACCGATCCCTTGCCCGAGATGAAGGTCTTCCAGTCGACCAGCGCCTTCTCGACGTCCTCGAAGCGCGACAGGGCGTAGAAGTCGTAGCGCTCGTTGTAGTAGAGCGGGGCCTCGTCGCGCAGGCGCTTCCAGATGGGATAGGGGTCGTCGTCGATGGCGTGGTCGTAGGGGTCGTAGTAGGCGTCGCCCGTGGTGTCGCTCAATTTCACCCTCCCCGGTGGTCGCCCGATGGTGGCATTTTCCGACGTCGAAGTCAACCTGTCCGGCGGGCCGGCCGGACGGCCTACCATCGAGCGGGCAGGCGGGTGACCGCCTTCGCCGAACCAGAGGGGAGTGCGGGCATGAACCAGCGCAAGGGCATCACGCTATTCCGGGCGGCCGACGCCCCCAATCTGGAGGAGACCGACATGATGTCGGTACCGGAGTTCCCCGCGGGCTTCGTCCATCCCGACCGCGAAGGCGGCGAAGGCTTGTCCGCCGGCGCCACGGTGAAGGTCCTCTACCGCCAGAGCGAGGAGGAGGGAGGCTTCAGCCTGGTGTACGCCTGGTTCAAGCCGCACTTCCCGCTGCCCCGCCACAGCCACAGCGCCGACTGCCTCTACTACGTGATCGCCGGCAGTGCCGTCATGGGCAACCAGACCCTCGAGGCCGGCGACGGCTTCTTCGTGCCGAACGGCGCCCCCTACCAGTACAGCGCCGGTCCCGAGGGGGTGGAGGTACTCGAGTTCCGCCACGCCCGTTCGTTCGACATGCAGATCACCGAGACCACCGAACGCTACGCCCGCCTCTACGAGGTCGCCGCCCAGTTCGCCCCGCAGTGGGCGGCCCTGGCGGCTCCCGCCCGCTGAGGGTGCGGCCCCGGCCGGCCCACCGCCGGGCCGGGCCGGCCCGCGGCGCGACCCCGGGGGGAGGTGACCTCCGATGCTCGAATCAGTCGACCTGAGCTCCGTCGCCTACGGGGACCGGGGCTACGAATGGGTGACGGGCACGGCCCGCTTCGCCGCCGATCCCGAGCACCGGGCCAACCAGGGAATCGTCGATCTGTCCCTCGCCCCCCGCGACGGACACGGCCTGGTCCGCTACGAGGCCGACGTGCGCATCCTGCGACCCTCCCCCGGCGCCGGCAACGGGCGGCTGCTCGTCGTCATACCCAACCGGGGGCGGCTGGGCGGCGTCCCGTTCAGCCTGGACGCCCCCCTGCAGATGGAGCCGGCCGCGGTTCCCGAGCCCGGCGACGGCTTCCTCCTCGAGTCGGGCTGGACCGTGGCGTGGTGCGGGTGGCAGTGGGACGTGCTGCGGGGGCCGGGAGGGCTGGGCCTCGACGCCCCGGTGGCCACCCCCGGTCCGGGGCGCATGCGCGTCGAGTTCCGCCCCGACACCCCGCTCGACAGCCACCGGCTGTCGGATTCCTCGCCGCTGTTCCGCTTCCGGGACTACCCCCCGGTCGAGGGCGACCAGGCCGACGCCCAGCTCTCGGTGCGCACCACCCCCATGGGACCGGCCCGGGTCCTGGAGCGGGAATCCTGGCACTTCGACGGCTCCGACTCGGTCCGCCTCGAAGGCGGGTTCCAGGCGTTCCACTGGTACGAACTGCTGTACAACTGCGCCTTCGCCCCCGTGGTCGGCGCCGGGCTGATGGCCGTCCGGGACTTCGCGGCGTGGCTCGGCCGGGAACACGACCGCCGCTTCGCCTACGGCGTCTCGCAGTCGGGGCGTTTCCTGCGCCAGTTCCTCCACGACGGCATGAACGCCGACGAGAACGGCGCGGCGGTCTTCGACGGGGTGCTGGCCCACATCGCCAGCGCCCGGCGGGGGGAGTTCAACCAGCGTTTCGGTCAGCCGTCGCTCACCCATCCCCTTTCGCCCGGCTACGGGCCGCCCTACGACGCGGGGGGCCTGCTCGCCCCGAGCCGGGCGGGGGGAGTGGCGCCCAAGCTGATGTGCACCAACAGCTCCTGGGAGTACTGGCGCGGCGACGGCGCGCTGCTGCACCAGGACCCCCTCACCGGTGAGGACCGGCCCGAGGACCCCGACTGCCGGTGCTACCTGCTGGCCGGAACCGACCACTTCGGGGCCATCCCCATGAAGGAGCTGTTCCCGGTGGCCAACCCGGTTCACGGGCTGGACCCCGGGCCGCTGCTGCGGGCCCTGTTCGCGGGCCTCGTGGCGTGGGTGGTCGACGGCGTCGAGCCGCCGGCCTCCGCGGTCCCCCGCCGCGCCGACGCCACCGCGGTGAGCCGCGAGGAGGTGCTCGGCACCTTCCACGACGCCGTGCTGCCCGACCTCGAGCACCTTCCGTGGACCCCGGCTCTCGATCCCCGCAGCACCACCTGGCCCCTCGAGTGGGGTCCCCCGGCTGTCGCGTTGGTCTCGGCCGTGGATCAGGGCGGCAACGAAACCGCCGGGATCCGCCTGCCCGCGGTGGCCTGCCCGGTGCAGGCCTTCACTGGCTGGAACCCCAGGCGCCCGGTCGAGTCGCTCCCGTCGGTGCTCTACGAGTTCGTCGGCAGCCGGCTACCCCTCCAGGACGGCCGGCGCCTCCCCGACCGGGCCGACTACGCGCGCCAGGTCTCGCGATGGGCGGCGCAGCTGGTCACCCGGCGCCACCTACTCGAACGCGACACCGGGCGGGTCGCCGCCGAGGCCCTCGCCATATACGACCAGGCGTCGGGGTAGCACCGAGGCCGGGAACGACCGGCCGCGGGTTGCTCAGTCGCCCGACGGGTCCTCGGTCACGCCCACGGGCAGCAGCGATTCGAAGCTGACCAGGACCTCCTCGCCGGCCGGCTCGGCGGCGGAGGACCGGACGGCCGGCCCCACCACCTTCTTTCCTCTCATCCACGAGGCCACGGCGGCGAGCACGCACGCTCCGGCGGCGAAGTAGAAGGCCTCGTGGAGGCCGGTCTGGAACGACCCGCTGATCAGCTGAGGGAAGAAGCGGCGGCCGGTCACGAAGGTGGCTTGGGCCGGGGGGATCTGCCCGAGCGTGGGGCCGAGCAAATTTTTCATGGGGTTGTACCCGAGGAAAGCGGCGAAGAGGCTGGCGACGGGAGGCAGGTGGGAAACCTGGGTGGCGGTGGCGGCCGGCACGCCGTGGACGACCAGCCCGTGGAAGAGCCGGCCCGGCAGCGACGATGACAGCCCGGCGATGATCAGGCTGAAGAAGACCCCGATGGAAAGGACCTGGGCCGAGTTCTGGAACGTCGTGGCCATACCCGCTCCGGCGCCGCGACGGTCGGGAGGCAGGCTGTTCATGATGCCGGCCCGGTTGGGCGCGGCGAAGATGCCCATGGCCAGGCCCATGACCAGCAGGATCAGGGCGAACCACGGGTAGGAGAAGTCCACCGGGAGAAAGGTGAGCAGCACGAAGCACACCCCGGTGGCGGCCATGCCGGCGGTGGCGAACGGGCGGGCGCCGAAGCGGTCCGACAGCACCCCGGACAGGGGGGCGGCGACGAGCATGCCGGCGGTGAGGGGGAGCATGTAGATACCCGCCCACAGCGGTGTCCGGGTGAAGTCGTAGCCGTGGAGGGGCAGCCAGACGCCCTGCAACCACAAGATGAGCAGGAACATCAGGCCGCCCCGTCCGAGCGAGCCGAGGAACCCGGCGAAGTTGCCGGCGCTGAAGGCCCGGGTACGGAACAGCTCGAGCTGGAACATCGGGTGGGCGACCCGGGTCTCGATGAAGCCGAACAGCCCGAGCAGGGCCACCCCGCCGATCAGCGCGCCCAGCACCCGGGGATTGGTCCAGCCCATCACGTGGTGCCCGTAGGGCATGATCCCGTAGGTGATGCCGGCGAGGACGGCGACGAGGCCCACCGCGAAAGTGGCGTTACCCCACCAGTCGATGGGAGCCGGGCGGCGGGCCCCCTGATCGCGCAGCTTCAGGTAGGCCCAGACCGTTCCGAACAGCCCGAACGGCACCGACACCAGGAACACCAGGTGCCATTCGATGGGGGCCAGCACCCCGCCGAGGACCAGCCCGATGAACGAGCCGACGACCACCGAGATGGCGTTCATACCGATGGCCATGCCCCGCTCGTTCTCGGGGAAGGCGTCGGTCAGGATGGCGCTCGAGTTGGCCATGAGGCACGCCGCGCCCACGCCCTGGCCGACGCGCATGGCGATCAGATAGAGGGCCGCCCCCGGTCCGCTCCACCAGGTCACGGACAGGAGGATGGAGAACACGGTGAACACCGCGAACCCGAGGTTGTAGAGCCGCACCCGGCCGTATATGTCGCCGATACGGCCCAGCGTGACGACCAGCACGGCGGTCACCACCATGAATCCCATGAGCATCCACAGCAGGTAGCCGCTGCTCGACGGAAGGAGGGGGTTGAGGTGGATGCCGTCGAAGATGTTGGGCAGGGCGATGAGGGTGATGGAGGAGTTGATGGAGGCCATCACCATGCCGAGGGTGGTGTTGGACAGGGCGATCCACTTGTAGCGGTCGGCTACCGGCGGGTCGGAATGGGCGGGGACGGAGTCGACAGTTCTGGAGGGCATCATCACCGTGGGGAGCTGGTCCTAACCTTTACGTGTACGTAAAGTATAGAACGTCCCCCACGGTGATCAACGGGGTCGCCCGGTGACCGGCCCCACGGTGGGTCAGGCGGGCACCGCCACCTTCATGACCTCGGCCAGGTTGCCCCCCATCACCCGGGCCACCGCTTCGCCGGGCAGGCCGGCCAGCTCGTCGACGTAGGAGAGGGGATCGGACATGCCCTCGGCGTGGGGGTAGTCGGAGCCGAACACCACCCGGTCCACGCCAACTAGGTCGATGAGACCGCGCGGGTCCTCCTCGTGGAAGGGGTGGATCCAGATGTTGCGGTGGAACACCATCAGGGGGTCCTCGGCGTAGAGCCTCGGGCTCTTGGCGTAGGAGTGACCGAGGGCCTCGACGAGAGGCCGGACCCAGCCCGAGCCGTTCTCCACGGGCAGGATGCGCAGCTGCGGGAACCGGGACAGCAGCCCGTGGCCGATCAGCGAGGCCACCGTGTCGAAGATGCCCCGGCTCTGGGTGTGCTGGATGTCGAGGAAGGCCGACGGGTTGGCGAAGGGCAGGTGCTCCCCGTCGGGGCGGCCCTCCCACATGTTGTAGTAGCGGGTCAGACCGTCGTCGGAGGAGTGCAACCCGACGACGACGTCGGCCTCGACGACCTTCGCCCAGAAGGGGTCGAACTCGGGCAGCGCGAACGACCGGAAACCCTCGTAGCCGGGGACCGGCGCGGGGCGGATGAGGATGATCTTGGCGCCCCGCTCGACGACCCACTCGAGCTCCCGGATGGCCTCGGCGACGATGGGCAGGGTGATCACCGGGGTCGGGAAGATCCGCCCGGCGAAGTCGAAGGTCCACTGCTCGTGCATCCACTGGTTGAGGGCGTGGACGGCGGCGTGGGTCGCCTTCGGATCCATGCGCAAACGGTCCTCGAGCAGGCTGGCGAGGGTGGGCCACATGAGCGCCCGGTCGATGCCCAGTTCGTCCATCAGCGCCAGGCGGGGCTCGGGGGCGAAGAACGCGTCGGGCGAGCGCAGCGGCTCGCCCATCAGCTCCCGGGTGGACTTCCCCTCCGGGTTGCCGTTCTTGAAGTACTCCTCCCAGGCTCCGGGGCGGGCCACCACGCTGAAGGTGGGGTTGGGGATGTACTCCGAGATGACGCCCCGCACGGCGATCTTGTCCCGGCCGTTCACCTGCACGTACTTGATCAGACCGTCATAGGCCTTGGGCAGGTACCGGGTGAAGGCGTCGGCGGTCTCGTACATGTGGTTGTCCGCGTCGAAGACTTGGAAATCCACCTTGGCGTGGGTCACGGTTCAACCTCCGGTGGGCCCGGCCGAACTGGCCGAAGGGCGCTGATGACCACGCCATAGTAACCCTTATTTCAACATCGACGTCGAAATTTAGCCGGGTGGGCGGAGGGCCGGGAGGACCTCGTGCTCGAACAGCTTCAGCGACTCCCACGCCCGCGCCGGCGGGATGCCCCCGACCATGGGCTGCAGAAGGGCGAAGGCCATGTCCCCCGCCGCCCGCAGTTCCTCCACCTGCTGCGCCGGGGTCACCACCCGGTACTGGCCGCCGACACGTATCTCCTCGGGGGTGCTCCGCCGGTAGGGCCCCCGCTCCCCTGCCGCTTCGAGCCACTCGGCGTAGGCGTTGCTCTCGTGGAGGAAGTACGGCATCAACTCCTCCCATGCGGCCTCGACGTCGCCCGCCAGGTAGGTGACACCGGCGCCCATGTCCATGAACTCCCCCGGGTCGGGCTTGCCCAATGCCGTCATCTCCTGGCGGTAGGCCGGCCACCACTCGCCCGACACCGGCAGGAACCCGTCCCCGATGCGGGCCGCCCTGCGGGCCGCCGCCGCCGATGAGCCGCCCAGGACCAGCGGGGGACCGCCGGGGCGGTGGGGCCGAGGGGTCACCCGCACCGCCCGACCGCGAAAGACGAACTCCTCCCCGGTCCAGGCCTTCCTCAGGGTCTCGACCGTCTCGGTCAGCCGCTCGGCCCGCTCGGCGAGGTCCACCCCGAACATCTCGAACTCCCCGGCCACGTAACCGGCGCCCAGGATCACATCGACGCGACCGGCCGACAGGGCGTCGAGCACGGCCAGGTCCTCGGCCAGACGGATGGGGTCGTACAGCGGCGCCAGCAGGGCGGCGATCACCACCCGGATGTGCCGGGTGCGCCCGGCGATGGCGGCGGCCAGCACCACCGGCGACGGCAGGTACCCGTCGTCGGAGCGGTGGTGCTCGGAGATGGACACGGTGAGGCCACCCAGCCCGTCGGCCCACCCGGCCATGTCGAGGGCGGCCGCGAACCGTTCGCTGCTGGACGTTCCCGCGAAGCTGGGGTTCCTCAGGTCGTAGCGGAGCCCGAACATGACCATCTGCGCTGCCCTCCCAGCTCGATCGGCTCGATCGGCTCGATCGTAGCGATCAGGCGCCGGGAACCGACCCGACCAGCTCGAGGATGCGCGAAGGCGGTATGTGCTGCTCGGTGATGCGCACCCCGAAGGGGGCCAGGGCGTCCTCTATGGCGTTGGTGATGGTGGCCGGGGCCACGATCATGCCGCCCTCCCCCACCCCCCGGAAATTGACATCGGGATCGACGGGGATGGACACCACATGGTGGATCTCCATGGGCGGCACCGACGTGGCGTCGGGCAGCAGGTAGTCGATGAACGTGGACGCCAGGTACTGCCCGTCCTCGTCGTAGGCGGCCCGCTCGAGCAGCACCGCCCCCACGGCCTGGGCCACCCCGCCCCTGATCTGCCCTTCGACGATGGCCGGGTTGACCGCCACCCCGCAGTCCTCGACCACCACGTAGCGCTCGAAGGTGACCTTGCCCGTGTCGATGTCCACCTCCACGATGCAGCAGTGGGTGCCCCCCGACCATCCCTGGCGACCGCCGTCGTAGGTGAGCTCCAGGGCCAGACCGGACCCGTCCTCCTGGCCGGATCGCTCCGGGTCGTCGGCGACCTGGCGAGCCAGGTCCGAGAGGGCCATGGCTATCGACGGCGTCCCCTTGACGCTGATCACCCCGTCGCGCAGCTCCAGGTCGGCGGGATTGGCCTCGAGCAGGTCGGCCGCCGCCGACAGGACACGGTCGCGCAGCTGACGCGAGGCGTGCAGCACCGCCCCGTTGGCCATGGTGGCGGCCCGGCTGCCACCGGTGCCCACGAGCATCTCGGGGGTGAGATCGGTGTCACCGAATATGACAGTGACGTCCTCGAACGGGACGCCGAACTCGTCTGACGCGACTTGGGCGAGAGTGGTCTCGTGGCCCTGCCCGTGGGGCTGCTGACGGGTGATGACCACCAATCGGCCGTCGGTCTCGACGCGGACCCGCACCCTCTCGAACCCCATGATGTCGGGGCCGGTGTCGCCCGGTCGGCGGGGGCCGGGCGCCCCCTCCAGATAGGACGCCATGCCGATGCCCAGGTACCGGCCCTCGGCGCGGGCGGCGTCCTGGCGCGCCCGGAAGCCCGTCCAGTCGACGATCTCGGCGGCCTGCTCGACCGACTCCTGGGTGGTCACGCCCACGTAGGGCAGACCGGTGAGCATGGCCAGCGGCGGCTCGTCGCGGACCACGTAGTTGCGCCTCCGGATCTCCAGGGTGTCGATCCCCATCTCCCGCGCCACCAGGTCGAGCAGCCGCTCCCGCAGGAAGTCGCCGGTGGCCCAGGGACCCCGGTAGGCGACATAGGTCGCCTTGTTGGAGTACACCGCCGTGGACGTGGCGGCCAGCGCCTCGAGGCGCAACGGGCCCTGGAAGAAGGCCGGGATGCTGAAGGCCTGCATCGAACCGGGGAAGGGGTCGCACGGGTAGGCCCCGATGTTGACCTTGACGTCCATGCGCACCCCCACGATCACCCCCTCGGCGGTGACCGCCGCTTCGAGCTGGGCGGTTTCCTCCCGGGCCTGGCCGGCCGTGGCCAGGTGCTCCATGCGATCCTCGGTCCACTTCACCGGACGACCCAGATCAATGGCGGCGGCGACCACCGCCACGTCCTCCCGGCTTATGCCGTTCTTCAGCCCGAAGCCCCCGCCCACGTCACCGGCCAGGACCCTTATGTGGTCGGCCGCTACGTCGATGTAGCCCGGCAGCACCAACCGGTACATGTGGGGGGACTGCGTCGACGCGTGGATGGTGAGACCGGCCCGCTCGGGGTCCCAGGCCGCGACCAGCCCGCGGCATTCCATGGGGACCGGTTGGTGGCGATGGACGGCCACCTCGGCGGTGACCACCCGGTCGGCCTTGGCGAAGGCCGCGTCGATGTCGCCGAGGGGTAGCTCGGCCCGGATGTTCACATTGTCACCGAGGTCGGCGAACAGCGCCGGTTTGGCGGGGTCCAGAGCGTCGGAGTAGGACACCACGGCTTCCAGAGGTTCGATGTCCTCGATGACCAGCTCGGCGGCGTCCTCGGCGACGTAGCGGGACTCGGCCACCACCAAGGCGATGGGGTCACCGACGTGGCGGACCCGGTCGGTGGCCAGCGGGAAGAAGGAGGGGAGCTTCATCCCGGGCATGAGGTTCATCCCGCTGGCCACCGCGACCGACGCCGCTTTGGTGAGGCGCTGCATGTCCTCACCGGTGTAGACGGCGACGACGCCGGGCAGCCGCCGGGCCTCGCGGACATCGACCGAGCGCAGCTCCCCGTGGGGGATCTGGCTGCGCACGAACACGGCGTGGAGCATGCCCGGCAGGACCACGTCGTCCACGTAGCGCCCCCGCCCGACCAGGATGCGCCGGTCCTCCACCCGTGTGACCCGCGCTCCCACACTGCGCGCACCCAGACCTGTGCTCACGTCGACCTCCATCGGTTGCACCCCGGACACGACCATACCTCCCGACCGCCGCCCCGCCCCCGCCGACCCGGCGTTGGGGCAGACTGGCCGAAGACAGAGGGAGGGAATCCATGAACGAGCTGGTGATCAGGGGCGGGACGCTGGTCGACGGAACAGGTGGCGCGCCCCGGCGGGCCGACGTGGCGGTGAGCGGGGGGCGCATCACCGAGATCGGGGACCGCCTCGACGGCGACTCGGTGCTCGACGCCGGAGGCCACGTGGTGGCCCCCGGCTTCATCGACATCCACACCCACTACGACGCCCAGGTCTTCTGGGACCCGCAGCTCACCCCGTCGTGCTTCCACGGGGTCACCACGGTGGTGGCCGGCAACTGCGGGTTCACCCTGGCCCCCGTCCGCCCGGAGCACCGGGACCTGATCGCCCGGACCCTGCAGAAGGTGGAGGACATGGACGTCGACGCCCTGCGCGCCGGTGTCCCCTGGGACTTCGAGACCTTCCCCGAGTACCTGGACTCGGTGGAGCGGCGCGGTCTGGGCCTCAACTTCATGGCCTACATCGGCCACACCGCGCTGCGCATCTACGTGATGGGGGACGACGCCTCGGACCGGGCGGCGACCGACGAGGAGCTGCAGACCATGAAGCGCATCGTGGCCGAGGCCCTAGACGCGGGGGCGGCCGGCTTCGCCACCAGCTTCGCCGGCACCCACCGGGGTGCCGATGGGCGGCCCATCCCCAGCCGGGTGGCCAGCCGGGAAGAGGTCGTGGCCCTGCTCGAGGTGCTGCGCGACGCCGGTCGGGGGGTGGCCGAGTTCACCGGTGGCGACCTGATACCGATGGGCGAGCTGTACGACCTCCAGCCGGCCATCGGCCGGCCTTTCACCGTCGCCGCGCTGCTCAGCTCGCCGACCGGGCGCCACATGCAGATGCTCGCCGACAATTCGGCCGGCTGGGCGCGTGGTGCGCAGGTCTGGCCGCAGGTCTCCCCCCGACCGCTCAAGTTCTCCATCTCCATGGTGGAACCCTTCACCCTCAACGTCATCCCGTCCTTCGCCGCCCTCATGAAGGAGGATCTCGGGACCCGGCTGGCGGCCTACGCCGACGCCGCCTTCCGGGACCGGTGCCGGGCCGAGTGGGCCACCGAGAGGACCCTGGTACCGCGGTGGGACACCTACGTCCTCTCCGAGTGCGCCTCCCGCCCCGAACTGGTGGGCCGCCGCCTCTCCGACATCGCCGAGGCCGACGGCACCACCCCGTTCGACGCCCTGCTCGACCTGGCCGCCCGGGAGCCGGAGCTCCGGGTGGACTGCATCCTCGCCAACGACGACCCCGACGCGGTGGCCCACATCCTCACCCAGGAGCACTGCACCCTGGGCCTCTCCGACGCCGGAGCCCATGTGGGCCAGCTCTGCGACGCCCCTCAAGCCACCGACTACCTGGCCCACTGGATACGGGAGAGGGGCATCCTGCCCCTGGAGGAGGGGATCCGCCGGCTGACCTCGCAGCAGGCCGACATCTTCGGGCTGGCCGACCGGGGCCGCCTCCAGCCCGGCGCCTGGGCCGACGTGGTGGTGTTCGACCCCGAGACGGTCTCCCCCGGACCCCTCCGACGGGTGCGGGACTTCCCCTGCGACTCCGAACGGCTCACCGCCGACCAGCCGACCGGCATCCGCCACGTGGTGGTCAACGGCCGACCTCTCCAGACCGACGGCGTGTTCGATCCCGCGGCGCGCCACGGCCAGCTGGTCCGCCCCGCCTGACGGCCCGAAAAGGCCGGCCGCAGCCCGGCGTCGCGCGTCCCGCAGCCCCGGCGCGGCGCGTGTTGCGCCACCGGAAGGGTCGGCTCCTGGCGTCGGCCGAGGGGTGGGGCCTCCTCCGCCCGGGGCGGAGGACAGGCCCAGCGGAGGTGGACGGGAATCGAACCCGCCGCTGTGGGATCGCCACAGCCAACCGCTTTGAAGGCGGCGGAGCCCACCAGGTACTCGGACACCTCCGCCGCGGAGCGTAGCCCGCCCCGGGCGGCGGCGCTCGCCCCACCCCGGGGCGGATGGCGGGCGGCGCGGTAGCTTGACCGCATGGCCGGAGAAGCGCCGCCGCCCCGACAACGGCCACCATCCATCGACCGTCTGGCCCGCCAGATGGCCGCCACCGGACTGCCCCACCCCGTCTTGGTGGACGTGGCCCGCCGGGCCGTCGAATCCGCCGACCCGGGCCAGGTAGAAGCCTCCGCCGCCGAGTCCGCCGACCGGCTGGCCCGGTCCCTGCTCCAGCCGGTGATCAACGCCACCGGGGTCCTCCTCCACACCAATCTGGGCCGGGCCCCCCTCGGCGTGGGGTTCGACGCCGGCTACGCCAACCTCGAGCTGGACCTGACCAGCGGGCGCCGGGGGGACCGGTCCTCGCACGCCGCTTCGCTCCTGGCTCTGGCCTCGGGCGCGGAGGCCGCCCTCGTGGTCAACAACGGGGCGGCGGCGGTGCTCCTGGTCCTGGCCGCCCTGGCCGCCGGACGTGACGTGCTGGTCAGCCGGGGCGAGGCCGTCGAGATCGGCGGGGGCTTCCGCATACCGGAGGTGATGGCCCAGTCGGGGGCCCGCCTGGTCGACGTGGGCACGACCAACCGGACCCGCGCCGGCGACTACCGGGCCGCGATCAGCGACCACACCGCCCTTTTGTTGAAGGTCCACCGGTCCAACTTCACCGTCACCGGTTTCACCGAGGACACCGACCCCGCCGAGCTGGTCGGGCTGGGCCCGCCCGTGGTGGTCGACCTGGGCTCCGGCCTGCTCGACCGGCGCGCCCCGTGGCTGGCCGGTGGGCCCCCGGCGTGGCTGCGCGACGAGCCGGCCGTACGCCAGACCCTGGAGGCGGGGGCGGCCGTCGTGACCTTCAGCGGTGACAAGCTGCTCGGCGGCCCCCAGGCCGGCATCATCGCCGGACGGGCCGACCTGGTCGAGCGCTGCCGGCGCCACCCCCTGGCCCGGGCCCTGCGCCCGGGCTCGCTGGTGCTCCACGCTCTGCAGCAGGTGGCGCTCGCCTACCTCGACCGGCGCGCCGGCGAGCAGCTACCGCTGTGGCGGATGGCCACCGCCGACGTCGGGGAGCTCCGGCGCCGGGCCCGGGCCCTCGACGCCGGGCGGGTCGTCGACTGCCAGTCGGTGATCGGCGGCGGCGCCCTCCCCGGGGTCACCATCGCCTCGGCCGGGGTGGAGCTCGACGGGGACCGCAGTCCGGCCCTGCGGGCCGGTCGGCCGCCGGTGATCGCCACGGTGCGCGACGGCCGCACCATCTGCGACCTGCGCACGGTGCTGCCCGAGCAGGACCTCCTGCTCGCCGACGCGCTGAAGCGATGAGGGTCGTCGCGACGGCCGGCCACGTCGACCACGGCAAATCCACCCTGGTCCGCGCCCTCACCGGGACCGACCCCGACCGGCTCCCCGAGGAGAAGACCCGGGGTCTCACCATCGACCTCGGGTTCGCCTCGGCGGCGTTGCCGTCGGGCCAGGAGATCGGCTTCGTGGACGTCCCCGGCCACGCCCGCTTCGTGGCCAACATGCTGGCCGGGGTCGGGTCGGTCGACGCCTGCCTGTTCGTGGTGGCCGCCACCGAGGGCTGGAAGGAGCAGTCGGAGGAGCACCTGCGCATACTGGAGCTGCTCGGCCTGACCCGGGGCCTGGTGGCGCTCACCAAGGTGGGCCTCACCGAGGAGGGCTGGGCCGAGCTGATGGCCCTGGAGATACGCGAGCACCTGGCCGGCAGCTTTCTGGCCGACGCCGACATCGTCGAGGTCGACACCCCCGCCGGAGTCGGTCTCGACGCCCTCCTGGCGGCCATGGACCGGCTGGTGGCGGCGACCCCGGCGGCCGAGGACCGCGACCGGCCCCGCCTGTGGGTGGACCGCAGCTTCGCCGTGCAGGGGTCGGGAACGGTGGTGACCGGAACCCTGCGCGGCGGGTCCATCGCGGTGGGCCGGGAGCTGTGGGTGACCCCCGGGGACCGCCCGGTGCGGGTGCGGGCGTTGCAGAGCCACCACCGCAAGCTGGAGTGGGCCGAGCCGGGGCGGCGCCTGGCCGTCAACCTGACGGGGGCCTCCCGCCAGGAGGTCGGCCGCGGCCAGGCCGTGGTCAGGCCGGGCCAGTGGCACGCCACGACCTGCTTCGACGCCCGCCTGTCGGTGCTGGCCTCCCTCGACCACCCCGTCGAGCGGCGCGGCGCCTACGCCGTGTACACCGGCAGCGGCGAGTACCCGGTGCGGATGCGGGTCCTCGGGGCGGGCCCGGTCGAACCCGGCCAGGACGCCGACGTCCGGTTCTGGCTGCGGGTCCCGGGCGGCCTGCCCCTGCTTCCCGGTGACCGCTACGTGCTACGTGAGGCCGGCCGCTTCGAGACCGTCGGCGGGGGCGAGATCCTCGACGTGGAACCGGTCCTGCCGGCCAAGCGGGCCCGCCCCGACCGGCGCGTCGAGCGGGTCGTCGCCGAGCGGGGCTGGGTGGACGCCGACCACCTGGCCCGCATCACCGGGCAGCGGATCGGGGCCACCGTGGGCCGCTGGGTCGTGGACCCGGCGGTGCTGGCCGCCGACGCCGCCGAGCTGGCCGACCGGGTCCGCGACGCCGGGGTGGCCGGCCTGGACCTGGCCACCCTCGACGAACGCCGGCGGGCCCTGCTCGACCGCCTCGAAAGCGTCGGATACCGCGACGGCCGGGCCGTGGACCGCCGCCTCGGCGGCCCGGCGGTGAGCGAAGCGGCGTCTCGGGTGCTGGCCGTGCTGGAAGAGGCCGGCTGGTCCCCTCCGACGCTGCCGCTGTCCGACCGGGGTGCGCTGCGGGAACTTCAGCGGGCCTCGCTGGCCGTGGAGGCCGGCGACGTGTGGTTCGCGGCCGGCGCCATCGACGCCGCCGTGGAGCGCCTTAAACCCTTGCTGGCGGCCCACCCGGAGGGTTTCACGGTGGCCGACGCCCGCGACGCGCTGGGCAGCAGCCGGCGTTTCGTCGTCCCGCTCCTGGCCCATCTCGACGCCGCCGGGATCACCCGCCGCCGCGGCGACCGGCGCACCGCCGGGGCCCGCCTGGTGAAGCCGGCCTGACGGGCCGCCGGTACGCTCGGGGAGATGCCCGGCTCCCCCTCACCGACCAAGCTCACCCAATGGACCTCCTGCGGTGGCTGCGCCGCCAAGTGGGGGGGAGGTCCGCTCCGTGGTCTCATCTCGGAGCTGGCGGCCACCACCGACGCCTCGCTGCTGGTCGGCCTCGGCCTGTTCGACGACGCCGCGGTCTACCAGCTGACCGACGATCTGGCGCTGGTGTCCACCACGGACTTCTTCCCGCCTCTCGTCGACGACCCCGCCGACTTCGGGGCCATCGCCGCGGCCAACGCCTGCAGTGACGTGTTCGCCATGGGCGGCCGGGTGGTGCTGGCCCTCAACATCGCCGCCTTCCCGGAGGAGCTGCCGCTGGAGGTGGCCGAGACCATCCTGCAGGCGGCGGCCGAGATGGTGTCCCTGGCCGGCGGCTCGGTGGCCGGCGGTCACACCATCCGCTCCCCGGAGCCCATCTTCGGCCTGGCCGTGCAGGGGACCGTCGACCCCCGGCGGGTGTGGAGCAAGGGCGGCAGCCGACCCGGGGACCAACTCCTTTTGTCCAAGCCGCTCGGCACCGGCATCGTCCTCGCCGGCGGCGGCGATCAGGACAAAGCGGCGGCCGTTACCGGCATGCGCACCCTCAACCGCCGGGCGGCCGCCGACCTGGCCGGGTCTTGGGAGACCGGGGGCGTGCACGCCGTAACCGACGTCACCGGTTTCGGGCTGGCCGGCCACAGCTGGGAGATGGCCGAGCGGTCCAGCGTCGAGGTGGTCATCGACACCGCGTCGCTGCCCCTCTACCCCGCGACGCGGGCCCTGGCCGAGGCCGGGGTCAAGACCGGCGGGGAGGCCCGCAACCGTGGCTACCTCGGGGAGCACCTGACCGTGGACGGCGACGGGTGGGCCGAATCGGTGGCCCTCGACCCGCAGACCTCCGGGGGCCTCCTGGCCGCCGTCGACGGCGCCACGGCGGCCCGCCTGCGCGACCTCGGCTGGTGGCAGGTGGGATCGGTGGAGGCGGGGCCGCCCCGGGTGCGGCTGGCCTAGATCGGCGGCCGCCCCTCGGGTGACAGACGGTCCTCGTGCGCCGCCGGTCCGCAGATGGAATCATGCAACCCGATCTGGAAGCGGGGAGGCACCAACCGATGGAGCGCTTGAAGGGACGTACGGCCGTCGTGACCGGGGCCAGCCGGGGTATCGGTGCGGCCGTGGCCGAGCGCCTGGCCGCCGAGGGGGCGGCGGTGGCGGTCGTGGCCCGCACCGTGGACCACCACGCCCACCTCGAGGGGAGCCTCAACCTGACCGTCGAGAAGTGCCGCGCCTACGGGTCCGACGTGTTCGCCCTGGCCGCCGACCTGAGCGACGAGGAGAGCCGGGCGGCGATCGTGCCGGCCGCCCTCGAACGCTTCGACGGCCGCCTCGACATCCTGGTGAACAACGCCGCGGCGGCGGTCTACCAGCCCCTCATGAGCTATCCCCTCAAGCGGCGCCGGATCACCTTCGAGGTCAACGTGCACGCCCCCGCCGACCTGATCCAAGCCGCCGTCCCGGCGATGATCGACCGGGGCGAGGGCTGGATCGTCAACCTGTCGAGCGCCACCGCCCGCTACGGCGAGGGGGTGGCCATCTCCGACCAGCCGCTACGGGAGGGCATGCCGAGACCGTCGGACATGGGCGTGTACGGGGCCTCCAAGGCGGCGCTCAACCGCCTCACCGTGGCCTTCGCCCAGAGCCTGGCCGGCACCGGTGTCCGGGTCAACACCGTCGCCCCCCGCAGCGGCGTGGCCACCGAAGGCACCCTGGCGTTGATCGGCGACAGCCTCGGACCGGACCGCACCGAGTCGATGGAGGCCATGGTGGAGGGCACCCTGGCGCTCTGCGACTGCGGTCCCGAGCGCAGCGGGGGAATCCACTACAGCCTGGACCTGCTGGAGGAGCTCGGCGCGACGGTCATGACCCTCGACGGGTCGCGGCCCTACCCCGGTGGCTTTCGCGTCAGTAGCGCTGACTGATCTCCGCGAAGCGCCGGTTGACGTCGGCCCAGCGCTCCACCGCGGCCGGGTCGTCGCGCCACTGCTCGGCCACCGAGTAGCAGGTGATGTCCGCGGCCAGGCCACCGAAACGTTCGAGCAGTCGGCCGGGCAGCTCGTCCCAGGTGCAGGTCAAGGCGAACGCGTCGACCATCTCGTCGGTGATGACGGCGGCCATGTCGGCCAACCGGCCTTCCCTCTGCAACGTCGTCAGCCGCTCTCCCACGCCGGGCCAGCCCGACGCGTCGAAGACCACGCCGTAGCCGGGCGTGGACCCGTAGAAGGCCAGCCGGGCACGGATCTGCTCCCGCTGGCGGTCCCGATCGGCGTCGTCGTCGGAGACCGCGGTCATCACCGGGCACACCAACGTCACCCGACCCGGCTCCCGGCCGGCACGCGCCTCCCCCTCCCGCACCCCGGCCAGGACCACCCGGCGCAGGTAGGCGTCGGTGCTGAGCGGGTGGACCAGCATCCCGTCGGCCACCTCGCCGATCATCCGGCACATCCACGGCCGCACCCCGGCCACGTAGATCGGGGGGTCGGCGAGGTCCATGGGGCCGGGGGACCACATCCGCGGCAGTAGGGAGAACGAGTAGTAGTCGCCCTGGAAGCTCAGCCGCTCGTCGCCGCGGAAGGCGGCGAAGATGGCTCTCAGGCTGACCACGTACTCGCGCATGCGGGGCCCGGGGTGGGCGAAGGGGGCCGAGTAGCGACGCTCGACGTGGGCCCGGACCTGGGTGCCGAGGCCCAGCACGAAGTGCCCGCCGGTCGCCTGGGCCAGCATCCAGGCCGCCTGGGCGCTGAGCATGGGGCTGCGGGCGAAGGCCACCGCCACCCCGGTACCGAGGCCCAGGTGGGGTGACGCCAGGGCCGCCGCCGAGCAGATGGAGAAGACCGGCTGCGAGCCCTCGGGTACCCACAGAGCGCCGAAGCCGGCGGCGACCGCCTGGCGGCTCAGCTCCTGGGCGCCGGCCAGGGAAGGGGCCGACCCGAAGGCCGAAAGGGTGGGGGCGGCCGGCAGCGGCTCCCCGGCGGGCGGGTCCCCGGTTGGCGAGACGGGCACCGCGGCAACTGTACCGGCGGGACGGCTCCCCCGTCGGAGGCCGTCGGCGACGGACTCTCAGGCCCGCTTCGGGCCGGTGAAGACGGTGCCCGCCGTCTGGCCGCCGTCGACGACGATCTCGCTGCCGGTTATGTAGGACGAGCGGGCGCTGGCGAGGAACAGCACCGCCTCGGCGACCTCCTCGGGCTCGCCGACGCGAGCCAGCGGGACCCGGGACAGCCGTTCGAGCACGTCCGGGTCGTCGTCGCGGAAGTTCATCGGGGTGTTGATGGGGCCCGGTACCACCGCATTGACGCGGATGCCGTCACCGGCGAGCTCCACGGCGGCCGCCTTGGTGAGCCCCCTGACCGCGAACTTCGACGACACGTAGGCGCTGTGCTGGCTCCAGGCGGTGAACGCCGCCGTGGACGCGGTGTTGACCACGGCCGCGGCGTCGGAGCGGCGCAGGTGGGCCAGACACGCCTTGATGCCGAGGAACGGCCCCAGGCAGTTGATCCGCCAGATGAGGGTGAAACCCTCCTCGGACTCCTCGTCGAGGGGGAGCCTGCGCAGCACGCCGGCATTGTTGACCAGGATGTCGAGGCGGCCGAAGCGACCCACGCCCTCATCGAGCAGCGACGCCCACGACGACGCGTCGGTGACGTCGTGGTGGCCCACCAGGCCCCGGTCACCGAGCTCGGCGGCGAGCTCACCGAGGTGCTCGTCGCTGACGTCGCCGGCGATCACCGACGCCCCTGCGGCGAGGAAGCGGCGGGCTATGGACCGGCCCTGGCCCCGCCCCGCACCGGTGACCAACGCCACCCGGCCGGCGAGCTCGGCGTCAGGCGGGGGAAGCGCACGCAACGAGTAGCTGGACACGCGTGGAAGCTATCCGACCGCGGCGCCCGTTGCTTTGTACGGGCCGAGGTGAGCAGTTACGTTCGCGCCCATGGAGACCATCGGGCACTGGGTGCGGGGCAGGTCCGTAGAAGGCCGGTCGGGACGCACCGCGGCGGTGTTCGACCCGGCGGCGGGACGCCAGATCGCCACGGTGGACCTGGCCTCGGCGGCGGAGATCGACGACGTGGTCGAAGCCGCCACCGACGCCGCCGCGGGCTGGGCCGAAGCGTCGCTGACGGCCCGCGCCAACGTGATGTTCAAGTTCCGCGAGCTGATCGACGGCCACCGCGAGGAGCTGGCCGCGGCGGTCACCCGCCAGCACGGCAAGGTCCGCTCCGACGCCCTGGGGGAGGTGGCCCGCGGCCTGGAGTGCGTCGAGTTCGCGTGCGGCCTTCCCGACCTGCTGAAGGGTTCGTTCAGCCCTCAGGTCTCGGGCGGCGTGGACGTGCACACCGTGCTCGAGCCGGTGGGAGTGGTGGCCGGCATCACCCCCTTCAACTTCCCGGTCATGGTCCCCCTCTGGATGCTGTCCAACGCCCTGGCCTGCGGCAACGCCTTCGTCCTCAAACCGTCGGAGAAGGACCCGGCCCCGGCCCTGCTGCTCGCCCGGTTGGCCCAGCAGGCGGGCCTGCCCGACGGGGTGCTCAACGTGGTCCAGGGGGACTCCGAAGCGGTCAACGCGCTCCTGTCCCATCCCGGGGTCGACGCCGTCTCCTTCGTCGGCAGCACCCCGGTGGCCCGGCACGTGTTCGAGACCGGCACCCGCCACGGCAAGCGGGTCCAGGCCCTGGGCGGGGCCAAGAACCACATGGTCGTCCTCCCCGACGCCGACGTCGACGTCGCCGCCGAGGCCGCGGTGTCGGCCGGTTACGGCTCGGCCGGGGAGCGTTGCATGGCCATCTCGGTGGTCGTCGCCGTCGGCGACGTGGCCGACCGGCTGGTCGACGCCATCGGGGCCCGCATCCCCGAGGTGGTGGTCGGCCCCGGCGACGACCCGACGTCGATGATGGGACCGCTCATCACCCGGGAGCACCGTGACCGGGTCCGCTCCTACGTGCAGGGGGCGGCCGGCGAGGGAGCCCGGGTGGTCGTCGACGGCAGCGGCCTGGACCTCGGCGAGGGCTTCTATCTCGGCTGCTCGCTGCTCGACGGGGTGCGGCCGGGGATGCGGGTCTACGACGACGAGATCTTCGGGCCGGTGCTGGGGGTGGTGAGGGTCGGCTCCTTCGACGAGGCCGTCGCTTTGATCAACGCCAACCCCTACGGGAACGGGGTGGCCATCTTCACCCGTGACGGGGGGGCGGCCCGGCGCTTCCAGCGGGCGGTGAAGGTCGGGATGGTCGGCGTCAACGTGCCCATCCCCGTGCCGGTCGCGTCCCACTCGTTCGGGGGCTGGAAGGACTCCATATTCGGCGACCGGCCGATATACGGTCCCGAGGGCATCCGCTTCTACACCCGGCCCAAGGTGGTCACGACCCGCTGGCCCGAAACGGCCGGCCGCATCGATCTGGGCTTCCCCACCGGGAGCTGACCGGTCGCCGGGCCCGCCCCGCCGCCGATCCCGGGCCCTCAGGTCGAGGCCGGCGGGGAGTACAGGCCGGTGAGTCCCCGACCCCCGATCCGGGCGGTCAGCTCACGGCGGGTGGCGGAGGCGCCCAGAGGCAACCGCCGGAGGGGGGCGCTGTAGCGCGACAGCCACGACAGGGGGGTTTCGTCGCAGAAGCCGATGGCGCCGTGCAACTGGTGGGCCACCCGGAAGACCGTCTCGGCCGCTTCTATCGCCGCCAGCCGCAGCGCCAGGGCGTCGTCGACGGCCTCGGGGCGTCCCGTCTGCAGCGACCACAGGGCGTACTTGGCCAGCTCCTCGACCCCGAGGCGCTCGACCTCGGCTTCGGTGAGCTGGAACTGGACGCCCTGGAAGGAGGCCAGCGGCTGGTCGAACTGGCGGCGGCCGAGCACGTGTCGGCCGGCCAGGGTCACCGCCCGGTCGAGCATCCCGAGCAGCGTCCAGCAGGGCAGAAGGAGGGCCAGGGCCACGGCGGGCGGTTGGGCCGTCCCCACCGCCTCCAAGGCGAGGGGGCCGACGAACGCCGATCGTCGGGGCTGGTCCCCGCCCGGTAGCGGGGTCGCCGAGTACAGCACGCCGTCGAGCCCGGCGGCCGCCCAGCGCAGCCGCAGGGCCGCCACCGCGGCGGCCGGGGCCGCCCCGGCGACGACGACCAGGGCGTCGAAGCGGCCGTCGCGGGGCCGAGCCAGCCGGGCCTCGACCGGGTAGGGAACGCCCCAGTACCCGACGCTCCGGCACAGCGCGGCGGCCGCCTCGAGCTCCTCGGGGTTCCCCCCGGGGTCGAGGTCCCAGGCGCCGAGGGGGGCCAGCACCGACTCGCCCAGATGGGACCGCCGTGAGGGATCGGACTCGACGGCGCGCACCAGCTCGTCGCCGCCGGCGGCTTGGATGGCCCGCCACGCCGAGCGGCCGAACTCGAGAGCCTCGTCGGCGAGCTCGAGGATCATCGGGGGGCCAGCAGGGACCGGGACATGAGGATGCGCTGCATCTCGACGCTGCCCGAAGCCACCGTCGCCGCCGCCGAGTACCGGCAGTGATCCTCCACCGCCCGACAGAAGCGGCGGCCTTCCGGGGTGTCGGGGGCGACGCTCCCGGCGATCTCCACGAGGACCTCGGCGCTCTCCTGGTCGAGGCGGGTCACGGCGATGCGGTAGGCGGCGGCGTCGGCGGGTCGCACCTGGCCGCGGCTTTGGGTGTCGACGACGCGATAGGCGAGCAACCGGGCCCGCCGGGCGTGGACCAGCATGCGGGCCCAGCGACCCCGCAGGTCCTCGCCCAGCCCGGCCCACCGCTCGGCCAGGACGACGGGGGCCCACTGCAGCAGCCTCTCGCAGCGGGCGTAGCGGGCGATACCGACCCGCTCGAAGGAGAGGACCTCCTGCACGACGGCCCACCCGTCACCCACGGCGCCGAGCACGTCGGCGTCGGGTACGGCCACATCGTCGAAGAACACCTCGTTCAGATGGTGGGGGCCGAGCATCGTCGGTATCGGTCGGACCACGATGCCCGGCGCCGACATGGGGACCAGGAAGATGGTCAGGCCCCGCTGCTTCTTCTCCTCCGAGGAGGTGCGGGCCAGCAGGAAGCACCACTGGGCCATGGTGGCGTAGGAGGTCCATATCTTCTGCCCCGTCACCCGCCAGACGTCGCCGTCGCGGCGCGCCGCGGTCCGCAGCGAGGCCAGGTCCGAGCCGGCGTCGGGCTCGCTGAAACCCTGGCACCAGATGACCTCGCCGCGGGCGATACCGGGGAGGTGACGGCGCTGCTGCTCGGCGGTGCCGTGGCGCATGATGGTGGGCCCGACCCAGTTGACCCCCATGTACTGGGCGCCGCGCGGCTCGTGGTGAGCCCACATCTCCTCGCGCACGGCGGTCTGCTCCCACGGGGAGGCGCCGCGTCCTCCCCACTCCGGCGGCCAGGCCACGCACAGCAGCTGCTCGGCAGCGAGGGTCCGGCAGAACCGCTGGGCCACCTCGAGATCGCCGGCGTCGTCGCTGAACGCCCCGAGGTAGCCTTCGGGCACCTCGGTGCGCACCAGTTCTCTCAGCCGGGATCGCAGATCGGCCACCTGGGCGCCCATGTCGTAGTCCATCACCGGGCCGCCCCTGGCCCCTCGGGGACCGGCCACCCCACGCGGACCGGCCATCCCACGCTGACCGGCCACCCCACGGGGACCGGCCACCGGGTCGCCGCCCCGGCGGTCATCGGGCCGTCCACCCCCCGTCGATCACGACCGTCTGGCCGGTGACGTAGCGCCCGGCGTCGCTCGCCAACCACAGCACGGCACCGGCCAGGTCCCCGGCGTCGGCGGTCATAGGCAGCGGTGTGTTGCGGCGGAGCCACTCGGCGCCGCGGGGTTGGTCGTAGAGGGAGGCGGTGATCTCGCTGCGGAAGAAGCCCGGGGCGATGGTGTTGACCCGGATCGAGTAGCGGGCCCACTGCACCGCCAACTCGGCGGTGAGCCCGCTGAGGCCGTGCTTGCTGGCCGCGTACGACGCCTGGGGTATGCCGGGTATGCCGACGTGACCGCTGATCGACGACACGTTCACGATGGCACCACGACCGGCGGCGCGCATGTGGGGGAAGACGTGCTGGGCCAGGCGGAACGGGGCGACCAGGTTCAGCCGCAGCGTGGCCTCGATGTCGTCGACGGTCTCCTCCTCGGCCGGGGACCGGGAGAAGATGCTCCCGGCGGCGTTGACCAGCACCTCGGGCGGTCCGAGACGCTGGCAGACCTGCGCCACCACTTCGGCCGGTCCGTCCCGGTCGCTCAGGTCGGCGGCGACGGCCAGCCCGTCGATCTGGCCGGCCAGGGCCTCGAGCCGGTCGCGCCGGCGGGCCACCACGGCCACGCGCGCCCCGGCTCCGGCCAGGGCCCGCGCCGCCGCCTCGCCCAGGCCCGACGATCCCCCGGTGACCACCGCCACCCGCCCGGACAGGTCGAAACCGCTGGGGGCGGCGAGCCCGCTGTCGGCCACGTCGTCATGATCGCACCGCAGCCGCCGGGCCGGCAAAGCCCAGCGTGTCTGACGCGCCGGGCCGGCGGGCCGGCCCCGGACGCGCCGGGCCGGCGGGTGCCGTAGAGTCCACGCCCAGCAGATTTTCTCCATGTGATGACGGTGGCTGCGCCCGGTGGCCACCCCGAGCCCGGAGGGGGGCTGGTCGTGCCGGTAGCTCAGGTCGACGGACTGGATATCGCCTACGAGGTGATCGGAACGGGGGGCCGCCCGTGGGTGATCACGCCCGGTGGGCGCTTCAGCAAGGACACCCCCGGGGTGCGCGAGCTGGCCACGGCCATCGCCGAGGCCGGCGACCGGGTGCTCATATGGGACCGGCCCAACTGCGGGGCCTCGAGCGTGTGCTTCACGGGGTCGTCGGAGTCGGCCATGCAGGCCGACGTGCTCGCCGGCCTGCTCAGGCAGCTGGAGATGGCGCCGGCCATCATCATCGGTGGCTCGGGGGGCGCCCGGGTGTCGCTTCTCACCGCGGCACGCCACCGCGACGTGGCCCGTGGGCTGGCCATGTGGTGGATCAGCGGGGGTGTCTACGGTTTGCTGGTGCTCGGCCACCACTACTGCAGCGAATCCATTCGAGCGGCGTTCTTCGACGGGATGGAGGGCGTGGCCGCTCTCCCCGAATGGGAGGAGGTGCTGACCCGTAACCCGGACAACCACCGACGGTTCCTGGCCGAGGACCCCCGGCGCTTCGTGGAGACCATGGAGCGGTGGATGGTCACCTACTGCCCCTGCGGCGACGAGGTGGTGCCGGGACTGGCCACCGAGGACGTGGCCGGTTTCGACGTCCCGACCCTGGTGTTTCGCAGCGGCACCACCGACTTGAACCACACCCGGCGCACCTCGGAGGAGCTGGCCGAGGCCCTGCCCAACGCCCGCCTGGTCGAACCCCCGTGGGGCGACAACGAATGGAACGAGCGGTCGTCGGCCCGGCCCGGGGCGAGAGGCGAGGGCCTGTTCGTCGGCTGGCCCAACCTGGCCCCACCCCTGCTCGAGTGGGCCGCCGACGTGGTCGGTTAGCTCGGTAGGGCGGCGACCGGTCGGGGCGGCCCGAGGAGGTCGTACAGCTGGTCGACGCTGCCCGGGCGGGCCAGCTGGAAGCCCTGACCGACCTGGCATCCGTGGCGCTTCAGTATCTCCAACTGTTCGGTGTTCTCGACCCCCTCGGCGACGGTGAGCAGCGACAGGGCCCGACCCAGGTGCAGCACCGACTGGAGCAGGGCGTCGGCCTCTTGGGAGTGGCCGAGCTGGGCCACGAAGGAGCGGTCCACTTTGAGCGAGTCGACGGGGAAGCGGGCCAGGTAGGCCAGCGAGGAGTACCCCGTACCGAAGTCGTCGATGGCCACGCTGACGCCCAGGCGTTTCAGGCGCAGCAGGTGATCGACGGTGGCCTCGGCGTCGCGCATCAGTATGGACTCGGTGATCTCGAGCACCAGGTTCTCCGGGGCCAGGTCGGCGGCTGACAGCGCGTCGACGACGTCGCGGTAGAAGTCCTCGGGGTGGTCCAACTGGCGAGCCGAGACGTTGACCGCCATCGACACCCGGTGCCCCCGGCGGTTGAGCCCGGCCGCCACCTGGCAGGCCTCGTGGAGCACCCAGCGTCCCACCGGGCCGATCAATCCCGATTCCTCCAGGGAAGGGATGAAGTCGACGGGAGGAATCCGGCCCCTCTCCGGGTGGTTCCACCGCAGCAGCGCCTCGACCGACACGAGCGCCCCGTCGGATAGGGAGAAAGCCGGTTGGTACTCGAGGAAGTACTCCCGGCGCTGCAGCGCGCCGCGCAGGTCGGTGTTGAGCCAGCCTCGGCGCTCGACCGCCGCCTTCATGCCCTCGCTGTAGATCGAGTAGCCGTTGCGGCCCGCCCCTTTGACCTCGTACAGGGCGATGTCGGCGTCTCGGAACAGCTCGTCGGGACCGTTGCGGTGGCCGGTCGCGATACCGATCGATGCGCTGACCGCCAGCTGGAGGCCGTCGACGTCGAAGGGGGTGTCGAAGGCCTCGAGCAGGCGCTGGGCGACCACCTCCGGACCGGCGTCGAGGGCGTCACCCTCGATCAGGGCCACGAACTCGTCGCCGCCGAGCCGGCCGATGGAGTCGGAACGGCGCAGCACCAGCTCGAGGCGACGGGCCACGGCGACCAGAAGCCGGTCGCCGACCCCGTGACCGTGCAGGTCGTTCACGTCCTTGAAGCGGTCCAGATCGATGAGCAGGGCGGCGCAGGCCCGCTCCGACCGGTCGTGGCGGGCCAGCATCTGCTGCGCCCGGTCGGTGATGAGGGACCGGTTGGGCAGCCCGGTGAGGCTGTCGTGGAAGGCCTGGTGACGCAGCTTGGCCTCCAGATCGTGGCGTTCGGTGACGTCCCGGTAGTTGACGACGATGCCGCCCACGGCCTCGTCGTCGAGCAGGTTGCGGGCGGTGCCCTCCATCCAGCGCACCTGCCCGTCGGCCCGCACCATCCGGAACGTCAGCCTCGCCGCGGCGTCACGGCGGCCGCCCACCGCGCCCATCAGTTCGCGGCACGCGGCCCGGTCGTCGGGGTGGACCAGATCGAACGCCGAGCGGCCCACGCGGTCGCCGGCCGGGTAGCCGATCACCTGCTCGGCAGCTTCACTGACATACAGCAGCCGACCGTCGGCGCCGACGATGGTGAACACGTCGGTGCTGCCCTGCACGAGGGCCCGGAAGCGGCGTTCGGCTAACCGTATCTCGTCGACCTGAGTGGCGCACGAACGGGCGACGGCGGCCATGATGTCGGCCACGGCCAGGGAGCGGGCGTCACCGGTCCGGTCCACGACGAGCACATCGTCGGCCGAGCCCACCCGGGCCTCGTCGGTGAGGAGGATCCCCGCTTCGGCCACCGGCGTCGCCGCCGACAGAACGAGTTGGTCGTCCAGATCGCTCAGGATGGCGGAGATGGGCTTGTG